>JAIPDD010000066.1 GCA_021737875.1 Sulfuritalea sp.
TTTCGCAGTTGCCAAAGACTGTTGGTTCAGGGCGCGTCACTTCAATGACGTGCCCTTTTTTCTTGTTGGTTCTTTTTAATTCAACCACTTGAAGCGCTTCCTTGATGAACCACATCAGAAATTTTTCCATCATTGCTCACATTGACCACGGCAAATCGACCTTGGCAGACCGCTTGATTCAACGCTGCGGTGGGTTGGAGGCGCGAGACATGGCGGCCCAGGTTTTGGACTCGATGGATATTGAAAAAGAGCGCGGGATAACTATCAAGGCGCAGACCGCGGCTTTGAAATACAAAGCCAAAGATGGTCAAGTCTATAACTTGAATTTAATTGATACACCGGGCCATGTGGATTTTTCCTACGAGGTGAGTCGATCGCTGTCGGCCTGTGAAGGGGCGCTTTTGGTTGTCGATGCCAGCCAAGGGGTTGAAGCCCAGACAGTTGCCAATTGCTATACCGCCTTAGAGCTCGGCGTGGAAGTGGTTCCTGTCCTGAATAAGATGGATTTGCCCAACGCGGATCCCGACAATGCTCGCGCAGAAGTCGAAGACGTCATTGGCATTGATGCCAGCGAAGCCATTCCCTGCTCGGCCAAGACGGGAATGGGTATTGAGGAAATTTTGGAGGCGATTGTTGCCAAAATTCCAGCGCCCAAAGGCAATCCTGCGGGCCCTTTGCGGGCCATGATTATTGACAGTTGGTTTGACAGCTACGTTGGCGTGGTGATGTTGGTGCGGGTCGTCGATGGTCGTTTGGCCAAGGGCGAGCGCATCAAGATGATGGCCACCGGAACCATGTACAACGCAGACAATCTTGGCGTGTTTACGCCAGCCAACCAACCGCGGGATTCCCTCGAGGCGGGTGAGGTGGGTTACATCATTGCTGGTATTCGTGAGTTGCAGGCCGCCAAAGTCGGCGACACGATTACCTTGATCAAGCCCGGCAGCGGTGGCGCTGCAGCCACTGCGACGGTGGCCTTGCCTGGGTTTAAAGAAATTCAACCGCAAGTGTTCGCGGGTTTGTACCCCACCGAGGCCAACCAATACGAAGGTTTGCGCGACAGTCTGGAGAAGCTCAAGCTCAATGATGCGTCTTTGCACTACGAGCCAGAAGTGTCCCAGGCCCTGGGCTTTGGGTTTCGTTGTGGGTTCTTGGGCTTGTTGCACATGGAAATTGTTCAAGAGCGCCTTGAACGGGAATTTGACCAAGACCTCATTACCACTGCGCCTAGCGTGGTGTACCAGGTCGTTCAAGCCGACGGAACCGTGCGCATGGTTGAAAACCCCTCCAAAATGCCCGACCAAGGCCGCTTGGAGGAAGTCCGCGAGCCCATCGTGACCGTGCATTTGTACATGCCCCAAGAGTATGTTGGCTCGGTGATGACTTTGGCCAACCAAAAGCGCGGCGTGCAATTGAATATGGCCTACCACGGGCGGCAAGTGATGCTTACGTATGAAATGCCCTTGGGTGAAATTGTCTTGGACTTCTTTGACAAACTCAAATCGGTCAGCCGTGGCTACGCGTCAATGGATTACGAGTTCAAAGAGTACCGTGCCGCCGATGTCGTTAAGGTAGATATTTTGCTCAACGGGGAGAAGGTCGATGCTTTATCGATCATTGTTCACCGCAGCCAAGCCACTTACCGTGGACGTGCTGTTGTGGGCAAGATGCGAGAGATTATTTCGCGGCAAATGTACGACGTAGCCATTCAAGCCGCCATTGGTGCCAACATCATTGCGCGTGAGACAATCAAAGCCTTGCGCAAGAATGTTTTGGCCAAGTGTTATGGCGGTGACATTTCACGCAAGCGCAAACTTTTAGAGAAACAAAAAGCAGGTAAGAAACGCATGAAACAAATTGGTTCTGTAGAAGTTCCGCAAGAAGCATTCTTGGCAATTTTGCAGGTGGAAGACTAATGCAAGTTCTGACCTCGTTTGTCTTGGCTGCATTTGTAGCTTATATCGGCGCGTGGTACGTGGGCTATGTCGAAGGAAACTTCGCCTTGCTGCTTTTCATTGCCTCTTCTATCACAGGGATTTACTGGATCGCTGAGCGTTTGTATTTTTGGCCAGCGCGTCAAAAAGCAGCAGCCCTTTTGCAGGTCAATGACGCGGAGCGCCGGGCCAATTTATTGAAGCAGGGCATCACCCAAGTCGATGGAAACACTGCCCAAGCACAAGCCCAAATTCTTGCCCAGCCTTGGTGGCTCGATTGGACTGCGGGCCTCTTTCCCGTCATCATTTCGGTTTTTTTCTTGCGGTCTTTTTTGGTCGAACCCTTCAAAATCCCATCTGGCTCCATGATCCCTACGCTTTTGGTGGGCGACCTGATTTTGGTGAATAAATTTCACTATGGCTTGCGTGTGCCCGTGCTCAACACAAAAATCACGGAAGGCGAAAAGCCCCAGCGTGGGGATGTCATGGTATTTCGCTACCCCCCTAAACCGAGTTTGGATTACATCAAACGCGTTGTGGGATTGCCAGGCGACACGGTGGCTTACCTCAACAAACGTCTAACAATCAATGGCAAACCCATTGAAACCCAGTCGGTCCCTGAGTTCTTTGATGAAGACTCGATGCGCTACTTCAAACAGTACCAAGAGACGCTAGGAGCGCAGCCGCACCGACTGCTCAACGATGACGACCGCCCCGCATTCATCCCTGGAGCAGAAAAATTCCCGGGCTTTGAAGCTTGCCGCTACACCATTGAGGGTGTCACCTGCACCGTTCCAGAAGGCCAGTACTTCATGATGGGGGACAACCGCGATAACTCCATGGATTCTCGCTATTGGGGCTTTGTGCCTGAGAAAAATATCGTCGGCAAAGCCTTCTTTGTCTGGATGAATTTCGGAAGTCTCAAGCGCATTGGGTCCTTCCATTGAAGCTGCCATAAAGTGAGTACGCTTAAATTAGAGTTGCAACGGCGTTTGCAGCACGAATTCACAGACCCCGCGCTTTTCGAGCAGGCGCTTACGCACCGAAGTTTTTCTTCTGATCACTACGAGCGGCTTGAATTTTTGGGTGACTCGGTATTGAATTTGGCCGTGTCGGAATTGTTGTACCGGCGCCTCGCGGATTTGCCCGAGGGCGATCTGTCGCGGGTACGTGCCAACTTGGTGAAACAAGACACCTTGCACAAAATTGCGGTGGATTTGGGTTTGCCTTTGGTGATCAAGCTAGGCGAAGGCGAGATGCGTTCTGGGGGGCAAAAACGCGCTTCGATCCTGGCGGACGCCTTGGAGTCTTTGATTGGGGCGGTGTACCTCGATGGCGGTTTTGCCAAAGCCCAAGCCTTGGTACAGCGCCTGTATGCATCCGTAGACATCAATCCGCAGATGGACGCGATTGGCAAAGACCCCAAAACCGAGCTGCAAGAGTGGCTGCAAGGTCGGAAATTGAAAATTCCGGAGTACCGGGTAGTCAGTGTCTTGGGAGCAGCGCACCAGCAAAGTTTTGATGTGGAATGTGAAATTCCGGAGATGCAATTGACCGAACGCGGTATTGGCGGATCCCGCCGTGCCGCTGAACAGGCCTCAGCCGCAGCCATGCTGCAAACCATTCATTCAAAGGCGGGGCTATGACAGTTTCAAAAAATAATAAACCTCTTCCTATTGCCGCTGTGCAAGAGGGAGAAGTGCAAACAGCCGATGCCTTGGACAGCATGCTCGAAGGCCTGCTCAAAACCACCCTGCGAACCGCTGCACCTGGAACCCAAGGGTTAGAGGGCCAACGCTGTGGTTTGGTCGCCATTGTGGGTAAGCCCAACGTGGGTAAATCGACTCTGATGAATGCGCTGGTGGGGCAAAAAATCAGCATCACCTCGCGCAAAGCGCAAACCACCCGCCACCGTATTACGGGAATTCATACCCGTGGGGCCACCCAGTTTGTATTTGTGGATACCCCAGGTTTCCAAACAAGGCACAACAATGCTCTCAACCGCTCGCTGAATAAAACCGTCGTGGGGGCGGTAGGCGATGTCGATCTGATTTTGTTTGTGGTGGAGGCGGGCATGTTTAACCAAGCCGATGCCAAAGTATTGGCGCTTCTCAGCAAGCAGGTGCCTACCTTGCTTGTCGCCAATAAATTGGACCAAGTCAACCGGCGCTCAGATATTGCGCCTTGGTTGCAAGAAATGCAGCTTCGCCACGCGTTTGCCGAGTTTGTTCCGATGTCGGCAAAAAATGCCAAGGACATCGAACGGATGCTGGGGATTTGCGAAAAATACCTGCCTGAGCAAGCCTGGTGGTACGCCGACGATGAGCTGACGGATCGCAGCGAGAAATTTTTAGCCAGTGAAACGGTACGTGAAAAACTGTTCCGGCTCACGGGCGATGAGTTGCCTTACACCTCCACAGTGGTGATTGATAAGTTTGAAGAAGAAGCGGGCCGGGGCAAGCAAAAACGCCTTTTGCGGATTGCTGCAACCATTGTCGTTGAACGGGATGGTCACAAGGCCATGGTCATCGGCGATAAAGGGGAGCGGATCAAACGCATTGGCATGGAAACGCGCGTCGAGTTGGAAAAACTGCTTGATGCCAAAGTGTTTATTGAAATGTGGGTCAAAGTGCGATCCGGCTGGGCGGACGATGAGGCACGCGTTCGCTCGTTCGGATACGAGTAAATGGCCATCCGGCGAATTTCAGACGAGCCCGCATTTGTCCTGCACCGCTACGACTGGAGTGAGTCCAGTCTCATTTTGGAAGTCTTTACGCGCCACCACGGACGCATCGCTTTAATTGCCAAAGGCGTGAAGCGCCCGAGTTCGAGCTTTCGCCCCATCTTGCTGCCTTTGCAGCCTTTGCATCTGGCCTTTGGCGGCGATGCAGAAATACGCACTTTAAAGAGCGCCGAGTGGCAGGGCGGCTATGCCATGCCGTCTGGAGAGGCGCTGCTGTCGGGCTATTACATCAATGAATTGGTCATGACGTTGCTCGCCCGTGACGATCCGCACGCTACCTTGTTTGATGCCTATGCCAATGTGGTGGAAGTCATTGCAAGTGCGCACGGCGAAGTACTTGAAGCTGTGCTGCGCTCCTCTGAACTTTTTCTTTTGCGCGAAGTAGGCTCGCTACCGCAACTCAACACCCAAACCATGACACTGGGTGCATTACAGCCCAACCACCAGTACACCTTGGTTCCTGAAGGCGGCTTGCGCTTGGCGCATGACGACGATCGCGCCAGCTTAAGCGGTGCGCAGTGGTCCCAATTGCAAGCGACGCTAGACGGTAATGTGCCCTTTACAAGCACATTGCGCACCTGCGCCGCTTTGAGCAATGCACTCAAACCCCAGCTGCGTTCGCTCCTGCACTACCATAGTGGGGTAAAAACCCTGCGAACGCGGCAGATGATGTTGGATATCCAATCCCTTTGACGCTCTCCTTCCCTTTGTTATGTCAACCCATTCAACTGCACTGTCTGTCAATCTCAATAAAGTGGCTTTGGTTCGCAATACGCGGCATTTGGGTATTCCGAGTGTCACGCGCGCAGCGACTTTGTGCCTCCAAGCGGGTGCATCCGGTATCACGGTTCACCCCCGCCCTGATGCCCGCCATATTCGCCCTGATGACGTACTTGAACTCGCCCACTTAATGAAGGCATGGCCTGAAAAAGAGTTCAACATTGAAGGAAACCCCCTGCACAACCTGATGGACAGCGTCGCTGATTTGATCGCACGCAAACTGCCTGTGCACCAAGTCACGTTTGTGCCAGATGGGGAAGGGCAATTTACCAGTGACCATGGTTGGAATTTTCCCCAAGATGCCAATCGCCTTCGCCCTTTGATTGCCCAAGCCCACGCTTGGGGTCTGCGGGTGAGTTTGTTCATGGATGCCACGCCTGATGCCATGGCGCAAGCCAAGGCCGTAGGCGCAGACCGGGTGGAGCTCTACACTGAACCCTACGCAGCGTCGTGGGCAACACCAGGCCAACCGGCGCAACTCGAGCGTTTTGCCAGCGCAGCCCGCGCTGCTTTGGCTGTAGGGCTTGGCGTGAATGCGGGCCATGATTTAAACCGTGACAACCTTGCCGCATTTGTTCAGGCAGTGCCTGGGGTGAGTGAGGTGTCGATTGGCCATGCCCTCATTGCCGATGCGTTGGAAATGGGCTATACCGAGACGGTAAAGCAATACCTGCACTGCCTGCAGCCATGATTTACGGACTGGGCACCGACATTTGTGATGTACGCAGAATACGCACCAGTCTGCAACGCCATGGTGAGCGTTTTGCGGCCAAAGTCTTAAGTCCCCAAGAGTTGCTTGTGTGGAATACGCGCAGTGCGCGCTGGCCCGAGCGCGGTGTGCGATACCTGGCGACCCGTTTTAGTGCCAAGGAGTCGTTTAGCAAAGCCATTGGTTTGGGCATGCGCATGCCCATGACCTGGCGCTCCTGTGAAATTGCCAACCATCCCAGTGGTGCGCCTTTTATCGTTTTACACGGCGAACTCAAACAGTGGTTTGAAGCCAAAGGACTGCGTGCCCACGTCACGGTGACCGATGAGACAGACTACGCAGCGAGTTTTTGTGTCGTTGAAATGAAACCCTCCCAACCATGACATTCCACGCCCCACTCATTATTGATATTGTCGGTACCAAGCTGACGCAGGTGGACCGTGTCAGATTAAAAAATCCCTTGGTTGGGGGATTGATTTTGTTTTCTCGGAATTGGGAAAACCGCGCCCAACTCAGCGCCTTATGCGCAACTATCAAGCGCCTTCGCTCCGACCTCTTGATTTGCGTCGACCACGAAGGTGGCCGTGTTCAGCGCTTTAAGAACGATGGCTTTACCCACTTGCCGCCCATGCGCGCTTTGGGCCACATGTGGATGGATTCCCCGCAAAAGGGCAAAAAAGCCGGCCCCTTAGATGCCACCCAAGCCGCGACAGCCTGCGGTTTTGTCTTGGGTTCCGAATTGCGAGCGTGCGGCGTGGATTTTAGTTTTGCGCCTGTTTTGGATTTGGACTACGGTGAAAGCAGTGTGATTGGTGATCGCGCATTTGCGCGTGATCCCCGGGTCGTAAGCCTCTTGGCTAAAAGTGTGATGCATGGGCTCTTAAAAAGCGGCACGGGCAACTGCGGAAAACATTTCCCTGGTCACGGTTTTGCCAAAGCAGACTCGCATGTTGCCACCGCCATAGATCGGCGAACCCGCTCCCTTATTTTGAAAGAGGACGCTGCCCCATACCGTTGGCTGGGCACCGCGCTTGATAGCGTGATGCCAGCCCATGTGGTTTATCCCAAAGTAGATTCGCGACCTGCCGGTTTTTCACGGGTTTGGCTCCAAGATATATTGCGAGGCGAGTTGGGATTTACCGGCGCCATATTTAGCGATGATTTGTCGATGGCGGCCGCTCGGTATATTGATGGCCAGCAGTTGAGCTACACCGACGCCGCCATTGCCGCACTTCATGCTGGCTGTGATTTGGTTCTTTTATGCAACCAATCCCTGCGACTTAAGCAAGGAGAAACCTCTCCGATGGATGCGCTTATTGCCGGTTTGACGCAAGCGCAAATCCAAGGGCACTGGCAGGCCAGCGATAGCAGCGAAGAGCGGCGTTGGCGCTTGTTGCCCCAAAGCTTAGCGAGGCCTTGGGACGATTTGATGGTATCTGCAGACTACATGCAAGCCTTGGATTGGCTGCCCTAAGTTTGAAACAGGAATGGGGTTCGCCCTGGTAGACCAGTCAGTTTAAGGAGACCGGTGCAGACGAGGTGCAGAAAGCGCCACTATTTGGTCAGACGTAGCACTATCTACATTGGGATTGGCCGCTAACAGTTTGTTTTTTAAGAGCAAGTCACGCAGTTGTTTAACGTCTTTGACAGAAGGCGCCACTTTGATTTGCGCCAATGCCGCTTGGCTGTTGCCTGATTGCACAAGGGCTGCAACCTTGGAGGCCCAAATGCTTTGACGGGACATGGTGCGTTCTCTTTTTCTTTAGTAATTAGCAATCTATTGTGTCACAGGGCTGTTGGATAAACCATGCAAAAAATTCTATTTCATTTGTTCCTTTGGACGACTTCGGTGGTGCTGTTCGGTTGTGCCAGTGCGCCACCCAATGCACCTGTAAAGGAGCCAACAGTCAGCCTTGCAGTCCCTAAAACTCCACCCAAAATTGGATTGGCACTTGGCGGTGGAGCGGCCCGCGGATTCGCCCATGTCGGGGTCATTCAAGTGCTTGAAGAAGCAGGAATTAGCCCTGTGCTTGTCACCGGCACATCGGCTGGAAGTCTGGTCGCTGCCCTGTATGCGAGTGGGAAAAATGGTGTACAACTTCAAAAAGTAGCAGAGAGCATGGACGAATCCACGATCGCCGATTGGACGCTTCCGTTTTTTGGGCGCGGTGTGTTGCGCGGTGAAGCATTGGCGAAGTATGTCAACGCCCAAGTGGGGCAAAAGCGCATTGAAGCGATGCCCTTGCCATTGGGTATTGTGGCTACCGATCTCAACTCCGGCAACGACATGCTATTTCAGCGCGGCGATACGGGCACGGCTGTCCGTGCGTCAAGTGCAGTACCCGCCGTTTTTACGCCTGTGAAAATCAATGGCCATGACTATGTGGACGGGGGATTGTCTTCCCCCGTTCCGGTGCGTGCAGCCAGAAAAATGGGGGCGGAGTTGGTGATTGCTGTGGACATATCGAGCCCACCGGAGGGGAGTTCGGCCAGCGGAACCATTGAGATTCTTTTGCAAACCTTTAGCATCATGGGTAAAAGCATCAACGGATTTGAGCTCAAAGATGCCGACGTGGTGGTTCGCCCGGTGTTGACTGGCGTCTCGAGTTCTGACTTCAGTTCGCGTAAACGCTCGATAGAAGCTGGCCGACAAGCCATGCTCCAGGCCTTGCCGCAGTTGCGTTTGGCAATAGCGGCTAAATCACGTTAACGAACAGCTAGCATCCAGCGAAAAAAAAGGCCTCGTTTTGCAACGAGGCCTTGAAGGGATCCCTGAACCTAGAGGTTTCGAAAGAATCCGAGGAGACAACCAATTAGAAACACGGGTGTTTCTCAATAGCTAAATTATCTCAGGGTTTTCCCTTGCATTGCCCCGGAGTCTGAAAATTATTTCGACTCCGAAGCCACTTTTCAATTAACGCTTTTTAGCAGTTGCTGTTTTCGTTACTTGGGTTGCGCTGGCAGCCACTGCATTGAAGTTGGCTTCAGCCACTTCGGTTGCTTGCTTGACAGCTTTTTGTACGGATTCCAAAGCATTGTTGGCAGCAGAGATAGCGCTTTTCATCACAGCAACAGCGGACTCAGAGCCAGCAGGTGCGTTTTTAGAAGCGGTATCAACCAAAGCAGCAAATTTCTTTTGTGCTTCAGCAGCTTGGCCTTCAACCGACTTAGTGAACTCAGAGCTTGCACCGGTAGCGATGTCATACAGGTGGCGGCTGTAAGCAGCAGTTTTTTCGCTCAAAGGTTGCAGCAAGCCAGATTGCAAAGCCAACAACTCTTGTGCGTCTTTCACGCTGAGCATGGTTTGTGTGTGGCCAGAAGCCTCAGACAAAGCCGCTTTAGAAGCAGTCAGGTTCAATTCAACGATTTTTTCTACGCCTTCAAAGGCTTTGTGTGTCAAGCCAAAAAGGGTTTCAACATTAGCGCGTTGGGCGGCGACGATTTGTTCTACGGTCAACATATAAATACTCCAAAAGTTAAAGATCAAAACACCATCTGCTCCGTAACTTGGCCCCTGGCCTCGATATGTTGCAGTGCAGCATGAGCGAATTATAGGCAGCAATGGGGGCTTTGCAAGACTTTTTTGTTGCAATGCAGCAAAAAAGTCACATTTTTCTCTAAGTCTATGATTTTATTGGTGTATTTCTTCAAAGTATTTTTTGAAATACGTGTTCTGAGGTGTAAAAAGAAGACTTTTATCTCTAAGCGCAGCGCTTGGAGAGGCAAAATCAAAGGTCTAATCTGCAGTATGGACAAACCCCAGGCTGAAAAACGAAGCGCTTACCGCGTGTTGCGCCCCATCACCACCCGCTGGAGCGACAACGATGCCTATGGGCACGTGAATAACGTTGTTTACTACAGCTGGTTTGACACCGCGGTGAATGCCTATTTAATTGAGCAGGGGGCTTTGAATGTTCACAGCGGCGAGACGATTGGCTTGGTGGTTGAGACCCATTGCAACTACTTTTCACCCTTGGCTTTTCCAGAGCCTATTACAGTAGGGCTTCGCGTAGAAAAAATGGGAACTTCTAGCGTGCGTTATGCGCTTGCGATTTTTGGACAAAGCGAGCGCGCTGCAGCCCAAGGACATTTTGTCCATGTGTACGTCGATGCCGCGACGCGAGTCCCTGTGGCGCTTCCTGAAAAACTTAAAACTGTATTGGAACCCTTGCTATGAGTTCAGCCCCTTCTGAGTCAACCGCCGTTGACGCAGCCATTACCTCACGTATGTCCACCAGGGCATTTACAGATCAAGCCGTTAGCCGCGATACGCTGGAGTCTTTGTTAAAGGTGGCGAGTCGGGCACCGTCAGGCACCAACTGCCAGCCTTGGAAGGTCTATGTATTGCAAGGCCAAAGCCGCAAAACCTTGGTTGCCAAAGTTTGTGCGGTTCATGACGCCATGCGAACCAACCCAGAATTGGCAGCGCAATATGTCGAGGAGTACGACTACTACCCTCAACAATGGGTGAGTCCCTATATAGACCGTCGGCGCGAAAACGGCTGGGGTTTGTATGGTTTGTTAGGCATTGGCAAAGCAGACAAAGACCAAATGCACCAACAGCACCAACGTAACTTTCGTTTTTTTGACGCGCCTGTAGGCTTGATGTTTACGGTTGACAAAGTGATGGGGCGCGGCTCGCTTGTCGATTACGGTGGCTTTTTGCAAAGCATCATGGTGGCCGCCCGTGCTCGGGGTTTACATACCTGTCCTCAAGCCGCCTGGAATGGCTTTTCTAAAGTCATCTTGCCGCATATTGGCGCTGGCGCTGATGAAATGCTGGTGTGTGGAATGGCATTGGGCTATTCCGATACGGCCGCCGTGGTCAACACCTTCCATACACCCCGGGTTGAAGTGCAAGACTTTACGACTTGGTTAGATTAAATCGACCGCGTTGCTATGAAAAATAATGACATTGGGGAATGCGTGTGAATGAATACGGTTGGTGGGTGTTGCTTGGGATGGGCTTGGTGCAGCTGGTTTTGACTTTTCTGGTTCTGCGCCTGCGCTCAGATAAATCTGACCCCCATGACCCGGTGCTCCAAGCCCAACGGCAAGAGGTTTTGAACAGCATTCAAGCCCAGTCTGAGCGGCTTGAGCGCGAACTGCGCCGCGAAGTGACCGAGTCAGCGCGCGCAGGACGCCAAGAGACCGCCCAAAATCTGGCGACATTTCAGCAGACCTTGGTTCAACAAAGCGCAGAAGCAACCCGCACTCAAAATACCCAGATTGATGCTTTCGGCCAGCAACTGGCGGGTTTGCAAAAATCCCTCTCGGACACTTTAAGCACCCAGCTCACGGGCCTGAGTGAGTCCAATGCCAGGCGCATGGCGGAAGTTCGCCAAACCTTGGACATCCAATTGGCACAGCTGCAAACCACCAATGCGGCAAAGTTGGATGAAATGCGAGCCACGGTCGATGAAAAACTGCAGTCGACATTGCAAGCGCGGCTGGGCGAGAGTTTCAAACAAGTCGCAGACCGCCTGGAGCAAGTGCACAAAGGCTTAGGCGAAATGCAAACCCTTGCGCAAGGTGTGGGTGACTTGAAACACTTGCTCACCAACGTAAAAACGCGCGGTATTTTTGGTGAAGCGCAATTGG
>JAIPDD010000150.1 GCA_021737875.1 Sulfuritalea sp.
GGTTTCGTACAGTAATCATCGGCCCCAGCGTTAAGCGCCTCCGTAATGTCTTGCTCGTCGCTTCGGCTGGTAAGAAAAATAACAGGTTCTTTTAAGGCGCGAACATCGCGGATGTGCTTAAGTACTTCAAGCCCTGACATCCGCGGAACCCGCCAATCTAAAACAAATAAATCAATCGTGTCACGCCCAATCGCTCGCACCATATCCGCGCCATTGGTAAAAACAGAAACAGTGTGGCCCGCACCCTCCAATATCTCGCGAACGTGTTGGGCGAGGTGGGGTTCGTCTTCTAATAGGCCGATGTACATTTTTAGAATTCTAAAGGGATTGGGAACAATCTAGGATTGAAGCATCTGTTTTGTCAGACCATCGGCCAAGACGCTGCCATTTTCTAAAACGATCAGTCGCTCGGTCATGCCTAAAACGCGGGCGTTGTGGGAGACGATCAAAAGGGTAACGCCCTTGAGCGTTTGCAGGCGGTCAATGATGGTGGCTTCGGTTTCGGTGTCGAGGCCGGTGGTGGGCTCATCGAGCAGCAAGACTTTGGGTTGGGTGGCGAATACACGGGCCAATGCGACCTTTTGGCGCTGGCCGCCGGAGAGGTTGGCTCCGTATTCTTCAATGGCGCGGTCTAGGCTTAAGGTGCCAGCGGCTAAGTCTTGGTCTAGGCAAGAAAGATGTAAAGCGTGTTGCAGGGCGGCCATGCGCTCGTCTTGGCTGGCGCTATCGGGAAGGTTCATCAGGATGTTGGACTCCAAGGTTCCCGCCACCAACGGGGCTTCTTGGGGCTTAAAGCCCAGCCAAGCAAAGCGGTCATCGGGGGCAATGCTATGAAGCGCGACATGGTCTACGCGAACCTCGCCGCGCGTGGGTTGAACAGCGCCTGCCAAGATACGCAAGAGGGTTGACTTTCCTGAGCCGGGGCGACCGACTAAGCCAACGCGCTCGCCGGGAGCGATTTTGATATTGAGTTCGCGCAGTGCTACGTTGCCGTTGGCAAAGTTGTGGGCGACTTGGTTGAGCGCGATGTGGCCTTCAATGCTGCTGCTTGGGCGGTGCAGGGTTGGCGTTGATGCTTCTTCTGCCGCATTGCTTAAAAACGGCGTCAAAACTTTCATCGACTGTTGCAGCTCAGCCCAACGGCCTAGCGCCATCAACACTTGCCCGGCAACGCCCAGGGTACGCCCGCTCAGCATAGACACCGCCATCATCGCGCCAACGGTGATGAATTGGTCAAACACCAAATACGAACCCACCACAAGCAAGCTGACATAGCTAAGCAGGTAAACCACCTGCGCCCAATGGGCTTGGGCCATCAGCTCTAAGCGCAGCGCCAAGTTCAGCTCGGCAAGCTCCCCTGAAGCATGACTAAATTTATTTCCAAGAGCCAAGCCCGCGTGGCTGCTGCGAAGTGCGTCTAGCGAAGACATCGCATCGGTCAGCAAAGCGAGCTTGGTGGCTTGAAGGTCCGACACCTTTCGGCCTAAAGCGTTTGCGCGGTTTTTTAACAGGCTGCCAACACCCACATAAATTAAAACCCACAGAACCACCACAACCAACAAAGGCCAAGCGATCACGCCAATCACGATAAAAATAATCGCTAAGAAAGGCAGATCAGAAAGCGCTAACAAATACTGCGAAGAGAAAAAATCACGCGCAGCGGATAGGTCGCGGTACAAGGTTAAAAACTTAGCCGCCATACCGGGTTGCATCCCGCTGCGCGACGAAGGCTGTAGCAACGAATGGAAAACACGCGCATCAATTTGAGTATCAATCGCCAAAGCCACCCGCTCCACATCCCGAACCCGTAAAGCGCGTACCGTAATCTCGGCCGCTAAAAACAAAGTCACCCCAATCGCCAAAGCCCAAAGCGTTTCGAAGATTCCGTTATGTACCACCTTGTCATACACCAACATGCTAAATAACGCAGGAATGATGAGGCCGAGGTTAATAAAAAAACTAGAAACGGCCAGCCAGCCTAAACGGCCTTGGAAGATGTAGGTAGCCCAGGACTTTAGGTTGGTTAGGTCGGGGGGCATGGGGGTTAAGGGTTTAGACATATTCAAAATTGACTTGGGCAATCTGTGTGTTGCTTGCGTTAAAAAATTTAATGCTTTGTCCTTGGGTGAAAGTTACACCAGATTCTGCAGCAAAGGAGTATGAGTCCTCACTACCTAAACGCAAAGTTAAGGTATCAGCGCCGGTTGCGTTGACGAGATTAGAAATCGCAGCACTGCTCAAGACAACGGTGGTCGCATTGCTGTCAGCTTTGACATCAAGTTTTTCAAAATTTTGTGCGTTCAAACTTGAGATGAATAATGTGGCATTAGTGTTACCAAAAACCACCAAGGTGTCAGAATCTGCACCGCCATTTAATAGTCCACCCAAACTAGATTGCGAAACGATAACGGTGTCGTTGCCAGTGCCTCCATCGGCTGAGTCGAGAGCAAATGCGGTAGCAGTGGTATTGTTTTTTAAATCTAGTGTGTCATTGTCAGCGCCACCGATCAAAGAATCTGCCCCATCGCCACCGATAAGTGTGTTTGCATTTGCGTCGCCGGTAAGTATGTCGTTAAATGCGCTGCCAGTTATATTTTCAATGTTTGAAAGTGTGTCACCTGCTGCGTCGCCGCCGATGCCGGTCACTCCAGTTTCGAGCGAGACGTTAACACCTAAGGCCGAACCTGCATACGATGCTGTATCTTTGCCAGCGCCGCCGTCAAGTGTGTCCGCTCCAAAGCCACCAATCAATGTATTGTTGCCAGAATTTCCAGTGATGGTGTTGGCGGCGCTGTTGCCTGTGCCGTCGATAGCAGCTGTTTCAGTGAGGGTGAGGTTTTCTAAGTTCGTACCAAGAGTGAAGGTGACAGAGCTTTGAACGGTGTCTGTACCGCTACCTGCTGTGGCCAGTTCGGTAATGGTGTCCGTGGTGCTGTCAACGATGTAGATGTCGTCACCCGCGCCGCCAACGAGGGTGTCAATCAATGAACCAGTATTTGTACCACCGTCTAAGATATTTGCATTTGCGTCGCCGGTAAGTGTGTCGCTAAATACGCTGCCAGTTAAATTTTCAATTCCGGATAGCGTGTCTCCTGCTGCATCGCCTACAGAACCAATGACGCCTGCGACAAGTGAGACAGTGACTCCACTAGTAGAGTCGCTGTAAGAGGCAGTGTCAATACCGCCGCCACCGATAAGCGTATCGGATCCTGCGCCACCGATCAATGTATTGTTGCCAGAGTTTCCAGTGATGGTGTTGGCGGCGCTGTTGCCAGTGCCGTTGATAGCAGTTGAGCCTGTGAGCTGGAGGTTTTCTAAGTTGTCGCCGAGGGTGTAGTTAACGGAGCTTTGAACGGTGTCTGTACCGCTACCCGTTGTGCCAAGTTCGGTAATGATGTCCGTGGTGGAGTCAACGATGTAGATGTCATTGCCGTCACCACCGATAAGGGTATCAACACCTGCGCCACCGTCGAGCGTGTTGGAAACAGAGTTTCCGGTGATGGTGTTGGCGGCGCTGTTGCCAGTGCCGTTGATAGCAGTTGAGCCTGTGAGCTGGAGGTTTTCTAAGTTGTCGCCGAGGGTGTAGTTAACGGAGCTTTGAACGGTGTCTGTACCGCTACCTGCTGTGCCAAGTTCGGTAATGATGTCCGTGGTGGAGTCAACGATGTAGATGTCATTGCCGTCACCACCGATAAGGGTATCGACACCTGCGCCGCCGTCGAGCGTGTTGTTTCCGCTGTTTCCTGTAATGGTGTTGTTGAGATCGTTACCAGTGCCATTGGTGTTATCGGTACCAGTGAGGGCGAGGTTTTCGATATTTCCACCGTTAGATCCTGTGCCATCGGTGTCTACAAGGCTGAAGGTGACAGAGCTTTGAACGGTGTCTGTGCCGCCCGCAGTGGTCTCGGTAATGATGTCGGTGGTGGAATCTACGATGTATATGTCGTCACCCGCGCCACCGATGAGAGTATCCATGCCAGCGCCGCCATCAAGCGTGTTGGCGAAAGAGTTTCCAGTGATGGTGTTGTCAAGACTATTGCCCGTACCGTTGATAGCAGATCCCTCAGTGAGAGTGAGGTTTTCAACATGGGAGCTTGCGGTGTAAGTGACAGAGCTTTGAATAAGATCAATTCCTTCACCTAAATATTCTGAAACTACATCATTGGCGTCGTCAATGATGTAGGTGTCGTTTCCAACACCACCGATAAGTGTGTCCATGCCAGCGCCACCATTGAGAGTATTGTTTCCGCTGTTTCCGGTGACGGTGTTGTTGAGTCCGTTGCCTGTGCCGCTAATGTTATCGGTGCCAGTGAGTATGAGGTTTTCTACGTTGGCGCTTGCGGTGTAAGTGACAGAACTTTTAATAAGATCAATGCCCTCATCTGTATTTTCTGTAACTACATCGTTGGCGTTGTCAATGATGTAGGTGTCATTACCAGCGCCGCCAGCCATCGAATCATTACCAGTGCCACCATCTAACGTATCGTTGCCAGTGCCACCTATGAGGGTGTCATTGCCGTCCATGCCGAAGAGGGTGTTACCCAAATTGTTGGCGGTCAAGATGTTTGCTACTGAGTTGCCAGTTCCAGTGGTGGCCGAGCCAGTTAAGGTGAGATTTTCGAGGTTGATACCAAGGGTGTAGTTGACGGAGCTTTGAACGGTGTCTGTGCCGCTATTCGTTGTTGCTAGCTCGGTAATGATGTCTGTGGTGCTGTCAACGATGTAAATGTCATTGCCGTCGTCACCGATAAGGGTATCAACACCAGCGCCGCCGTCGAGGGTATTGTTTCCGCTGCTTCCGGTGATGGTGTTATTGAGATTGTTGCCTGTGCCGCTAATGTTATCGGTGCCAGTGAGCGTGAGGTTTTCTAAGTTGTCGCTTGCGGTGTAAGTGACTGAACTTTCAATCAGATCGTTGCCTTCGTTTGAATTTTCGATCACAACGTCGGCTGTGTTGTCCACAACATAAGTATCGTTTCCAGTGCCTCCGGAAAGTTGATCAGTGCCTGTCCCGCCATCTAATCGATCATTTCCCCAGCCGCCAGACAATGTATCGTTACCACTCATCCCATGAATGATGTCGTTGCCATCACCAGCTTCAATGGTGTCGTCGCGACCGCTGCCGGTGATTTCATAGCTCACGCCTCTGGCCGAAAGTACAAGAATTGGGTTGCCTGAGCCATCAATTTCGTATGCTTCTGAGGCTTTGAACTCACCATATTTGAAATTGATGGTATTACCCGTTGCGGTTCTTGTAATGCCATTCCCATCGGTATAGCTGTATGAAACTCCAAAGGCGTAGGACTCTGGGGTGACCGCTTGGTTGTCAGGTTTCGTGGTCCAAGAGAGAGCGGCCTGAAAGTCCTGTCCTGAAGTCGCGTGGAGTGTGACTGCGCCACCTGTAAAGGGCTTGCCATCGATTTGAAAACCAGGGGGGAGTTTGCTGGCGTCGCCACTAAAAGTCAGGGTAACTGTAGGATCCGTTTTGCTAGAAATCCCAGCAATGACTAAGGTATTTTTGACCTGATGGTTTTCCCAATTTGTTGTTACGTCTGTTGCCCCTTCTGCTATTTTGACTTTTAAGGGGTTACCCGGTAGCATTTCACGAATAGGAACCGATCCAAATGCAACACCGCTTTCATTAACGACATTGTTCACTTTGGGCGTGGTGTCGCCTAAAAGTCCTTGCTTTGTTGCATTGACTCGTCCAACGTCGTCAGCTGTGAAGTGATTTTCAGGCGCAGGCGGCGCCCCCGGCGAAGGTGAAGCCAGCGGGTCTGCCGCTGCTTCACGCGACGAAGTCTTAGTCCCACCGTTAGCGGTGGTGGAGTGGGGCGTATCAGCGGTATTGCTTTGGGTTGCGGCTTCTAGGGCCTGGAGAATTTTTTCAATTTTTGCGGCTGTGTCTTGGGCTTCTTTGCCTAATCCGAATTCATTGCCGCTGATTATTTCTGGACTATCGGGTAGCGAGGCGCTGGCTAAACGAAAGCTGCCGCCTTCTACGGGTTTCAAAATACCGAGCCGCTTGATTTGATCCGCTGCAGACAGCGATTCGCCGTTGTTAAACAGCAGTTTGCTCTCTGGGTTAATAGCCGCTTGGAGTGCGCCTTGCTGCAAGATATATTTTTCACCTGTGGTGCTAATCAACATCAAATCGAGATCGACCGCCTCAAACGAGGCGATCAGCGATGCATCAATAGGCAGTTGAAACTGAACTTCTCCAGTGGCAGACGTAGTGGGGACAATCAGGTGTGCGGTTTCGGTACTCATGGCGATTTTGTTTTTTTACAGGCTAGCGGTTTCAGTGCGGGTAGCAACCATATGGATGAGTTGCTCGTTGCGATCTTTGTTTTCTGTTAACAAACTATCTAGACGTGTGACAAATTGGGTGCGTGAGGCGCTGTCGTTTTGCAGCGTTTGGGTGGACTGCGAGACCAAACGGTTGAGTTCAAATTGCGCTTGGCTGGTTTGTTTTTGCGATTCGGTAAATTCAGTCAACAAAAGTTCGGTTTGGGCGGCGTGTTCAGCCATCAGGCGTTGGGTATGAATCCACTGGGCAGCCATATTCTCAAAGCCATGGCGTTGAATGGTGTTGGACGCGGTAGCGTGGGTTTGGAATGTCTCTACCAAATTAGCGTTTTGGCGCTCCAATACCTCAGAAGCTCGCGCCTGGCCCTGCGACATCTCCGTTTGGCTTTCAGCCATTCGCTTCATACTCGCTTGCATGGATTGAATCATGTGAAGAACATCTTCTTTTTGGGACGCTTGCTCGGTCAGTTGATTGAGCAACAGAGCGCTGCTCTGGTTTGCGATTTGCATTCCGCCCATGAGCGAACCCATGCCTTGCATCAGCTCCCTTACTCGCCGCTCGGATTGGTCTAGCGCGACGGTTAAACCGCGAAGCAGAGGCGAGTGTTCGGCCAAGTTGCTTAGCGCCTCGGTAACGGGCTCTAGGTCAACCATGGAGAGGTTTTTGTGGTCGTCGGTAATGTCCATCATGAACGACGTACCGGATTGCACCAAGGCCACCAGATCGCTGGTCGCGCTTTTGACGGAGACCATCAGCAGGCCCATGATGAGAGAGCCCAAAACGCCGAATAACGACGCGCTAAACGCAACGCCCATTGCCTGCATAGGCGAGGTCAGACGGGCAACGAGTTCGGTGATTGCGCCTACTGGGTCAGTCATCCCTGCGCCTAAGCTGAAGGAGCCAATCAGCTTTCCGATTTCTTCTAAAGCGCCGAGCAGACCAATAAAGGTTCCCAAAAGGCCCATGCCAACCATCATTCCCGACATGAAGTTCGATAGCATCAAGCGGCGACTTTGGCTAGCGCCAAAGCGTTCAAGTTCGGCTTCAACGGCGGAGTGTTGAACGCTATTGAGCGCTTTGCCACGCAATTCTTCTATCAGTTGTAGCAGGAGAGCAATATCGAAGTGCTTATCTGCGCGGTTAATCAGGATTTGAATTTCAGCATGGCTGGCGCCGTCTTTAACGGCTTTGCGAAATTTGTAAAAGTGAATGAACTCTTGGTTGATACGGTAAACGTGGGAAACCATTTGGTAGCAGCCTACCGCGATCAAACCAAAAATAACGTAGTTAATTTGCGGGTGCGGGTTGCCCTTGACGGTTGCAGCGATAGCGCCGTAAAACAGAACGGTGCCTAAAAATACCAAGAAAACAGGAATTCCAACGTAGTAGTAATAGCGGTAAAGTTTTTTCATTTTTGTATCTCCAACAATCTCAATTAAGTGGGTTCGCGCAAAGCACGTTGGGTAAAGCGGAGCAAAGGCGAGAGCACATAACTCATCACGCTACGTTGGCCAAGAACAACATCTGCATGCGCCGTCATTCCGGGCAGGATGGACTGTTTGGCTAATAAGCCTTTGGCGCTATTGGTTTGCTTCACGACGCGGTAAAAGCGCTGGCCGTGTTCGTCGGGAACGGTGTCCGCGCTCACTTCAACCACGCGGCCTTCGAGGGATCCGTAGACTGCGTAGTCGTAAGCGCCTATCAAAACTCGGGTTTGAAGGCCCGGGCGAAGCGAGGCGCGGTCATCCGGGCGAACGCGGGCTTCAACCGCAACGGGCCCGTCGCTGGGGGTAATTTCAAGCAAGGGCTCGCCGGGTTTGGCAACGCCGCCAATGGTGTTGAAGTACAACCGGTTAATAAAGCCGCTGGTAGGAGCGCGAACTTCAGTGCGAGCGAGGCGGTCTTCGTCACCGTCAACGGCGAGCTCAAACCGTGCGATCTCGGAACTTACTTGGCTGAGCTCAGTACGAACATCGGCCCGAACCCGAGAATTCGATTCGCTTAACCGCGCCGAAGATTCAGCAACCGCCGATTGCAAGCGCGTTAATGAACCCACCACATCGTTGTATTGCGTAGAGAGCCGTTGGGCTCGGCCTTGGGCCTCTAGCATTTCCATTTGTGAAGCTGCGCCTTTTCGATGTAAACCTTCCATCAAAGCGCTTTGCTTGCGTGCTAATTCCAGTTCGGTGGTTAGTCCTTGGGCGCGGGTCTTGGCCTCGGCTAAGTCAGATTGGCGTTGGCTTATCTGTTGGCGGACCACTGATTTTTCTGCAAAAGAGCGGCTAGAGCGCTCTCGAAAGGCGTTGACTTCGAGCTGCTGAAGCTGTTCGGGAATTTCAGCGGGAAAATCAATCGTGCTTCGTCCCTCGGCTTCAGCGCTGAGGCGAGCGTGTTGCGCTTTAAGGCCCCACAGCTTGCTTTGTCCTTGCTGAACAGACGTATGGGCTTGGACCGCGGAGAGGCGCATCATGACTTCCCCCGCCTTGACGGCCTGGCCTTCACGGACCAAGAGTTCGGTCACGATCCCACCTTCAAGGTGTTGAACAATTTGTGAGCGGGCAGAGGCAATGATGCGGCCTTCGGCACGCACGATACGGTCCACCGGAGCAAAGCAGGCCCACACTACGATCGTACCGACTAAGCCCAACAGAGCTAAAAGTAACTGGTGATCGCGAGTGAGGCTGAGCCAGACGCGTTTCATGGCTGTAACTTCACCAATACTTTGGCGTTGTTGGCACCGGCTTGGGTGCTCTCTTGAATTTTGAGATCAATCGCTCCGCCGACGACGCCGTTTTCAATCAATACGTTGCGAACAGTGTTGGCGCGGTAGTACGACAGGCGAAGGGCTTCAGAGAAGCCTTTGGGGGAAATCACCGTGATCAACCAGCGGTTGGTTCTGAGGTTTCCAAAAGTGGCAAGCTTGGTAACAATTTCGCTGCTTTCAGCGCTGGTTAAAGTGATCGCGTCTTTTGCGAAGTTAACCACCAAACCGCCGCTGACGTCTTGAAGACTCACCGCCTCTGTGCTTGCTGGCGTTTTAGACGCGGCTACAGCCACCGTTTCTGTGCGTGCAATAGGAGAAGCAGAGGCGGAAGTGGAGGAAGAGGAGGGCGAGGGTGTGGCAGCTGGGATTTGCGTTGCTTCGCTTTGTTTAATTTTTTGTTGTGATTCAACTAAGCGGGCTTGGGTCGATTTGAGGTTGGCCTGTGCAACGCGAAGGTCATCTTGCAGCTCCGCCAAGGTGAACTCGGGTGTACCCGCTGGCGTTGTTTCGGCAGCAGTAGGTCCGAGCGTCGCTTTGCGTTTGGATAGCTCGGCGATTTGTAATGTAGCGGCCAGCACCACAATACTCATGACCGCGATCACAAACAACAGGTTGATCGCAAGGTTGGTAACGGCATCGACATAGCCGGGCCAAAAAATATCTGACGCATCGTCAGAGTTAGAACTCACTGACATAATTTTCTTTCAAGGGTTGGATTGAGATTGCACATCGCTGAGCAAGCCCAGGCGATTAAGTAATTGCGTATGGGCCTTCATTTGTTGGCCAAGCGCTTGGGTTATTCGCGACCGCGCACCAAACAAGCGGTCGCTCGCATCAAGCGCTTCTAGGAGCGAACCCATGCGGCCCGTTTTCAGCTGCTCGTTGACTGCGTTAACCACGCTTTGGGCAGAGGCTTGTTCGGCTTGGGCGGCTTGCAGGCGCAGGCTGCTTGATTGCAACAGGGTTAAATCTGCTTCTGTGGCTTGCGTGGTGCGTTGAGTTTCGTCGTCTAGCTTGGCTTGGCGGTTACGCAGCTCGGCGCTGGCCTGTTGGGCTGCGAAATACTCTTTACCGCCCATGGACAGGTTCCATGTCATGACCACCAAGCCGCGGGTATTGGTAGTCAGGGCATTGGTTCCACCTACATTTTCTGTGGAATCGTATTCCAGGCTGGCGCCGACAACGGGAAGGTATTTGCTGTATTCGGCGGTGACGAGACTTTGTTGGGCGTCGACTTCTTTTTTAAGCGCCAGCAGCTCAAAGTTTTTAGCTTTTACCATCTCGCGGATCTGGTTGTTGGTTCCTGGTACCGCAGGCAGCTGGTTCACAGAAGGCAGTTGCAAAGTTTGAGCGCTCGCGCCGGTCAGGCGGTAAATCTCTTGTATCGCGTTGCTGTAATTGGTTTGTTGTTCAAGGCGCGTTTGCCGGGCTGCCAAGACGCGGGTACGGGCTCGCTCAAGATCGGCTTGGCTTGCTGCCCCCGCGCTGGTTCGCGCTTCGAGGTAGCTCAGTATTTTGTTGAGTTGGTCGAGTTGGTCATCTGAAAAATTCAGGGTGATGCGGGCTACCGCTAAATCAACCGTTGCGCGAGCGGCTGCTAAGGCGGTGGTTTCGCGCATGGCTTGTAGTCGCAAAGCGGTGGCATCTTTGTTTTGGCGGCTGCTATCAAATTCTTTGTAAAGCGGAATATTAAAAAGCGGCTGCGTAAGACGTGCAGATTGCGATGTGTATTGGTGGTTGTTTGAACCGGTGGCAATCGTTGTGGATTCTGATTTTTCAGGGCCTCTGGCCCAGCGCAAAGATGCGTTCGGTAACAAGTCAGCCCGCGTGACGCCAACCCGCGCTTCGGAGCTTTCGTATTGCGCTCGCACCTGCGAAAGCTGGGCGCTATTGCGTAAGGCTTGTGCAACTGCGTTAGGCAGGCTAATCGCTCGGGCTGCGACGTTCGCGCTAGCGGCGCTGTCATCGTCTAGGCCAGGTAAGTCGATGGTTGTGCTTCCTGCTAAGTCGGATAGCTTCAAAGATTGATCTGAAGCAAGAGCCACGCGGCTTGTGGTTGAAGCGGAAGCTCCAGTGGCTAAAGGCGCAACCGTTTGGGCGTAGCCACAAGCCACCAAGGCGTAAGACGCAATAAAACCGAAGGCAAAGGGGGTTGAATAGGTACGTTCAGTTGCTTTAAAAAGTGGTGTATTCATAAAACTTTATCCAGTTAATTCAATAAATTTGAGGTTGCACCGGATTACTTGAATTCGGCAGAACTTGAATTTATGGC
>JAIPDD010000002.1 GCA_021737875.1 Sulfuritalea sp.
GAGATAAGTATGCAGATAAAAATGAATTGGCTTAAGTCAATTGCCAGCCCGGCCATCGCATTGGGCTTGCTTTTTGGTGTGAGCCAAGCATCAGCGAGCGCGGGGTCTGTCCTCAAGCCTGACGATTTTGTAGGAATATCCTTTTGGCTCATTTCGATGGCCCTCATTGCATCCACCGTATTCTTCTTCCTAGAACGCGACCGTGTTTCTGCGAAGTGGAAGACATCGTTGACCGTTTCTGGACTGGTCACCTTAATAGCTGCCGTTCACTATTTCTATATGCGTGATGTATGGGTCACAACCGGCTCGACACCTACCGTGTTCAGGTACATCGATTGGCTCATTACGGTGCCACTTTTGATGATCGAGTTTTACTTGATCTTGTCTGCGATTACCAAAGTCCCCGTTGGCGTGTTTTGGCGCCTGATGATCGGTACCTTAGTGATGCTGGTTGGTGGCTACCTCGGTGAAGCGGGTTACATGGCTGTTCTTCCTGCATTCATCATTGGTATGGTGGGCTGGGCTTACATTCTTTATGAAATCTTCATGGGCGAAGCTGGCAAAATCAACGCCAACAGCGCACCTGCTTCTGTTCAATCGGCTTTCAACACCATGCGTTTGATTGTTACGATTGGCTGGGCTATTTACCCATTAGGCTACTTCTTTGGATACTTGACAGGCGCCAACCCTGCAGACAGTGCAAATGCTCTTAACATCATTTACAACTTGGCTGACGTTTTGAACAAGATTGCATTTGGCTTGATCATCTGGACCGTTGCGGTCAAAGAGTCTGAAGGTCATTCGCACAAATAATTAGCGCGTTTGGTTTGGACCTTCTTCACTTTTGCGAGTGAAGAAGGTTCTTTTATTGGGCCAGGTCTTGTTTGCACTTGGTCTGTTCAGACGGAGCCGCTTGTTATGCCCACGCCTCGTTTAGATCGTTCAGAGTTGACTGATGTCAAACTCGTTTTGTTGCTTGAAACAGTTCAAGCAAAAATGCTTCATGCGACGGGTTCCTCTCCAGATTTACCTTCCGTTGCAGCACACAGTGCTGCTTCAGCGGTTGCTTACCACTTGCGCTGCGGCGGGCAGCAAGTTCGGGCTAAGCTTGCTTTGTCTGCCGCTTTTGCTTTAGACCTTGAAGATTCTGACGCTGTGTGTCTTGCTGCGTGTGCAGAACTTTTACACAATGCGTCGCTCGTACACGACGACCTTCAAGACGGCGACTTGTTTCGCCGTGGACAGCCCACGCTGTGGTCCAAATACGGCAAAAACTTAGCCATCTGTTCTGGGGATTTGCTTTTATCCGCCGCTTATGGCGTCTTGTGTCAGCTCTCTCAGCCTGACAAACTCCCAGCTGTCTTGGGCATGGTGCATCAGCGCACCAGCCGCGCCATTACCGGACAGTGCGCCGACCTCAGCCCCCTGGATTTCAAGGCTGACTTTGTCGACCAATACATTGCCATCGCCAAGGCCAAGTCAGGCGCCCTCTTGGGTTTGCCGCTCGAACTCGCCTTGCTTGTCTGCGGCCACACACAATACCTGTCGGTTGCCCAATCTGCCGCCGATCATTTCGCCGTGGGTTATCAAATTATTGATGATTTGCAAGACTATGCGTCGGATGCAAAGCGCGTATGCACCCCTGGGCAGCAGGTCCCGCCACCTGCACTCAACATTGTTTTACTGCTTGAGCAAGAACCGGGGCATGAAGACCCCTTTGCCCAATCCTCTGCACTTGCAATCGATCACCTCAAGCGGTGTGAAAACTATGCAATGCAATTGCCCCATCAATCTGGCCGTTTGTTGATCTCCTACTGCACAAAAATGCGCATGACGTTGAATGACACTATTGCACAATTCGAAACTATGTAATGCACGCTATTGTTATCGGCGCAGGGTTTGGAGGAATAGCAGCGGCCCTTCGATTACGCGCTAAGGGCTATCAGGTTACGGTCATCGATCGATGCGCTCAACTCGGCGGACGTGCGCAAGTCTTTGAGCGCGAGGGGTTTAGACATGACGCCGGCCCTACAGTCATCACAGCCCCCTTTCTTTTTGATGAGCTGTTTGCATTGTTTGGTGAAAAATTCTCGGACCACGTCACCCTGGTTCCACTGACCCCTTGGTACCGCTTTGTATTTTCAGACGGGGAAAAGTTTGACTACGGCGGAACGCTGGAAGAAACCTTGGCTGAAATTAGGCGCATAGAACCCAAAGACTGTGAGGGCTACCAACAACTATTGAAGCACTCCCAACGCATCTTTGATGTTGGGTTTACGCAGTTGTCGGCCCAGCCCTTCCACAAATTCACCACCATGCTGCGTCAAATTCCGCAGTTATTGGGTTTGCGCTCGTATGAAACCGTATGGCAAATGGTTTCGCGGTTTTTGGTCAACCCCAAGCTGCGCCAAGCTTTTTCGATACAGCCCCTTCTTGTGGGTGGCAACCCCTTTGATACCACCAGTATTTATGGTTTGATTCACTATCTAGAACGCGCGTACGGCGTTCATTTCGCGATGGGGGGCACCGGTGCAATCACCCAGGCTTTAGAAGCCTTGATGGCTCGCCAGGGCATTGGTATTCGACTCGGCCAAACCGTCAAGTCCCTGAAGATTACAAAGAGCGTGGCCCACGCCGTGGTGCTTGAGGATGGCCGCACACTCGATGCCGATGTCATCGTTTCCAATGCAGATGCGGCCCATCTCTACGGCGACATGGTGGCGTCTGCGGACCGCTCGATAGCTTCCACCGTGAAACTTGCGGCTGCGCAGTTTTCCATGGGCTTGTATGTGTTTTACTTTGGAACAAAGCAAACCTACCCAGACGTTGCACACCACACCATATGGATGGGGGAGCGCTACCGCGAACTCTTGGCTGACATCTTTGACCATAAGACGCTTTCCGATGATTTTTCCCTGTATCTCCACCGTCCCACGGCGACAGATCCAAGTTTTGCACCCCCCGGATGCGACAGTTTTTATGTGCTGTGCCCTGTTCCTAATTTGCAAGGCCAGGTGGATTGGGATGTGCAAGGCCCTCTTTTGCAAAAACGTATTGTTGCGGCCCTCAGCCAGACGATTCTTCCAGATTTAGAGTCCACCATCACGGCAGAGTTTTCCATGAATCCCAAGGACTTTAAGAGCGACTATCTCAGCCAGCATGGCGCAGGCTTTTCGATTTCGCCTTTGTTTCGCCAATCGGCATGGTTCCGATTTCACAACCAGGCCGAAGGGATTAAAAATCTTTACTTGGTTGGTGCAGGTACCCATCCTGGTGCCGGTCTGCCAGGCGTTTTGTGTTCTGCAAAAGTGATCGACTCTCTCATTGAGCGGGTATCAGATGCCTGAGTCCTCTTTATTGGATGCCAACGCCGTGCTCGCGGCCAAAGGAAAAAGTTTCCACTGGGCGCGCCACTTCCTCGGCAAAAACCACGCGCAACGTGCCACACGCCTTTACCGCCTTTGCCGATATATAGACGACATCGCGGATGAGCATCAAGGCATACCGCAAGCGCTTTGTGCCCTTAAGCAAATCAAGGCCGCGTTTGCTACCGGCGCGTCTTCTGATCCCATCATCCAAGACGGCCTGCTTTTGCTAGCTGAATGCAACATTGATCCGGCCATCGTCATAGAGCTTGTGATGGGAATGGAGTCCGACCTTGCCAACGTACGAATGAACGATGAAGATGCCCTGTTGCGCTACTGTTACCAAGTGGCAGGCACCGTCGGCTTAATGATGTGCAAGGCATTGGAGACGGAGAAGAAACTGGCCTTTGCCCACGCTATCGATTTGGGCATGGCCATGCAACTGACCAATATCTGCAGAGATGTCGCAGCAGACGCGGTCCTGGGCAGGCGTTATTTACCCGCAACTGCCGTTGGCGACTTGTCTCCCAACGAGATTCTCAACCCCTCCCTGTCAACCCGTGCACGGATCCAAAATTGCTTGTTGAATTTATTGGCGCTTGCAGACCGGTATTACCAAAGTGGCGAACAAGGCCTTGTCTATCTTCCCCCCGCAGCACGCGCGGGTGTTTTACTCTCTGCGCGTCTTTACCGGGCTATCGGTGAGGAGCTACGGCACAATGGTCTTAATTTCTGGCAGGGTCGCACAGTCGTAAGCTGGCGAAAAAAAAGCATGCTTTCTTTTTTTGCTTTGGGTGAGATTGCGTTTCAAAAAAAGCACTGGCGTTTTCCAGACAGCCATGACGCCGCACTTCACGCCCCTCTTTTAAATGCGCCGCGGCCTGCCACTTGGCATTTTCTAGACCATGCCAGTTGATGCAGACCTGACCATCCTCGGAGGAGGGTGTGCAGGCTTGAGTCTGGCGGCGCAGTTAGGCTTGTACCAAAACCGCGCGCCTCGAACTGTGGTTTTAGAGCAGCGCAGCAGCTACCAAAACGACAAAACGTGGTGCTTTTGGGGGGATGACTCTACGCCCTACGCGCGTCTTGCAGACCACCAGTGGCGTGCCTTGCATTTGATCAATGGGCAACAGCGGGTGTTGATCGATTGCGATAAAATCCCCTACCGCATGCTTAAAAGCAGCACCTTTTACGATTCGGTTTTGGCCGACATGGCACAGAACCCAAAGCTCTCCATTCAATTAGAGGCGTCTGTGGTCAAGGCCCCGCTTTTTCGGCAAGGGGTCTGGCATATCGAGACTTCGCAGGGCACTCTGACATCAAGAATGGTCGTCGACACGCGCCCCTTGCGTTCTTCGTCCGAACTGCAAGCGGTCTTATGGCAATCTTTTTATGGCCATGAAATAGTGACGAACACACCCTGCTTTGACCCTGCGTGTGCAGAATTAATGGATTTTTCAGCACCCCATTCCCAGCATATTGGCTTTACCTATACCCTGCCTGTATCCACAACCCGGGCACTCATTGAGTTCACTACTTTTTCTGCTGCGCCTTTGACTGCCCCCGAACTTCAAGACGCCTTGATGCAGTCGATTGCGGAAAAAGTGAAGGGCACGCCCTACCAGATTGTGTATTCCGAGTACGGTCTCTTGCCTATGGGTATCACCCAGCGCGGTGCTGACGCTCAGCCATTGGACCCCAGCTATATTTTTTCTGGCCTGCATGCCAGTGCAGGCCGGCCTTCTACGGGGTATGCATTCCAACGGATACAAGATTGGGCCACCCGCTGCGCGTCGGCACTCGCTGCTGGCGGTCTTCCGAAAGCGCGCGCTAAAGACCCCTATTTTTTAAACCACATGGATCGGATTTTCCTCAACGTGCTGCGCAACAACCCACACCATGGGCCAGCTCTGTTTACGCGTCTTTTTTCCAAAGCACAGAGCGCGCAAGTGATTCGGTTCTTGAGTGACAAGGCCCGCTTCGAGGATTACCTTGCGATCATTCGTGCCATGCCGACCGCACCTTTTGTGAAACATCTTTTTGCCGGCAAGGCCTTGCTGTGAAGCCGCTGCATCTTCAAAGCATGGGCTTTGTTGGTGTTGCTCTGGCAGCGCTTTTTTTGTCATTGCTTTTGCCGCCCTTGGCATTGGAAAGTGTGCTGCTTATTGTGTTGGCGCTTGTGGCGTTATTGGGTGTTCCGCACGGCGCCTTGGATCCTATTTTTGCAAAAAAACTCTATCGGCTTACCAGCACCTTGCGCTGGACGGTGTTTCTTGGTGTTTATATTTTGCTGGCTTGCTGTGTGGTGGTAGCGTGGTGGTACGCGCCCTTGGTTTTTTTAGGGGTGTTCTTGGTTTTATCGCTGGTCCATTTTTCCGGCGATCTTCGGCAAGGGACACCGATCCTCGCGCAAGTGTTGTACGGTGGCGCAAGCATCGTTCTACCAGCCGCACTTCACCAAGAAGAGCTTGGGCAGCTGTTTACCTTGTTAATGGGTGATGAACGCGGCCACAGCATGGCTTTCGCTTTGCATTTCCTGGCATGGCCGTGGCTTGCGGGCTTGGTGCTTGTATCTTTGCGTCTCTTAAAGACAGACCCACAAACCGCGATAGACATCGGGGCGGTGGCCGCCATCACCACCCTCCTTTCTCCACTGCTGGCTTTTGCCATTTTTTTCTGCTGTATGCACAGTGCCAGACACATTGTGCGCACCAAAATGTACACCGCAGCATCCGCCCGCGTCATGGTCTCAGTCGCAGCAGGCCCGCTCATTGCAGTGGCTGTCGCAGGCTGTGCTGCGTGGATTTTTTTACCACCCTCGGCGATGGATGCCAGAGTGATTCAAATCGTATTTGTCGGCCTGGCTGCTTTAACCGTGCCGCATATGTGCTTGGTCGAGCGCTTGCGCTGGGCCCGGTGGCATCAAAACTGATCTGGGTTTTTACCCGTGAAGGGCTTGAAAAAAGCCTGGATGGTTGCCATGTCCGCTTCTATATTGCCTGTGGGCTCAAACACCGGACCCAAGCCGCTTTCTTTGCGTGCATAGTCCATATAGGCCATCACGATGGGAACGTTGGCGCCTAAGGCGATGTAATAAAAACCTGTTTTCCAATACCGCGCTTTGCTGCGCGTGCCTTCGGGGGGCACGATCAATTGCACGGGGCCAACGGCATTTTGAATAGCAGCAATCGATGCTTCCACCACATTGTTGGCGCTTTCACGCTGAATAGGAATGCCGCCCAGCCAAAGCATCACGCCGCGAAAAGGCGGTTTGAAAATGGACTGCTTGCCCATCCAATACACATTCAAACGCAAGGCAAAGGCCACCATCAAGGTATAAGGCAAATCCCAGTTGCTGGTGTGCGGCGCTGCAATCAAGACACTTTTGCGCCCATTGGCCGGTAACTGCCCCTGGACTTTCCATCCCGTCGCCTTTAAAAAGCCGATGGAAAACCAGCGCAGAACCGTATTGACCCCCGGGGTATCAAAAATGGTGCGGTGCATCAGGTCCGCGCCACCGGCTCATGGTCTGCGTCATGTTGGTGCGCAGGGTCCACATGGGTCATTAAATTGAGTACGCGGTGGCGCTGCATCACCGCAAGGCGTGCTGCGACAGCGATGTTGTGTCCCTCCTCAACGGTGAGACTGGCGTCGACTTCGATGTGGGCATCGGCCACCACCATATCGCCCATTTTGCGGGTGCGAACGTCATGGACTCCCGCAACCCCTGGCGTCTCCATCAGTGTTTGGCGAATCGCCTGAACCTCTTCTTCATCGATGGCCCGGTCCATCAAATCATGTAGCGCATCCCATGCAAAACTCCATCCCATTTTTCCCACCATGAGCCCGACGATCAAGGCAGCAATAGGATCGAGCAGTGGGTAGCCCATTAAATTTCCCACCAAGCCCAAACCGACGACCAAACTCGAAGCGGCGTCTGAACGGGCATGCCACGCATTGGCGACCAACATACTGGATTTGACTTGTTTGGCCACGCGCAACATATAACGAAACAGCAACTCTTTGGCGGCAAGGGCGCCAAATGCAACCCACAAGGCAGACACATGGGCAGTCTCAATCGAGGCGGGTGTTTCCAGTTTGCTCACTGCAGACCAGACCATGCCGGCACCCACGCTGAGCAACAATAAACCCAAGACCAAAGACGCCGCATTTTCAAAACGGTGGTGACCATAGGGGTGGTCGATGTCTGCATCTTTTTGGCTGTGGTGTCCTGCAAAAAGGACGACAAAGTCAGACACCAGATCCGACAGGGAATGGATTCCGTCGGCGATCAGGCCTTGTGATTTTGCAAAAATGCCGACCACGATTTGGATGCTTGAAAGCACCAGGTTGACCCACACACTGACCCAGGTGCTTCGTGCCGCTGCGGTGGCACGTTGTTGCGACGTATGGGTGCTGTGTTCGGACGCGTCGTCCACATCGCTGAAGTTCATGCCGCCGCGCTTAAATGCTTGCCAGCAATTCCGGCAAGTTCAAACATCGTGACCTGGGCCTTGCCGAAAACGGCAAGAAGTTTGGCATCCGCGTTGATCGCCCGTTTGTTGGTGCTGTCTTGCAAGCCGTTGGCTTTGATGTAATCCCACAATTTTTTAATCACCTGGGTTCGCGCAACGGGCTCTGCGCCAATCACCGCCGCCAATGCTGCGCTGGGCACCAAGCCTGCGGCGCTACTGGCTTTGCGCGGAGCTTTGGGTTTGGCCGCAGCGTTTGCTTTTTTTGCAGCCGCTTTTTTGGCCGGTGTTTTTGCCGCGGTTTTTGCCGTCGCTTTCACTGCCCCTTTGGGCGGCACCTTGCCAGCTGCCGTTTTTCGCGGCGGGTACTTGCTTGGCGCAAATTCGAAATTCACTTTTCCTGCTTCCGGATCCCATGCCAGCATCGCTTTGAAAGCCCGGCGCGTGCGCATGCTGACAAATTTATCAAGCAAATCGGTTTTGCCAGTAGCGAGCAGTTTTTCCATTTGTTCGCGGGCAATGGGCTGCTGCAAAATGATTTGTCCGCTTTTGAAATCGCAGCTAGGCGTGGGCTGGGCCAAGGTCGGGACAGTGCGCTCGCACACATAGTTTTTGCCATGCTCAAACACGCTGCCGCCGCATTTGGGGCACACCCCAAGGGCCGTCTTGGCTGAGAAGTCGATGATTTCACCCGACTCTTCGCCCGCCTTGTCGTCCCCAAAATCAAATTCAAGCTTGAAGTTTTTGGTCTCTTCATCAAATTTGATCACCATCTCGGCCGTGAAAGGCCAACCCGCTTTGGAGCGAAAGCCGTCCAAGGGACCAATCTTTTTGTCTGTCAAAAACCGCTCCACCTCAGCCAACTCAAAGGTGCGCCCCGCAGGGGTTTTTCCAAAAGAGAATCCACACCCTTCTGCTGCCGCGGTTTTTCCGGTGCAGGTGTAACGGCGGTAGTTTTCTTTGACGATGCCGCCACAGTTGGGGCAGGGTGCAGCCAGCGTGGCATAGTCGCCTGGAATCGTGTCGCGGTCGTATTCTTTGGCTTTTTTAACCAAGCGTTCGGTCATGGCGGCTATCTCGGCCATGAACACTTCGCGTTTGAGTTTGCCTTGCTCCATAAGCGCCAACTTGTATTCCCACTCGCCAGTGAGTTCGGCTTTTGATAACTCTTCGGCGCCCAAACCGCGCAAGAGCGTCATCAGCTGAAAGGCTTTGGCTGTGGGAATCAATTCACGGCCTTCGCGCAACATGTACTTCTCAGCGATCAAGCCCTCAATAATGCTGGAGCGCGTTGCCGGGGTTCCCAGCCCCTTTTCTTGCATCGCTTCGCGCAGCTCATCGTCCTCGACTGTTTTGCCGGCACCTTCCATGGCACCCAGCAGCGTCGCTTCGGAGTAGCGCGCAGGCGGGCGGGTTTTCAAACCCTTGGGGTCGGCAGTCTCGGTGCGCACTTTTTCATTGGGCGCAACCGGCACTAGGCTTTGGCCTTTGTCGCCGTCTTTGGCATCTTCCACTTCGTTGGCCGCTTCTTTGCCGTAGATGGCCAGCCAGCCTGGGTTGACCAAAACCTTGCCTTCGGTTTTAAAGGCGTAGCTGCTTGCGCCTTGGGTTACGGTGCTCACGCGCGTAGTCACTTGGTATTGGGCGCTTGGGAAAAACACGGCCATGAAGCGGCGCACGACCAGGTCATAGACTTTTTGCTCGGCCTCTGAAAGACCGCTGGGCGCTTGCAAGGTGGGGATGATGGCGAAGTGATCACTCACCTTGCTGTTGTCGAAAATCCGCTTACTGGGTTTGAGGTAGTTGTTGTTGAGGGCGGTGCGTGCAAACGGCGCCAAGTGACGCATCTCGCTGTCGGCCAGCATCACTAGCGTTTCTTTGACCACTGGTAAGTAGTCTTCCGGCAAGGCACGCGAATCGGTTCGGGGGTAGGTCAGCGCTTTGTGGCGTTCGTACAAACTTTGCGCTATTTGCAAAGTGGTTTTTGCAGAGTACCCAAACTTGCCGTTGGCCTCGCGTTGCAAGGACGTTAAATCAAACAACAGCGGTGAGGCTTGGGTGGTGGGCTTGCTTTCTTCTGTGACGCTGGCGCTTTGTCCACGCGCAGCATCTGCAATCGCTTGCGCTTGTTCTGCGCTCCAAACGCGGTCGGCTTTTTTCTCTGCATCGTCGGGGTCTTTTTTATGCAGGGGATCAAACCATTTGGCAGGGTACTCGCCGGCAGCGGCTGCAAAGGTAGCGTGAATTTCAAAATAGTCACGGCTAATAAACTTGCGGATTTGCTCTTCGCGCTCCACCACCACCGACAAGGTGGGCGTTTGCACCCGGCCCACGGTGGTGAGAAAAAAGCCACCATCGCGCGAATTAAATGCGGTCATAGCACGTGTGCCGTTGATGCCCACCAACCAGTCCGCTTCAGAGCGGCAACGCGCTGCATCGGCCAAGGGCTGCATCTGCGCATTGGTTCTCAAGGCACCAAAGCCATCACGAATCGCTTGTGGCGTCATCGATTGCAACCAGAGCCGGCTCACCGGTTTTCCCAGCGGTTTGGCGCCGCCAGCGTACTGCTCGATCAAGCGAAAAATCAGCTCACCTTCGCGCCCTGCGTCACAAGCGTTCACCAGTTTGTCAACGTCTTTGCGCTTGGCCAGTTTGACGACGGCGTTCAATCGGGTTTTGGTTTTATCGACGGGCTTTAAATCAAAGTGCGGGGGGATCACCGGAAGGTTTGCAAAACTCCATTTGCCGCGTTTGACGTCAAAGGCCTCGGGCGCTTGGATCTCCACCAAGTGACCCACAGCACTGGAGACGACGTAGGTGTCGCTCTCAAAATACTCGTCGTGTTTTTCAAACTTGCCCGCCAAAGGCGTGAGCGCGCGCACGATGTCTTGGGCCACCGACGGCTTTTCTGCGATCACCAATGTTTTACCAACAACTACATTTTTCATTTGTCTACAATCCAGTTTCTCGCGCACGCACAGGCGCGCACACCCACGGGTGCGCACACGCGCACCCATACGATTCACCATACCAAATTTTTTCAGTGTCTAAAAAATCAGTCATTTCATCGAGCAAGCGCCGTATTCAAGCGCGGCGTTCCGGGGTCCATGGTAGAGGTGTCTTTGCCATCCAAGATCTCGCTGAAGGCGAAACCATTATCGAGTACCGCGGGGAAGTCATCACTTGGAAGGAAGCCCAAGACCGCCATCCCCATGACCCAAAGAACCCCAACCATACCTTTTATTTTCATATCGACGAAACGCGTGTCATTGACGGCTTGTACCAAGGCAACTCGGCAAAGTGGATCAACCACTCCTGTGACGCCAATTGTGAGGCCGATGAAGTAGGTGGGCGTATCTTTATCAAAGCCTTGCGCAATATTGCCGCGGGTGAAGAGTTGAACTACGACTACGGCCTCATCATTGATGAGCGCTACACACCCAAACTCAAGGCCGAATACCCTTGTTGGTGTGGCGCCAAGACATGCAGAGGCACCTTGCTCGCCCCCAAGCGCGGCAAGCACTAGTTTTCGATGTCGAGCGCCTCCGAGTCCGTGATTCAGTGGCCCTCTGAGGCGATCTGGGAAGCGGTTTCTCCGCAGTTACCCCACTTTACAGTGGAGGTGTTGCCCGAACTGGGTTCCACCAACACCGAACTCATGCGGCGGTTTCGTTTGGGGCAGACCGATCCGGTTTTACTGCTAGCTGAACGGCAAACGTCTGGTCGCGGCCGCTTGGGGCGCGAGTGGCACAGTGATGCTGGCAAAGCCGACTCCTTGACCTTTTCCATTGGCATGGTCTTAGCGCCGCAGGACTGGTCCGGTTTATCGTTGGCCGTGGGCCTAAGCGTTGCGCAAAGCCTGCACCCTGCCATTGGCTTGAAGTGGCCCAATGATTTATGGCTTGACCAGCGCAAACTCGGTGGCATCTTGATTGAAACCGCTTCCGCAGGTTCACTGCGCTACGCCGTCATGGGCGTGGGTCTGAACATTCGCCTTCCACAACAGACCGAGCTACGAACAGCGCCCGCGGGCTTGGACGAAGTGTTGCCTGGCTTGACCGCGCCGCACGCTTTGCTACAGATTGCTCCTGCTTTAATCGAAACCATGCAGTTGTTTGAGCAAAGGGGCTTTGCACCTTTGCGCGACGCTTTTCATGCGCGGGATGTGTTGTTTGGCAAAGAAGTGGTGTGCAGTGACGGAACCACGGGCTTGGCGCGCGGCGTGGACGCCATGGGGGCATTGTTGGTGCAAACGCCGCACGGCGTTCAAAAAATCAATACCGCCGAGGTCAGCGTGCGTCCTGCGGCTAATCCCCTGCCCGGCTAAAGCGCACCGTAAAGCACGCGCCTGGGGGGCTTTGGCCGGGTCGGCTGTCTTCGACCGTGACCACCGCCCGGTGTTGGCGCGCAATTTCTAAAACAATGGGCAAGCCCAATCCCGACCCATCGGCCTCGGTCCCGAGCGCACGGTAAAACGGCTGAAACACCAAATCCCGCTCCGCTGCGGGAATGCCAGGGCCGGTGTCTTCGACTTGCAAAACCAAAACCTTGCTAAAGGGGTCGACCAAAACACGCACGGTAATCATGGCCACCTGGTTTGGCTGCGTGATGCTGTAGTTGATCGCGTTGTCCACCAGGTTGCGAATCATTTCTTTTAACAAGGTGGGGTTGCCTTGCATCACGATGTTTTCGCTGTCGGGTTGTGCGCCCTCGTAGCCCATGTCAATGTCCTTGTCCATCGCCCGGGGCAGGCAGTCTTTCACCACGTCAATCGTTAGGCGGGCGAGGTCACAGGCTTGGTGTGCCAGCACCGCAGCACTGCTTTCAGCCCGCGCCAAAGCCAACAACTGGTTAACGGTATGGGTTGCGCGGATGCTGGACCTGCCAATGTGCCGCAACGATTGTTTGAGTTCTTCTGCACTCGCACTTTCGCGCTGCGCCAAGTCTGCTTGCATGCGCAAACCCGCCAGCGGTGTTTTCAGCTGGTGGGCCGCATCGGCCAAAAAACGTTTTTGGGTTGCGATGGAATCTTTCAATCGCATCAGCAAATCATTTACCGAAGAAACCAACGGCGCCACCTCCATAGGAACCGCCACGACATCCAAAGGGCTCAAATCATCGGGGTTGCGTGCCCGAATGCGCTCTTCCAGTCGGTTGAGCGGTTTAATAGCTTGCGCCAGGGCCAACCACACCAACAGCACCGCCAGTGGCAACACCACGAACTGCGGCAGCATGACGCCTTTGACAATTTCAGTCGCCAAGACAGAGCGTTTGTCCAAGGTTTCAGCGACTTGCACCAAGGCCGGTGCGCTGTGGGGTACATCGAGCTTGACCCACATGGAGGCCACCTTGAGGTCGACGCCTCGAAACTCGATGTCGCGCACCCGGATTTCACCAACAGGTGTTTTGTCGTCTTCGGGTGGCGTGGGTAATTCTCTTTCACCACTGAGGTATTCGCCTTTGGTGCCCAAGACTTGGTAGTACACCGTATCCAAGTCATCGGCGCGCAAGAGCTCTCGCGCAGGTTGGGGCAGGACGAACTGGGCCGCGTTGTGTTGCACCGTAATCAGTTGGGCCAGGGCGCCGACGTTGTATTCCAAGGCGCGGTCAAAGGGTTTGCCAGCAATATTTTGGGCAACCAGCCATGTCAAGACCAAACTCACGGGCCACAGCAACAGAATGGGTGTGAGCATCCAATCCAGAATCTCGCCAAACAGCGAGCGCTGTTCGCTCTGGAAAATCTTCATTCTTCTATGCTTGGATTTTTTCGAGGCAATAGCCCAAGCCACGCACCGTAGCAATACGTATTGGGCCTTTTTCAATCTTCTTGCGCAGGCGGTGGATGTACACCTCGATGGCGTTGTTGCTCACCTCTTCACCCCATTCGCACAAACGCTCTACCAACTGGTCTTTGCTCACCAAGCGGCCGGTTCGTTGAAGCAATACTTCTAAGAGCCCCAGCTCCCGGGCGGAGAGCTCTACCATTTTTCCGTCAATGGTGGCCACACGCCCGGCCTGGTCATAGACCAAGGGGCCATGTTTGATGTTGCTGCTGTTGGCGCCCATACCGCGGCGCACCAAGGCACGGGCACGGGCTTCTAATTCCTGCAAGCTAAACGGTTTGGCCATGTAGTCGTCGGCGCCGTAGTCCAGCCCCTTGACGCGTTCTTCGACGCTGTCGGCTGCCGTCAAAATCAACACGGGCAGTGAGGAGCCCCGGGCGCGGAGTTTTTTAAGCACTTCGAGTCCGTGCATTTTGGGCAAACCCAAATCCAAAATCAGCAAATCAAATTCTGTGTTGGTCATGAGGGCGGCATCGGCTTCGCTGCCACTGGCCACATGGTCCACCGCGGCCCCTGCGCCGCGCAGTGCGCGCAGCAAGCCATCGGCTAAAACCTGGTCGTCTTCGGCGATCAAAATACGCATGTTTGACTCCTTGCGCTGTGCGCTTTGGTTTTTTTGAATGTCTGTGGCTCACACTGGCTGCGTCTATTCTAGACCTGCTATTTTGGTCGGCTGCCTGTCTGCACTTACTGCGCACTGTAGGCCTCTAATCCCAAGCCCACCACCGCGGCCACCTCTGCCCCCATCGTTTCGCGCAACTCCGACTCCGCTTGCGCAACCGATTCTTGGTAAGCGTTTAACCACGCCCACCCAATGGGCGTAAAACAAACGCGCTTGGCCCGCGCATCTAAGCCATCGGGCTCTCGGCTCACCATGCCCCACGCTTCGCATTGGTTGACCAAGGTGCCCATCGCCTGCTTGGTCATTCCTGCACGCTGTGCGAGCTCACTCAAACGCGCCCCTTGCGGCGTGAGGTGGCGCGTGATGTGCCAGTGCGCAGCGCCCACTTGGCCCCGCGCCGCCAAATTCGACAAACCCAAGGCCACGCCAGAATGCTGCGCCATGAGCTCCAGCACCCGCGCATCGAAGCGCTCCAGACTGATGCGCAACCAATGGCCGAGGTGGTTATGCCGCCATGCGTCAGGGGGCGATATGGGGCGGGATGGCATGGCCAAATGGTAATGCAAACTGACTAAAAAATCTATTTACTTGTTTTAACAACCGCGTTTAAACTACTGTTCAAGCATCCAGCCTGTGTTTAACCGCAGTAGCGAAATGCCCCACTTAACCCCCAAGGAGATTGACATGGACGCACCCGTAAAAAACGCCGCTGCTAGCAGCGAAAAAGCCAAAGCTTTGCAAGTAGCCCTGGCCCAGATCGAAAAACAATTCGGCAAGGGCACCATCATGCGCTTAGGCGAGGGTGAAGTGATTGAAGATATCCAGGTGGTTTCCACCGGCTCTTTGGGACTGGACATTGCCTTGGGCGTAGGCGGCCTGCCGCGCGGGCGCGTCGTTGAAATTTATGGCCCCGAGTCTTCCGGCAAAACCACCCTCACCTTGCAAGTGATTGCTGAAATGCAAAAGATAGGCGGCCAATGCGCTTTTGTGGACGCAGAGCACGCCCTAGACATTCAATACGCGCAAAAGCTCGGCGTTAATTTGCAAGACCTGTTGATCAGCCAGCCCGATACCGGCGAACAAGCGCTTGAAATTGTGGACAGCTTGGTGCGCTCGGGCGCGGTGGATTTGATCGTGATCGATTCGGTTGCTGCACTAACCCCCAAGGCCGAACTAGAGGGCGAAATGGGCGACTCTTTGCCGGGCTTGCAAGCGCGCTTGATGAGCCAGGCCTTGCGCAAGCTCACCGCCCACATCAAGAAAACCAACTGCATGGTGATCTTTATCAACCAGATCCGCATGAAAATTGGCGTGATGTTTGGCTCGCCTGAAACCACGACCGGTGGCAATGCCCTGAAGTTTTATGCCTCCGTGCGCTTAGACATTCGCCGCACCGGCACCATCAAACGCGGCGATGAAGCCATTGGCAATGAAACCAAAGTCAAGGTGGTTAAAAACAAAGTGGCGCCGCCCTTTAAAACCGCGGAGTTTGATATTTTGTTTGGTGAAGGCATCAGCCGCCACGGAGAAATCATTGATATGGGAGTGAACGCCCAGATCATTGAAAAGTCAGGCGCGTGGTATGCGTACCAAGGCGAAAAAATTGGCCAAGGCCGCGACAACGCGCGCGAGTTTTTACGCGAAAACGCTGCACTCTCGATCGAAATTGAAAACAAGGTGCGTGAATCGGTAGGCATTCCTGTGCTGCCTGGTGCCGTCACCGGCGCCGTGGTCCCAGCCCCCAAAGCCAAAGCCGCCAAAAAAGGCGAGGTGGTTTAAGCCGCTGCGCTGTATGGCATCTGCCAAGCCCTCTTCACTGTCACTGACCGGGCGCGCTTTGCGGCTGCTCAGTGCGCGAGAACATTCGCGTGCTGAGTTAGAGCGCAAGCTCGCCCGTTTTGAAGAAGTCCCCGGGGCTTTGGCCGAAGTCTTAGACAAGCTGGAAGCCAAAGACTTTATCAATGCGCAGCGGGTGGTGGATTCGGTGGTTTACCGCCGCAGCGCCAAACTCGGGGTCGGGCGTATTCGCCAAGAACTGCTTGCCAAAGGCTTGGACCCCGAACCCATAGCGCAGGCGGTGGCCCACCTCAAAACCACCGAAGTGGCCCGCGCGCAAGAAGTTTGGCGAAAAAAATTCGGGACTGCTGCCACCCAACCCCAAGAGCGCGCCAAACAGGCGCGCTTCCTTGCGGGCAGGGGCTTTGGCGGCGAAGCGATTGCGCGCGTCGTCGCGGGCGCGTTTGACCCCGACGACGCTTAAAACCCTATTCACAAGCCCAGCATCAGCTCCAAGTTTTGTACCGCAGCGCCGCTCGCGCCTTTGCCTAAATTGTCTAGGCGCGCCACCAAAACCGCGTGGGCAAAGCCATCGTGTGCGGCGTCATTGGCAAAAACCCGCAACTCCATTGTGTTGGTGTTCGCCAAGGCGACCGCATCGAGTTTCAAGTCGGGGGTGACGGGCTCCACGGTGACCCATTGGCTGTGCGCGTAATGCGCTTGTAAAACCGCTTGCAGATCTTGTGCGCTGGGCTTTCCAGGAAGCTGGTCTAAATGCAGCGGCAGCTGAACCAACATGCCTTGGGGGAAATTGCCAACAGAGGGAACAAACAGCGGCCGGCGCGTCAAGCCACTGCAATGCATGATCTCCGGGATGTGCTTGTGCTTCAAACCCAGCGCATACAACTCCATGGCAGGAGCTTGGCCAGTTTCATACGCCTCGATCATGGGCCGGCCGCCTCCGGAGTAGCCGCTGATGGACGGCAAGCACACCGGAAAGTCTGCTGGCAACACGCCCGCATCAATCAAAGGCCGCAAGAGCGCAATCGCGCCTGTGGCGTAGCAACCCGGATTGGCGACCCGGCGGGCCTGCGCGATCGCCTCTTTTTGGCCAGCGGCAAGCTCAGGAAATCCATAGACCCAACCCGGCGCAGTGCGGTGCGCGGTGGACGAATCAATGATGCGTGGGCCCAGTTGGCCTGTGGCGCGTTCTAAGTCATCCACCATGGCCACCGACTCCAGGGCCGCGTCATCATGCAAACACAAGATGACCACATCCGCTTGGGCGAACATGTCGCGCTTGGCCTGGGTGTCTTTTCTTAAGGCCGGGTCAATGCGCAGCAACTCCACCTGCGCCATCGCACCCAATCGTTCGCGAATTTGCAAGCCTGTGGTTCCCGCTTCGCCGTCAATAAAGATTTTTTTCATGGCTGCTATGGTAATGAAGATAGGGCCCCAGCGTAAGTCCGGGGCAAGATTGGTGCGCCGCAACATGATACAGTTCCGCGTTCACACGTTCAGGGCCATGCGCCCAAGCAACCTCCGCGTTGCTGCATGGCAAAGATTGTCCCGTCTCAAAGAGAAAAGTCATGAAGATTCACGAATACCAAGGCAAGGAAATCTTGCGCAACGCCGGCATCCCCGTGCCCCGTGGCATCCCCGCTTTCACGGTCCAAGAAGCCGTTGAAGCCGCCCAAAAACTCGGCGGCCCTGTGTGGGTCGTGAAGGCGCAGATTCATGCTGGCGGTCGCGGCAAAGGCGGCGGCGTGAAACTCGCCCGCTCGATTGACGAAGTCAAAAGCTTGGCCACGGAAATTTTGGGGATGCAACTCATCACCCACCAAACCGGGCCACAAGGCCAAAAAGTGCGCCGCCTCTTGATTGAAGACGGCGCTGACATCAAAAAAGAATACTACGTCTCTGCCGTCACCGACCGCGCCACCCAACGGGTCGCAATGATCGTCTCCAGTGAAGGCGGCATGGACATCGAAGGCGTCGCCCACGACACGCCCGAGAAAATCATCACGGAAATTGTCGACCCCGCGCTCGGGCTCACCGACGGCCAAGCCAAGAAGCTCAGTGATGCCATTGGCGTGCCTGCAGCCTCGACCGCACAAGCCGTAGACGTGTTGCAAAAGCTCTATAAAACCTATATGGACACCGATGCCAGTTTGGTCGAGATCAATCCCTTGATTTTGGAAGGCAACGGCAACATCAAAGCCTTAGACGCCAAGTTCAATTTTGATGCCAACGCTTTGTTTCGCCACCCCGACATCGTCGCCTTTCGTGACCTCGATGAGGAAGATGCGGCGGAAGTCGAGGCCAGCAAATTCGACCTCGCCTACATTAGCTTAGACGGCAATATCGGCTGCTTGGTCAACGGCGCGGGCTTGGCCATGGCCACCATGGACACCATCAAACTCTTTGGCGCAGAGCCAGCGAACTTTCTTGACGTAGGCGGAGGCGCCACGCCAGAGAAAGTCACCGAGGCCTTCAAAATCATGTTGAAAAACCCCAAGGTCAAAGCGATCTTGGTCAATATTTTTGGTGGCATCATGAAATGCGACACCATCGCCACCGGTGTGATTACCGCGTGCAAAGCGGTGAACTTGTCCGTGCCCTTGGTGGTTCGCATGAAAGGCACCAACGAAGAAATGGGCAAGAAGATGTTGGCCGAATCGGGCCTTCCCATCATCAGCGCCGACACCATGGCTGAAGCCGCCCAAAAAGTAGTGGCCGCAGTTAACGCCCACGCCTAGACCAGAAAGAAAAGCCATGTCGATCTATATCAATAAAGACACCAAAGTCATCACCCAAGGCATTACCGGTAAAACCGGTCAGTTCCACACCGAGAAGTGCCAAGAGTACGCCAACGGTAAAAACTGCTTCGTCGCCGGCGTGAACCCGAAAAAAGCGGGCGAGTCTATTTTTAATATTCCTATTTACGCCTCGGTGAAAGAAGCGGCCCACGAAACGGGTGCAACGGTTTCCGTGATTTACGTCCCCCCAGCTGGCGCAGCCGCAGCGATTTGGGAGGCCGTGGAGGCCGATCTGGACTTGGCCATTTGTATTACCGAAGGCATTCCGGTTCGTGACATGCTCGAAGTGCGCAACCGCATGCGGGCCAAAGAGGCCGCAGGTGGCAAAAAAACCTTGTTGCTTGGCCCCAACTGCCCTGGCTTGATTACGCCCGACGAAATCAAAATCGGCATCATGCCCGGCCACATTCACCGCAAAGGTCGCATCGGCGTGGTGTCGCGCTCAGGCACCTTGACCTATGAAGCGGTCGCGCAACTCACCGAAATCGGCCTGGGCCAGTCCAGCGCCGTCGGCATTGGTGGTGACCCGATCAACGGCTTAAAGCACATCGACGTGATGCGCGCTTTTAACGACGACCCCGACACCGACGCTGTCATCATGATTGGTGAAATCGGCGGGCCCGATGAAGCCGAAGCCGCGCGCTGGTGCAAACTCAATATGAAAAAACCCATCGTGGGCTTTATCGCCGGTGTTACCGCCCCTGCAGGCAAACGCATGGGCCATGCAGGCGCTTTGATTTCTGGCGGCGCAGACACGGCCGATGCCAAGTTGGCGGTGATGGAAGAGTGCGGCTTCAAAGTCACACGCAATCCATCAGAAATGGCGAAATTGCTCAAAGCCATGTTGTAAATACAATAGCAGCAACCAGCCCCTCGCACCCAAGTCACAAAACCGGGTCCGACGGGCTGCACTGATTGGCTGGGTTGCGGGCGAAACAATAAGCAACGACACCGCTTTGCACGACTAAGTTCTAAGCCATGCTTGGATGCACACCGCAGAACCGATTGCGGGAGCCGCCTTGGTATTGGACTTGGGGTCTTGGGGTCTTGGCTTCAAAAACGCTCCGCAAAGACCGTTTAACACAGTGAAAAAACGGTGTGATACCGTAAGGCTCTTATTCAAAGTGGAGGTGCGTATGAAACGTTCTTTACAGACTGGGTTCACCCTGATTGAACTCATGATCGTGGTTGCGATCATCGGCATCTTGGCCGCCATCGCCCTGCCGCGGTACCAAGACTACACCGCACGCGCGCAAGTAACTGGGGCGCTTGCTGAAATCACCGCAGGCAAAACCCCCATTGAAGAAAAAATGGCAGTGGGTTTGGCCGTGGCCATTCAATCCTCCGGTGACACTGCGGGAACGGGTGCGGCCCAACTGAACCTGCCTGACAGCACATCGCGCTGCACGTATTTGGTTGCCAATGCCAAAACCGATGGGGCCGCAGGGGTTCTGTGCACCTTGGCGGGCACGCCTCAAATTAGCGGTAAATTAATTTTGCTCAAACGCAACGCGGGTTCTGTGGGTGACTGGGTCTGCACCTCCGATGCGGCCCAAAAACTCCTCCCTGCGGGGTGCACCAACGCAGTCACGGGTGACGTCAAATTACCCTAATCGCCGCCCTTCTTTTTGCCCTGCCGTGGCTTAACCCGTTTGCAGCCGGGCCCACGCCAGCGGCCAGCCCCTTGCTTTTTAGCTGGGCGTGCGCCTCTGTCATTTTGCTGTGGTGGTGTTTTGTTCCGCACCTCCAGCGCAACGACAAGCTCACCGAATCGGCCAACTATGCGTGGCTGGGCGCGGCCTGCATCAGCGCAGTCCTGGGTTTTCTTCAGTTCTTCAATATCGAGGGGCCCTTCACCCCCTTGGTCAATTCCGCCGGTCTAGGCGAAGCGTTTGGCAATCTGCGCCAACGCAACCAGTATGCAAGCCTCTGCGCCATCGGCTTAGCGGTCTTGGGCACCATGGCTACCTCGCGCCACTGGGTGCGCGCCAAGCCATGGACGGCGGTCGCAGCAGCCCTCTTGGGTGCGGCGATGGCCATGAGCGGCTCACGCACGACCCTGCTGGAGCTGGTCTTCTTGCTCCTGCTTGCCTGGCGCTGGCGCGGTGCCCGGGTCTGGACCATGGCCGTCGCTGTCGTAGCCTATGCCCTTGCGGCGTACTTCTTTCCGCGCTGGGCGGATGTCGACTCCTCTGTCTTTGCGCGTTTAAACGACACCAGCGAGATGTGCGCCAGCCGTCTGAGTCTTTGGGGCAATATGTTGCAGCTCATTGCCCAAAAACCTTTTTTAGGCTGGGGCTGGGGCGAATTAGACTTTGCGCATTTCATGACGCTTTACGCCAATCCGCCGTTCACGGGTTTGCGTTTTTGTGCGGTGCTAGACAACGCGCACAACCTGCCTTTGCATCTCGCCGTTGAACTCGGTGTGCCGATCGCTTTGGCGGCTTGCTATGGCCTCTTTGTTTGGATACAGCGTAAAAAGCCGTGGCAAGAGCTCGATTCGAACCGGCGCATCGCCTGGTCCATTCTCGGCGTGGTAGGTATTCACAGCCTGCTGGAATACCCCCTGTGGTACGGCCCCTTCCAAATCGCAGTGTTGATGAGCCTTTGGATGTTGCGCACCCCCAAGCCTGTTCCTGAGACATCCAGCCGCCTGCGTGTGGCGCTCGTGGCTTTGGGAGGAATCACCATGGCAGCCGCTGTTGGATTTTCTTCATGGAGTTACTGGCGCGTCAGCCAACTCTATCTGGAGCCAGAAGCACGCGCTGTGGCCTACCGCACCAACACGTTCGAAAAAATCAAAGACAGCCAGCTGTTTAAAAACCAAGTACGTTTTGCCCAGCTGGCGATCACGCCTTTAGACGCAGAAAACGCCAAAGAGATGTTTGCACTGGCACAAACGGTTCTTCACTTCTCCCCCGAACCCTTGGTGATCATCAAAGCCATCGAAAGCGCCAAACTCTTAGGCCTCAAAGAGGAGGTGCTTTTGTATTCACGGCGGTTTGAAGCAGCTTTCCCGTTGGAATACGCGGCGTGGTCTCAGGGGCGTTGACAGACATCGACCCACACCCCTTGGGTGATCTCAGCCAATAGCGCAACGCTGATACGAACAGCGCTGTTCACAGAGCCCGCGGCCGGCAAGACCTCGTCAAAGTCTTGCAGCGATTGGTCTAAATAGATGGGCAGGGGTGTGGCCAATCCAAAAGGACAGACGCCGCCCACAGGGTGGCCTGTCAAAGTTTCCACTTCGCCCAATGCCAACATCTTGCCTTTGCCAAAAGCCGCTTTGAACTTTTGGTTTTCAATGCGGGCATCGCCGCTGGCAACCAACAAAACGTCACGCCCATCGCCCAAGCGAAAGGCCAGCGTTTTGGCAATGCGGCCCGGCTCCACGCTGTGGGCCAACGCAGCCAAGGCCACCGTGGAGGTGTTGGCCTCTAGCTCCATGATGTGCAGCGCCAGGCCTCTGCCTTCAAAAAACTGGCGTACCGACTGCAAACTCACGCTATGAAGCCCACTTCAGGTTCCGCCCACATAGGGGTTGCTTTTTCGCTCGCGCCCAAAAGTGCTTTCGGGGCCGTGGCCTGGAATAAACACGGTGGCGTCGCCCATGGGCCACAGCCGCTGCGTGATGCTATCGATCAGGTCCTGGTGGTTGCCTTGGGGAAAATCTGTGCGTCCGATGCTGCCTGCAAACAACACATCACCCACAAAGGCGCGTCCGATATCGGGAGAATAAAAAACCACGTGGCCAGGCGTGTGCCCGGGGCAGTGGCGCACTTGGAAGGTGTAGGCCCCCAAGCTCAAGGTGTCGCCATCGTGAAGCCAGCGCGTGGGCGTAAACGCCCGCGCAGGCGCAAAGCCATAGGTGGCAGCGGCTACCGGCAAGCCATCGATCCAAAACTGATCCCCTGGGTGCGGGCCGATAATGGGCAGGTGCAGGCGCTCTGCCAAGTCTGCGGTGGCACCGGCATGGTCAAGGTGGCCATGGGTGATCCAAATCTGTTCTAAGTTCACTTTCAATTGCGTGATCGTGTCAAGCAGCACATCGAGGTCGCCCCCCGGATCAATGATGGCGGCTTGTCGCGTGTCATCACACCACACGAGAGAACAGTTCTGCTGAAAAGCGGTAACAGGAATGGTTTGGTATTGCAGCATGGCAATTAGTGTCGCATACCCGATGCTGGTGCTTGGTTTATCGCCGAAAATACACCTTTAAGTAAGAACGTATGACCCTGCCTCTGCCCGCTCCGAATGCACAACGCTTTGCCGTGATTGGTGGAGTGGAGTCCTTTGCGCGAGGCACCACGGTTTCGGTGTTTCCATTGGTGATGTACCACGCGTGGGGCAATGCCGCCGTCGTTTCACAAATCTACTTTGTGGTGGGTTTGGTGTCTTTGCTCACGGCGCTCTTGGTGCCGTGGTTGTCGCGCGTTTTTACCCGGCGGCCCATTTATATTTCTTCTGCTGTTTTGTATTTGGTGGGCGCAGGTTTTGGCGCCTTGGGCGGAAAATTCGCAACCGCGGCCCTGCTGTGCTGCGTGATGGCCGCGGCTATCTCTTTTGTTTGCTTTAACGCCTACGTTTTGGATAACCTGGAAAAATCGGAGTTTGGTCGATTAGAGACGCTGCGCCTTTTTTACAGTGGCTCAGGCTGGGTGGTCGGTCCTGCCATGGGGGTCTGGCTGATGACTTGGTGGGAAGGCGCTCCCTTTGTGATGGTCGCCGCTGCGGCTTTGGTCATGCTCACCTTGATTTTGCGCACCCCTTTGGGCCGGGGCAAAGCGATTATTCAAAGTCCTGGGCGTTCATCGAACCCTTTGGCCCATGTGCACCGCTTTTTTTCACAACCTCGGCTTGTCACTGCGTGGTTGATTCCTTTGGCGCGTTCCTGCGGCTGGTGGTTTTATTTTGTTTACATCGGGATTTTTGCGGTTGAGCAGGGTTTGGGTGACCAGGTTGGGGGCATTGCGGCCTCGGTGGCGAACATGGGATTGTTTTTAACGCCCTTGATGCTGCAATGGATGCAGCGGCATTCGGTTCGCATGGCCGTTCGTACCGGTTTCCTGTTCGGTGGCTTGTGCTTTATGGGTGCTGCATTGCTCTCCGTTTTGCCATGGGTGACCGTGGCGATTTTAATTGTGGGAACCTGTTTTTTGGTCTTGCTCGATACCAGTGGCGCATTGCCATTCATGATGGCGGTCAAGCCTTCCGAGCGCACGGAAATGTCGGCGGTTTATTCCAGTTTCAGAGATGCCTCTGGCATTATTTCTCCCGCGATTGCCTGGGTGGTGCTCCAATACTTTCCGGTGGCTGGCGTTTTTGCAGCCTGCGGTTTGTTACTGCTGGCCGCCTGGCTTGTGGCCGCACGGCTGCACCCGCAACTCGGCATTCCTGGCGCCTCCCGCAAGCGCCACACGCTTAACGCTTAATTTTTTACACCTATGCCCCACTCGCAAGAACTCAGCTCCACCAACGACACACGCATTCGTGCCGTTCGTCCCTTGACCACGCCTGCGCTTTTGCAAGAAAAGTTGCCTGCCAGCGATGCCGTTTTGAAGACGGTTCTCCAAAGCCGCCAAGCCGTTTCAAATGTGTTGCATGGGAGCGATGACCGTTTGGTTGTGGTGGTGGGTCCCTGTTCTATTCATGACCACGGCCAAGCCATGGCGTATGCGCGTCTCCTTAAAGCCCAAGCCGACGCGTTAAGCGAAGACCTGGTGGTGGTCATGCGCACGTATTTTGAAAAGCCCCGCACCACGGTGGGCTGGAAGGGTTATATCAACGACCCCCATTTGGATGGCAGCTTTTCTATCAACGAAGGATTGGAGCTCGCCCGCGCCTTGCTGTTAGACGTTTTGGACTTGGGTTTGGCTGTCGGCACCGAGTTTTTAGATTTGCTCAGCCCCCAATTTATCAGTGATCTCGTGAGCTGGGGCGCTATCGGTGCACGGACCACGGAGAGCCAAAGCCACCGCCAACTCGCGTCTGGTCTGAGCTGCCCGGTTGGTTTTAAAAACGGTACCGATGGGGGTGTCAAAATTGCCAGCGACGCCATTTTGGCGGCGCAATCGGTACACGCTTTTATGGGCATGACCAAAATGGGTCAGGCGGCAATTTTTGAAACCGCGGGCAATGACAACTGCCACCTTATTTTGCGCGGAGGAAAGGTGCCCAACTACAGCGCAGCCGATGTGAGCGCTGCATGCGCGTTGTTAAAAGGCGCGGGGTTGAAAGAGCAAGTCATGGTCGATGTGTCGCACGCCAATAGCAGCAAAGACCATCTAAGGCAAATCAGCGTTTGCGCCGACGTTGCGCAGCAAATCGCTCTTGGGGAGCACCGAATCATGGGCGTCATGATCGAGAGTCATTTGAATGCGGGCCGCCAAGACCTGGTGCCCGGGGAGTCCTTGCGCGCTGGCGTGTCGGTCACTGATGCGTGCATCAGTTTTGAGCAGACCATTCCGCTGCTGGAGTCTCTTGCCCAAGCGGTGAGGACAAGGCGCCAGCGAAAGAGCCGCGCCTAAGGGTTAATTGGTTCTGCGCGGAACCATGGGGCCGCGACCTTCGATGTGGCGGAAGTTGATGCGACCTTTGGTCAAATCATACGGTGACAACTCCAAAGAAACACGGTCACCGGCCAAAATGCGGATGTGGTTCTTGCGCATTTTTCCTGCGGAATAGGCGATCAATTGGTGGCCGTTATCCAGCGTGACGCGAAACCGGGTGTCGGGCAACACTTCGTTGACGACCCCCATCATTTCAATCAGTTCTTCTTTTGCCATGTATTTTCCTTTGCTTACGTTGTGCGTTCGCGGTTATTGTCGGGTCTAGTGCATTTTGAGCGCACTGTGCGCCCAGTCAATTCCTTGCGCAAGTGCGTATTGTGCCGCGGCATCATGCGAAGAGAAATTATCGGTAAAGCGCATGACACGGTCGGTAGAAGCACTTCCGCTTCCGCTGGCAATGGACACTTGGGCCAAATAGCAGCCTTCAATGTACAGACTAGGGCATGCAGCGATGCGGTATTTTCCTATGGTTACGGGGCTTATCGCGGTTTTATTGTTATGTTTATGAATCATTTAAAAATACAAGGTCACAGGCCATAGCAGGGGCAACGGTGATCGTAGGGGGAGAAATCCGCGGCCGTGAGAAGGCTTGTTGCGGTTGGCCATCGGGTGGCTTTTTGGGCAGGCCCTCTGCCGGGGCTGCCCGTGTAATGTAACACGGTTATGAAAATAGCGACTTGAACCCATAATGCGCTTATTTCTCAAGCGCTTGCTTCGCCTATGAACCTTGACCGTTACGATAAAAAAATCCTTGAGATTTTGCAAACCGAGGGGCGCATTCACAACCAAGATTTGGCCGACCGAATTGGTTTGTCGGCGTCTCCTTGTCTGCGCAGGGTGCGGGCCTTAGAAGAGTCCGGGCTGATCCTGGGCTACCGCGCCATGCTCGATGCCCGCAAACTGGGGCTGACGTTGATGGCCTTAATCCATATCTCCATGGACGTGCACACCCCAGAGCGCTTTGACCGCTTTGAGGCCGCGGTCGCGGTTTTGCCAGAGGTTTTAGAGTGTTTGCTCATCACCGGCCAAGACGCAGACTACCAACTTAAGGTGGTTGTCCGCGACATGGACCATTACCAGTTTTTACTGCTGAACAAAATCACACGCATTGAAGGGGTGACGGGTGTGCACTCCAGCTTTGTACTGCGACGCGTCGTCGACAAAACAACGCTTTTGGTGGCCTAAGTCGGCGGCGCTTACCGCGCGTCAGGCAACTCAATTTTTACTTCAAGCACCTCCAAGTTGCCTTGGCGCTCCATATTGACTTTGATGTCCTTGGGATTGATTTGGATGTACTTGCTGATAACGGCGATTAAGTCGCGCTGCAAATCATGCATATAGTCCGGCTCTGCCACATTGCGCCCGCTGCGCTCGTGCGCAAGAATGATTTGTAAGCGCTCTTTGGCAACACTGGCGGTCTTTTTTTTCTCGCCCAACAAAAACGAAAGAAACGACATGCTGTTATTTCCCACCAAAAATACGCTTTAACAAACCTTGCTTGGGCGCCTCGGTAAAACGCATGGGTTTGTCAACACCTAAGAAGCGGTCAATCACATCCTTGTACGCTTCAGATACGTCGCTTCCGGCCATGTGAACGGCAGGCACGCCTTGGTTGGAGGCTTGCAACACCGATTCACTCTCGGGTATGACACCAATGAGCGGAATGCGCAAGATGTCTTGGATGTCTTCAAGCGAAAGCATTTGTCCTTGGTCTACGCGTGCAGGGTTGTAACGGGTAATCAACAAATGCTCTTTGATGGGATCCAGACCTTCCACAGCACGTTTGGTTTTGCTTGCGAGCATTCCTAAAATTCGGTCGGAGTCGCGCACAGAAGAAACCTCCGGGTTGGTGACGACCAAGGCTTCGTCCGCAAAATGCATCGCCATCAGGGCGCCAGTTTCAATTCCCGCGGGGGAGTCGCAGACGATGAATTCAAAATCCATGGCTGTCAAATCATGGAGTACTTTCTCAACACCTGCTTGGGTCAGCGCATCTTTGTCTCGGGTTTGCGATGCCGCCAAAACATACAAGTTATCGCACTGCTTGTCTTTGATCAAAGCCTGGTTTAAGTTGGCTTCGTTTTGAATCACGTTGATCAAGTCATAGACCACACGGCGCTCGCATCCCATAATCAAATCCAAATTACGCAGGCCCACATCAAAATCAATCACTGCAGTTTTGTGTCCACGCAAGGCCAAACCCGTCGCAAAACTTGCGCTGGTGGTTGTTTTTCCCACACCACCTTTTCCGGATGTCACCACAATAATTTTTGCCATGGGAGAGAATTCTTTCAGATTAAGGAATTTAGATTTTATGTTCAAGCGCTTAAAGCTTCAATAATCAGTTTTTCTTGACCATCATTGCTTAAGCGCACTTGTGCGGGTTTTCCGAGAACGTCAGGCGCGAGTTCTTTTTCTGTCGTGCGGTACACGCCTGCAATCGATACCAATTCCGGTTCCATGCACAGTGAAAAAATACGGGCTTGGGTATTGCCGCGCGCGCCCGCCATTGCCTTACCGCGCAGGGGTGCATAAACATGGATATTTCCATCGGCAATCACTTCTGCGCCGCGGTTGACCATGGCCATCACGACCAGATCACCCCCTCGGGCATAGACTTTTTGTCCTGAGCGCAAAGGCTTATCGATAACCAAGGCGGGCACCGCTTCTGTTTTGGCCGCTACGGTGTCATTTCCATTCCCTTTGGCTTGTCCCGCGGGCACCTCTGCTATTTTTTTTGTCGATGCCGGTGGATTTTTATTGTCTGCAGGCGCTTGCGCTAAGCCCCATTTTTTTGCCTGCTCCAAACCGCTTGGCGACAAACCACGGACGGCAACCGCAAAAAGCCGGCAATTTTTCAATGCGGAAAGCAGCTCGGGCCAATGCGTTTCTTGGTCAGACACGTCCACATGTGAGAAATCCAATACCAGCGGGTCCTGGTCGAAAAAATCGGGGCTCTCGCTTAAAGGGCCAAACTGGTGAATTAAATCATTGGCCAGCTGAGAAAAACGCGGTGTTTTTACGACCAGCGCAACCAAGGAAAGTTGGGCGCTTTTTATGTCAAAAGAAGTGGCTGGTGATCCAGAGTGCGATCCTGTTGGTTGAACGGGCATGGGCGTTGAAGGATCCAAAAAGTGGAGGCCAAATCTTACTTGATGCATGGACTGAATCTGAAATCTGCATCGGTTTTATGTTCACTTTCTTTTGACTGTCTACTTCTTATTTCTTTATTTAAAGATAGTAGTAGTAGATAAGCACGGTTGCTTTGTGTGTATAAAGCAACTTTATCGATTGAAATCAATTGCTTAGCGCATGTATATCCATGTTCAAGGGTTTGTTTTCGATGTTTCCTAATTGGGGACAAATCTTGAAATAAATTTTTTCTGTGGATAAGTGCGACATTTGCTGCAAACTATCCACACACTTATCCAAGCCACTGTGAGGGTCAGCCTGTGTTTTTATTATGCTTTGGTCTGTTTATTTTTTTAGGTATGCATTCACTTCGCCTCTTTGGTGACACGGTACGCGATCGCTGGATTGCTCGCGCCGGTGAAAAAGGGTTTAAGTTGCAATACAGCGCTGCGTCCATCGCAGGCTTTGTTTTGGTGATTGTTGGGTTTGGTCTTGCGCGAGAAACCCCGCAGCTACTTTGGATGCCTTGGGCCCCCTTGCGCCATCTGAGCCTGCTTCTCACCTTGCTGTCATTTGTTTTTTTGGCCGCTGCGTATGTTCCAGGCAATGCCATCAAAGCCAGGCTTCACCACCCGATGGTTTTGGCAGTCAAAGTGTGGGCATTGGCCCATCTGTTGACCAATGCGAGCGCGGCCCATGTGGTGTTATTTGGGTCTTTCTTGGTTTGGAGCGTATGGTATTTTCGCGCTGCACGCCAACGCGATACCCGCCTTCAAACGCACTATGCGCCTGGAAACCTGCGCGCGACTGTGATCACCGTGGCTTTAGCTGCCCTTGCATGGTCTTTGTTTGCGTTGTGGGGGCATGGCTGGTTGATTGGTATTCGCGTACTGGCTTAAACCGTCAGATATGCATCACCCATTGAATGGCCATCTTGGCGACAAAACCTACCATGCCAAAGGCCAAACCTAAAAATAAAACGAAGGTACCAAACTTGCCGGCCTTGGCTTCCCATGCCAAGTGGCCAATGATGAACAGCATATAAAGCATGAATGCGCCGACCCCAAAGGTCAGGCCAAAGCTGGCAATGTCTGCCTCTGTGTAACCGAACATTATTTTTCTGTGCGCGAAGGCAGGTCGCTGACATCAATCAATTCGCGGTACGCGTGCCAACTGGCGTGGCCGAGCATGGGAACAACCCACACCAAACCCAACAAGAGGGAGCCCAGCCCAAGCAAGGTAAACCCCATAATCAGGCCTGCCCATACGGCCATGGGCACCGGGTTTTTGATGACCACGGCCCAGCTAATGAGTACCGCTTGCAACAAAGAAACGCGGCGGTCTAACAGCAAAGGCATGGTTACTACGCTCGAAGCAAACATGGGCGCGGCTAACACGCCACCCAAGGCCAGCCACCCTTCGAACAGCCAACCCGAATGCGCAAGCACCACGTGGTGCAAAAAATCAACTGGGCTTTCAATCGGAAAGGGCGATAACAGGGTTATCAAAGCGGCGGAGGTCAGCACCCACCCTGTTGCAGCAAGCGACAAGAGCGCACCAAACTGCACCATGCACCAATAGTCATTGCCCCATTTGTTGAAGTGGCTGTTTTGCCAATTGAGCCACGTCTTTAAGATCACCCGAAAACCAATGGCATCGTCGCGTTCTAAGGCGCGGCTTAGTGCGTACAAGCTCGTTGCCAGTACCGGCGCAATGACCAAAAACCCAGACAAGGCGCCTGCGAGCAACCAAAAGCGGTTGTGCGCAACGGTGACGATCACCCCCCCTGCAAGCGTCAGTGCTATGCCATGCGCCAAACTAAGCCAGCGCAAGCGTGAAATATCTTTCCAAGCCAAGGACAGCCATTCCAGTGGCTTGAGAACGCCAACTGTGCGAACCATGGTTATTGCGTCAAACTTTTGCATGCAGCCAGTGTAAGGACAAACCGTGGGCACACTGATAATGCTTGTTTTAAAACGCAGGAGTCCGACGTGCCCCGTCCTATATTGTTAGAGAGCCAAATCCATCCCGCCATTCGTCATGCGGTTGAAAGCCACCACCACGACATCGTGCAAGAAGTTCAAGCTGCTATTGCAGCCCACGCCGTGGTGGTGGTTGGTATGGCCCTGAACCCGATGCCAAAGCGTGCACGCAAGGCGCTGGACGCGGCGGGTGTGGCGCATACCTATTTGGAGTTTGGCAGCTACTTCAACACCTGGCGCAAACGCAACGCACTGAAAATGTGGACCGGCTGGCCCACATTTCCCATGGTTTTTGTGAAAGGCAGCCTGGTTGGGGGCGCCGAAGACCTGGCGACGCTGATCCAATCGGGCGCGCTCAAAAAACTATTGGCTTAGCTTTTCATTCTTTGGTGGTCCCCACCCCGGCTTCCCATGCGGGAGTGCTCGGCATCTAAGACCTTTTTTTGGTCTGCATTCAAGGTGCTGTAAAGCGCTTTTACCGCTTCATCGCGTTGGCCCATTTGAACGAGCATTTTTTCGTGGTGTTGCGCTCGCAGTTGTTTCATTTTGTCGATGCGTTCGGGTGTTGTCAGTTTGTCGAGTTCCGCACGGTTGGGCCATGCCGCGTTGGGTTGTGTTGGTGGCTGCATAGCTGCTGCGAAGGTGGTCCAAGCGCCTTCTTGCGAAGCGGTAATATGAAGTTTGTTTTTAAGCGTGCTTAAGTGCCGTTGGGCTCTTTCTGTCATTTTTGCGGAGTCGCCTTGGTGCATGCCGCCCATGTGCATCATCTCAGGGTGGTCGGCTTTAGGCCCCATTTGTGCGAATGCACCAAACCCCACTGTCCCCAAAGCAGCTGCAAACAAGACATATTTATAAACGCGTTTCATGGTGATTCCTCTGTAGGTTCTTTGATGCGGACATCGCATCGCAGTGGGTTGGAGTGTGCTGTGATGCTGTGTCTGGAATGTGGTCTTCAATGAAGCATGGGTAAAGTTTCAAAAAATTTTGTACAAAGTTTTTATTCAATAGAAAGTGCGATGTGTTCAAAAATGCAATGGTTTATCGGTTGGTCTCGCCTTGGACGATGGACCGGGCGGCGTTAGAAAAAGCCTTAGCGCCCCATCGGTTTAGCGAGTGTGGCGCGTCGCAAGAAAAGTCGGTGGGTTGGACCGAGCCCCGTGGTCCAAGCCATGGTGATTTGGTGGAGCTTGTCGCCGGGCAATGGATGCTGAAGTTGGCGATCGAAGTCAAGACGGTTCCGGGTTCGGTGATCAAACGCAAAGTGCAAAGCGAGGTTGATCACATAGAGACTACAACGGGGCGCAAGCCAGGAAAAAAAGAGCGTCGAACGCTTGCCGATGACGCCCGCTTGTCTTTGCTGCCTGTGGCCTTTAGCAAGCAAAGCAGCGTCACAGTGTGGATCAACCCCAAAGACCAGTGCATGGTTTTGGATGCTGGCAGCCAAGCCAAGGCCGACGAAGTTTTAACGGGTTTGGTCAAGGCTCTTGAAGGGTTCGCAGTGACCTTGGTGCATACGCAGACATCGCCCGCAGTGGCGATGGCCCATTGGCTTGGCAGCAAAGAAGCGCCCGTGGGTTTTAGTGTGGACAGAGAGTGTGAACTCAAAGCCCCTGATGCATCCAAAGCCATCGTGCGCTATACCCGCCACGCCCTGGATACCGATGAAGTGACACAACACATCGCTGCGGGCAAGGTTCCTACCCGCTTGGCCTTGACGTGGAATGACCGCATCTCCTTTGTGTTGACTGAAGCCCTGACGCTGAAAAAATTGGTTTTTTTAGATGCGGTTTTAGAAGAGAGCCCGCTCGCTGCGGGCGACGCCTCGGATGACCACTTTGATGCCGATGTGGCGATCGCAACGGGCGAGTTGGCGCGCATGCTTCCCGCATTGATCGAGGCATTGGGAGGCGAAGTGACCCCAGGTTCCTTGCCCTTGGCTGCATAAGTGGGGTAAGGTGTTGCGATGAATTCTCTGAATAACCCGGTGCCATCCTCTTTGGACATCGGCATTGGGGGAATGACATGCGCCTCGTGTGTCGGGCGTGTAGAAAAAGCATTGATGCGGGTTGCTGGCGTCCAAGAAGCCAGTGTGAATTTGGCGACCGAGTCCGCCCGGATTCACTGGCTTGACGGTGCGCAGCCGCGCCCGCAGATGGAGGCCTTGTTGCGCCGAGCCGTGCGCAATGCGGGCTATGAACCGCGCGAGCCAGAGGCCGCGATGGATGCCAAGCCTCCTTCTTTGTGGGCGGGATTTGGGCCTGTTGCATGGGGCCTTGCACTTTCCATGCCTTTGGTCGTTCCCATGGTGGCTGAGGTATGGGGCAGGCATTGGATGTTGGCACCGGTGTGGCAGTTTTTATTGGCAACGCCCGTGCAATTTGTTTTGGGTTGGCGCTTTTATGTGGCCGCTTGGCATGCCGTAAAAAACCGCGCCGGAAATATGGACCTGTTGGTGGCATTGGGAACCAGCGCGGGTTGGGCTTTGTCGGTGGGCTTGTGGTGGAGTGCAGCGCCTGGGGCGATGGTGCATTTGTATTTTGAGAGCTCGGCGGTGGTCATCACCTTGGTGCTCTTGGGCAAATGGTTAGAAGCCCGGGCCAAGCGACAAACCACGTCTGCAATCCGCGCCTTGCACGCGCTGCGACCCGAGCGCGCGCATGTGGTGGGGGCACAGGGGGAGTTTGATGTGCCGATCGCCGAAGTGCTCGTCGGAGACGTGGTGGCTGTGAAGGCGGGTGAGCGGTTCTCGGTCGATGGCGTTGTGTGTGAAGGTCAGACCCAGGTCGATGAATCTATGTTGACAGGCGAATCGCTGCCCGTGAGCAAAGCGCTTGGCGAGCGTGTGACGGGCGGCGCTATCAACGGCGAAGGCCGTGTCTTGGTGCGCGTAGACGCCGTTGGGGCGCAAACCATGCTTTCCCAGATGATTCGTTGGGTCGAAGATGCGCAGGCCGCAAAAGCCCCGATTCAACGTTTGGTAGACCAGGTCAGTGCGGTTTTTGTTCCGGTGGTGTTGGTGATCGCCCTAGGGACGCTGCTGGCGTGGTGGCTTAGCGGCTCTGCTTTTGAGGTGGCATTGATTCATGCGGTGGCGGTGCTCGTGATTGCTTGCCCGTGTGCTTTGGGATTAGCAACCCCTGTGGCCATCATGGCCGGAACCGGCGTGGCGGCAAAGCACGGAATTTTGATCAAGGACGCGCAAGCCTTGGAGTTGGCGCACCAAGTCTCTGTGGTGGCTTTTGATAAAACGGGCACCTTGACCCTTGGCAAGCCCCAGCTGATTGCTCTGAAGGCTTTGAGCACCCTCCATGGCGACCGTTCTGCGCTTATCGATCTCGCGCTATTGCCAGTGTGTGCCGCCTTGCAAAGTGGCAGTGCGCATCCCTTGGCACTGGCGGTGGTGGCCCATGCCAAAGAACAGGGCGTGGCATGGTCTGCGCCTGTGAATGTGCGCGCCGTTGCGGGCCGTGGAACCTTGGGTGAAGTAGATGACCAACCATTTGCACTGGGAAGCCTGCCTTGGATGCAAACACTGGATGCGCAGTGCCCCACACCTGCAGCGTTTGAGGCGCAAGCCCACGCCTTGGAGAACGAGGGCGCCAGCGTGTCGGCCTTGGCACAACAGGTCTCTGGACAATGGCAGCTGCTTGGCCTGATGGCCTTTGCCGATGAACCCAAGCCAGGCGCAAAAGAGGCCATCGCGGAACTGCGCGCCCAAGGGATTCGTACCGTCATGGTTTCTGGTGACAACTGGGGCGCCGCCCGCGCCATGGCAAGCCGCTTGGGGTTAAACGCTGCGCCTGACAGCTTGGACGTCATTGCCGAGGTCTTGCCTGCGGACAAGGCAGCGCGTGTGCTGGCTTTGAAGTCTGGCCTACACGGTGCGCGTTTGACGGTGGCGATGGTGGGCGATGGTGTCAATGATGCCCCTGCGTTGGCCGCAGCCGATGTGGGCATGGCCATGGCCAACGTCGGGGGTGCGAGTGCGGATGTTGCCATGCAGGCGGCGGGGATGACCTTGATGCGGGGCGACCCGCGGCTGGTGTCGGCGGCGCTGGATATCTCGCGCAGAACCGTTGCCAAAATTCGGCAAAATTTATTTTGGACCTTTGTCTATAACGCCGCAGGCATTCCTCTGGCGGCTTTGGGTTATCTCAACCCTGTGTTGGCCGGCAGCGCCATGGCGCTGAGTTCACTCAGTGTGATGGCGAACGCCTTGTTGTTAAAACGCTGGAAGCGTTCGCAGCCGTTGCCAAGCCCATGATGCACACACCTCCTCTTCATTGGGTTCGCTTGGCTTTGGCGCTGTCTGTGGGGGCCGCCATTTCTTTGGGCGTGACCCGCTTTGCTTATGGCTTGTTGCTGCCGGCCATGCGTGACGATTTGGGCTGGACCTACACGCTTGCAGGGGGCATGAATACCGCCAATGCGGTCGGCTACCTGATCGGTGCGCTGCTGACCCCGCGCTTGTTGCGCCTTGTGGGGCCTTCTGTTTTGCTTTGGTCGGGTGCTTTGCTGGCTGCGTTGTTTATGGGCTTGAGTGGTTTTTTTACCGATGCGGATGTACTGCTCGTACAACGCTTATTGGCCGGCGTGGCTAGCGCGGTGGTTTTTGTTGCGGGGGGCTTGTTGGCTGCGCGCTTGGGCGCACGTGCGCCCGAACAAGCCGGCTTGCTTTTAGGTTTGTACTACGGCGGTACGGGTTTGGGCATTGCCTTGTCTGCGCTACTCGTGCCTTGGGTGTTGGAGTTGGCGCACACGCAGTTGCACGGATGGCGCTTTGCGTGGTGGGCGCTGGCCGGTGTGTGTATCACTGGAGCCCTTTTGCTGCGCTGGCCTGCGCGTGTGATGGCGCAATGGGAGCTGCCTGCACCAACGACGAGCCAAGAACGCGTTTCTTTTTCTTGGAAACCGTTTGGCTTTGCTTTGTCTGGTTACGGCATGTTTGGCGTGGGGTATATCGGCTACATGACTTTTGTGGTCGCGCTCTTGCGCAACCAGGGCGCGAGCCCCACGGCGGTGATGGTTTTTTATGCCTTGTTGGGTCTTGCGGTCATGGCCTCTTCACGCATTTGGGCGGGATTGTTAGATCGCCATCGCGGCGGCGGCGCCATGGCCTTGCTCAACGCGCTACTGGGTGTGGCGATTGTTCTGCCGGCGTTAACGCAAAACTTTGGGCTTTTATTGCTCTCAGGCGCCTTGTTTGGCGGCGTGTTTTTATCGATTGTTGCGTCAACCACCGCCTTGGTTCGGCACAACCTGCCGCAGAGTGCCTGGGCCCAGGGCATTAGTGCATTCACCATTGTGTTTGCCGCCGGACAGATCGTAGGGCCCACGATGGTGGGCTGGATCGCTGACGGCGCCGGGGGTTTAGAGCGCGGCTTGCTCATCTCCGCGCTGGCGCTGTGGTTGGGAAGCGCCTTGGCGTGGCGCCAAAAACCGCTTACCGCTTGAGCGCCTTCATCGCATAAAAACCTTAGGCGCTAGCGCGCATCATGGCCGCTGCTTTTTCGGCAATCATGATGGTTGGCGCGGTGGTGTTGCCACCGGTGAGGGTGGGCATGATGGAGGTGTCTACGACGCGCAAACCCTGGATGCCGTGCACCTTCAGCTGTGCATCCACCACGGCCATCGGGTCGCTGTGCGGCCCCATTTTGCAGGTGCCGCACGGGTGGTATTCGGTGTCGGAGTGGTCACGTAAAAACTGCTCAATTTGCTTGGGGTTGTTCCGCTCCACTGGGTAAAGCATCTCACCGCGGCAGCCATCGAGTGCGGGCGCATTCAAAATGTCGAGACCGATTTGCGTGCCTTTGACCAAGGTCGCCATATCATCGGGGTGTTGAAAAAAGCCAGGGTCAATCAGCGGCGCATCACTGGCTTGCTTGCTTTGCAGCGTCACCGAACCACGGCTTTGGGGTCGGCACAGCGTGACGTGCAAGGTGTAGCCGTGGCCCAGGTGCATTTTGCGGTTGTGGTCATCAACAATGCCGGTACACAAGGCCAGTTGGATGTCGGGTTTGTCTGCGCTGCTGTTGGTTTTAAGAAAGCCTTGCGTTTCCGCCACGTTGGACGTGACCCAGCCAGTGCGTTTTTTGCGCCACTCAAAAATAGACTTCAGCACCGTCCAGCTGCCGCGCAAAGACACGCCCAGAGCGAGTTCGGTTTGGGGCGTGCGTTGAATCAATACCGTTGTCACATGGTCTTGTAGGTTTTGTCCCACACCTGGAAGTGTGTGCAGCGGGGTGATGTGCTTGGCTTCAAGGTGCGCCTGCGGCCCAATGCCTGAGAGCATCAACAACTGCGGCGAGCCAAAAGCACCGGCGCTGAGGACCACCTCTTTGTTGGCGTGGGCCGTGTGCAACTGACCGCCGTGCAGGTACTCGACGCCCACTGCGCGCTTGTTTTCCAGCAGAATTTTTTGCGTGTGCGCGTGTGTGATGACGGTGAGGTTGGGGCGGTTCAGGTGGGGCGTGATGTAGGCTTTGGCAGCACTCCAGCGCTCGCCTCCGTCTTGCATGGCCTGCGTGGGCCCGCAGCCGAGCTGCTGTTCTCCGTTGTAATCTTTGGTTTGTGCCAGCCCGGTTTGTTCACACGCTTTGACAAACATGTCGTTCAACGGACTGGGGCTGCGCAGGTAACTCACGGGCAGGGGCCCGCCCATACCGCGGTAGGCGTCTGCTCCGAAGCACAGGTTGTTTTCTGACTTTTTGAAGTAGGGCAGCACGTCTTCGTAATTCCAGCCCGGATTACCTAAGCTGGCCCAGTGGTCGTAGTCAGCGCGGTGGCCGCGGGTGTACACCATGGCGTTGATGGAGGTGCTGCCACCCATCACTTTGCCGCGCGGCTGGTAGCCTTTTCGGCCATTGAAGCCCGCTTGCGGCGTGGTCTCATAGCCCCAGTTGTGAATTTTCAAGGGCGCACTGACAGCAAATCCCATGGGGGCGTGGATCATGACGGAGGTATCGGGCCCGCCCGCTTCTAAGAGGCATACGCGCACGTTGGCGTCTTCACTCAAGCGGCTTGCGACCACGCAGCCTGCGGCGCCGCCGCCAATCACGATGTAATCAAAAGGTGTGGATGCAGGTGCGTTCATCGTTGGCTCTTTCATAAAGCGTTTTTTATTCGCGGTAACTGGTGTCTAAGCGGTCGAGTTTTCGCAGCAAAGCCGGCCAAGCGAACGCGCCGCCTATGCCGCCGGTTTGCGTGCGCATCACCTGGGCCACGCCATCAATAATGCGCGGGTCCACATGCGTGAGCGCGCCACCGGCTTGGGCGCCGATTTGAATTTGGCAGGTGGATTCAAAGTTGTACATCAATAAGAATGCTTCCGCAATGCTGCTGCCTACCGTGAGCAGGCCGTGGTTGCGCAGCATCAGGTGGTTGGCCTGTCCGAGGTCGGTTTGCAAGCGCGGTTTTTCATCGTCACGCAGCGCCACGCCTTCGTAGCTGTGGTAGCCCAAAGAGGCCAGCACAAAGGTCGATTGCTGGCTGATCGGCAACACGCCACAGGCCTGCGCACTGACAGCGACACCTGCGCGTGTATGCGTGTGCAAAACACAGGCGGCATCCTCACGCACTGCGTGCACCGCGCTGTGAATGACAAAGCCCGCCGGATTGACTGGAAAAGGTGACTCTATCAGCTTGTTGCACTGCTGGTCAATTTTGACCAAGCTGCTGGCCGTGATTTCGTCAAACATCATCCCGTAGGGGTTGATCAAGAAATGGTGGTCCTGGCCGGGCAGGCGCGCGCTGATGTGGGTGAAGATCAAGTCGCTCCAACCATAGGCCGCAACCAAGCGGTAGCACGCTGCCAAGTCCACCCGCAATTGCCATTCTTCGGCGCTGACCAAGCTTTTGACGGAGGGTATTTGCATCGCGTGGGGTTCCCATGAAGCGGGTTAGAAAAAAGATCTGGACACTCTAACCCAAGCCTGTGGGATTGCGCCCTAGGGTAAAGACTAGGGGCAGTTGGAGAAAAGGGCGGGCCTCGGTAAAATAGCGCCTCTTTCCCATTGATGGACTTCCATGCTTTACCCACAACTCTTTGACGTGATCGTCGTCGGCGGCGGCCATGCTGGGACCGAGGCTGCCTTGGCTGCCGCGCGTATGGGTTGTGCTACCTTGCTTTTGACGCACAACATTGAGACCTTGGGGCAAATGAGTTGCAACCCGTCGATTGGCGGTATTGGCAAAGGGCACTTGGTCAAAGAGGTGGACGCATTGGGTGGCGCCATGGCGCTGGCGACCGATGAAAGCGGCATTCAATTTCGCATCCTGAACTCTAGCAAGGGCCCCGCTGTTCGCGCAACGCGCGCCCAGGCCGACCGCGTTTTATACAAAGCGGCGGTGCGGCGCATGCTAGAGAACCAGCCGAACCTGTGGCTCTTTCAGCAAGCGGTGGATGACTTGGTGGTGGAAGGCGGCCGTGTTACCGGCGCGGTCACCCAGATCGGCATCACGTTTCGCGCAAAGACGGTGGTGCTAACCGCTGGGACTTTTTTAGACGGCAAGATCCATGTGGGCATGAACCACTACGCCGCTGGCCGCGCGGGTGATCCGCCCGCGACCCGCTTGCGTGCGCACCTCAAAGAATTGCAGCTGCCCCAAGGCAGACTCAAGACCGGAACCCCCCCGCGTTTGGACGGCCGATCGATCGACTTTAGCAAGTGCTTGGAGCAGCCGGGCGACGGCATGGCCGGCGGCATGAGCCCTTCGATGCCGGTGTTTAGTTTTATGGGCCGGGTGGAGCAACACCCGCAGCAAATGCCTTGCTGGATCACCCACACCAACGCCCGCACCCACGAGATTATCCGCAGCGGCTTTGACCGCAGCCCGATGTTTACCGGCCAGATTGAAGGCGTGGGCCCGCGCTACTGCCCCAGCGTAGAAGACAAAGTGAACCGCTTTGCCGACAAAGAAAGCCACCAAATTTTCCTGGAGCCCGAGGGCCTTAGCACCCACGAGTACTACCCCAACGGGATCTCCACCAGTTTGCCTTTTGACATCCAGTTGGCTTTGGTGCGCAGCATGCAGGGCCTGGAAAACGCGCACATCTTGCGCCCGGGCTACGCCATTGAATACGATTTCTTTGACCCCCGCTCGCTCAAAAGCAGTTTCGAAACGCGCCAAATTGGCGGGCTGTTTTTTGCCGGGCAAATCAACGGAACGACTGGCTACGAAGAAGCCGCCGCCCAAGGTTTGTTTGCTGGAGTGAACGCCGCATTGCAAGCGGGTGCCAAAACGGCCTGGACCGGTGACACCTGGTTGCCAGGCAGAGACGAAGCCTATTTGGGCGTGTTGGTCGATGACTTGATCACCAAGGGCGTGACCGAGCCTTACCGCATGTTTACCAGCCGCGCGGAGTTCCGCTTGCAGTTGCGCGAAGACAACGCCGATGTTCGGTTGACCGAAGTAGGGCGCAAGCTTGGCCTGGTGGACGACGCCCGCTGGGATGCCTTTTGCCGCAAGCGCGACGCTGTTTCACGTGAAACCGAGCGCCTGCGGTCCATTTGGGTGAACCCCAACAACCTGCCAGCGAGCGAGTCGTTGCGGGTGCTGGGCAAAGAAATAGACCACGAGTACAACCTGGGTGAGCTGCTCAGACGCCCGGATGTCGATTACGCCGGACTGATGGGCTTGGACGGCGGAAAGTATGCCAACGCCGAGCTGTCACTGCCGACCAGTGCGGACTCTGTTTTTGTGGCGGGTGTGATTGAGCAGGTAGAAATCGCCGCCAAATACTCGGGCTATATTGACCGCCAAAAAGAAGAAGTTGGGCGCGCAGCCCACTATGAAAATCTGCGTTTGCCAGATGCGCTGGACTATCTGCAAGTCACCGCCTTAAGTTTTGAGGCGCGCCAGCGCCTCAATCAGCTGCGCCCCGAAACCTTGGGCCAGGCCTCGCGCATGTCGGGCATCACGCCCGCAACCATTTCCCTGTTGCTCATCCATCTGAAAAAAGGCAATTTCCGCGGCTTTGCCACCAAGCGCGAAGAGGACGCTGCGAAGGCTGCGGCCTGATGCGTTCGCTCGAAGGTGCTCTGCGCCATGGCGTGGGCGCATTGGGTTTGGTGCTATCGGACGCGCAGATAGGCGCGCTGCTGGACTACCTGGACTTGATCCAAAAGTGGACCCGGGTTTACAACCTGACTGCGGTGCGCAACCCCGAGGAAATGTTGACCCACCACGTGCTCGACAGCTTGGCGGTGCTTGCGCCTCTGCGCCGCCAGTTGCATTCCTTGGGTTTAGACGAATCTGTTCGCGTGCTGGATGTGGGCGCAGGCGCGGGACTGCCCGGGGTGGTGTTGGCTATTTGCTGCCCGACCATGGTGGTGCACTGCGTGGACACCGTGGCCAAGAAAGCGGCCTTTATCCAACAAGCCTCCGTGGGCTTGAAGCTGCCGCTGCTGCGCGGCATCCACGCGCGGGTGGAGTCGTTGGCCGAGCCTTACGCGGTTGTGACTTCCCGGGCCTTTGCTTCTTTGGCAGACTTCACCCTGTGGTCCCGGGGCGCGCTGGCCGAGCAGGGTGTTTGGATGGCGATGAAGGGCAAAAACCCTGAGGCGGAAGTGGCGCAGTTGCCTGCGGATGTTGAGGTGTTTCACGTGGAACCGCTGGCGGTTCCAGGGTTGGGTGCCGAGCGCTGCATCGTTTGGATGCGCAAAGCCGCAAAGCCCGCCTAGAAACCTGTCGTAAACTCGGCGCCTGTTCACGGAGTCCCCATGCTTGGCGTTACCGACTACGGCACCTTTGTTGTCACCATCATTGTTTTTTTGCTCATTCCCGGCCCGGGTAATTTGGCCTTGGTTTTGTCGACCAGCAAGGGCGGCGTTCGCGGCGGCTTGGCCGCAACCGCAGGCGTGATTTTGGGTGACCAGGTCTTGATGTGGTTGGCGGTCGCAGGCGTTGCCGCTTTGTTGGCTGCCTACCCAGCCGCTTTTCATGTGGTGCAGTGGGTGGGTGCGGGTTACTTGGCGTGGTTGGGCGGCTTTATGTTGACGGCCAAGCCGGGCGCCGCTCCGGTGTTGCATATCCGCCCTCGCCAGTTTTTGCGCCAAGCTTTTTTCATCACGCTTTTGAACCCCAAAGCGATTTTGTTTTACATGGCGTTCTTTCCCTTGTTTGTTGATCCGCAGCGCCAGCAAGGCTTGGTTACCTATGCATTCATGGCCACGACCATTGCAGCGCTGACCTTTTTGTATGGGCTCGCGGCTACCTTGATTACCCATTTCTTTGCGGAGCGCGTTCGCGCCAACCCCAAAATTTCCCTGGTGTTAGAGAAGCTCGCTGGCGTCTTTCTCATTGGGTTTGGTGTGAAGTTGGTGGCGTCGCAGTAAGCGCCGCCGCGTTCCACGTGAAACCTTTTACCTGCTTTTTTATCTTTTAAACGAAACCCATGGCCAAAATATTCTGTGTTGCAAACCAAAAAGGGGGCGTTGGTAAAACCACGACCACGGTGAACTTGGCCGCCGGTTTGGCGAAAGTGGGCCAGCGCGTTTTGATGGTGGACCTGGACCCCCAGGGCAATGCCACCATGGGTTCGGGCGTGGACAAACGAACCTTGGAGCTGACGGTGTACGACGTGTTGTTGGAGTCCGCCTCGATTGCAGAAGCTCGCCAACGCAGCGACAAATTAGTGGGAACAGACTACAGCTATGACATCCTGGGCGCCAACCGCGAACTCGCCGGTGCCGAGGTGGAAATGGTGGAGTTAGAGCGGCGTGAGCGGCGCTTGAAGACGGCTTTGGCGGCGGTAGACGCTGAGTATGACTTTGTGCTGATTGACTGCCCGCCGTCCTTGTCGATGTTGACGCTCAACGGCCTGTGCTGCGCCCATGGGGTGATCGTGCCCATGCAGTGCGAGTACTTTGCGCTCGAAGGTTTGACGGATTTGGTGAACACGATCAAACAAGTCAAAGCCAATCTCAATGACGATTTGCAAATCATTGGCTTGCTGCGGGTCATGTTTGACCCCCGCATTACTTTGCAACAACAAGTCAGCGACCAACTCAAAGCGCACTTTGGTGACAAAGTGTTTGACTCTGTCATCCCGCGCAATGTGCGCTTGGCCGAGGCACCCAGTTATGGCTTGCCCGGCGTGGTGTTTGACCCGTCTTCCAAAGGTGCGCAAGCGTTTGTAACCTTTGCCCAAGAGATGGTTCAGCGTATCGCTGCGATGGGATGAGCGCAGCGCAGGTGCTTCTTTTGCCGGGCTGGCAAAACTCGGGCCCCGACCATTGGCAAAGCCATTGGGAGCGGGGTTTTGGGGATGTGCGCGTAGAGCAGCACGACTGGATGCAACCCCTGCGGGGCGATTGGATTGCCCGTTTGGAAGACGTGCTACTGAGCCAAAAAGGCCCAAGCGTGTTGGTGGCCCACAGCCTGGGCTGTTTGTTGGTTGCCGCGTGGGCGGCCCATTCACGCCACACCCATTTGGTCAGCGCAGCGCTCTTGGTGGCCCCCGGAGACGCCGAGCGCGAGGAGTTGCAACCGGTCTTAAAAAGCTGGTCGCCCATTGGGATGCAGCCCCTGCCCTTTCCAAGCCTTTTGCTTGGCAGCCACAACGACCCCTATTGCAGTTTGGCGCGTGCCAAGGCGTTTGCGCATGCCTGGGGCTCCGAGTGGAAAGACTGCGGACACGCGGGGCACATCAATGCCGAATCCAAGCTGGGCGACTGGCCAGAAGGCCGCCTGCTTCTTGAATCATTGTTAAAAAAATAAGGAATGCCGTTATGGTGACTAAAAAACCCAAAGGACTTGGAATGGGCTTAGAGGCCTTGCTTGGACCCAAGGTCAAAGAGCTGGTTTCACAGGACGGTGCCGACGCAGGCCTGCCCACGAGCTTGCCCTTGGGCGACCTGGTGGCAGGCGTCTACCAACCGCGCACGCACATGGACGAAGGCGCTTTGTACGAGCTGGCTGAAAGCATCAAAGCCCAAGGCATCATGCAGCCCATCTTGGTTCGCCAATTGGATGAAGCCCAAGCTAAGCCGCACCGCAGCGCAGGCTCGACCCGCCCGGTTTATGAAATCATTGCTGGCGAGCGGCGTTTTCGTGCGGCCAAATTAGCCGGGCTGGAGCGCGTGCCGGTACTGGTGCGCAATGTGCCAAACGAGGCGGCGGCGGCGATGGCTTTGATAGAAAACATGCAGCGCGAAGACCTCAATCCGCTGGAAGAAGCCCACGGTTTGCAGCGTTTAATCAAAGAGTTTGGCCTTACCCACGAGGCGGCAGCCCAAGCGGTGGGGCGCTCGCGCAGCGCCGCATCCAACCTGATGCGCTTGCTCAATTTGGCTGAACCGGTACAAACCATGCTGATGGCAGGTGACCTCGATATGGGCCATGCGCGGGCCTTGCTCGCGCTCGACCGCGCCACCCAAATCACCGCGGCCAATCAAATCGCCAGCAAAAAACTCTCGGTGCGTGAATCAGAAAGCCTGGTTAAAAAACTCAGCGCAGAATTTTCTTTAACGTCTACCAAACCCAAAAAAGAAAAGTCGCGCGATATTAAACGGGTGGAAGAAGAGTTGTCGGATTTGCTGATGGCACAGGTCGATGTGCATATCAAAAAACGCGTCAAGCGTGCGGGCCGCTTTGAAGACATGGGCGAGGTGGTGATTCAGTTTTCATCCCTGGACGAACTCAATGGTTTGATTGAGCGGCTCTCGCCCAACGGCAACCGCTAAAGTTCACTGTTGACACGCATTGCTCACCATGTCTGACGCTGCTCCAACAGGCTTGAAACGGATGCGCGCCGCGCCACCATGGCCCTTGCCCGCGCTCTTGGCCTGGGGCGCAGCGTGGGCGGTGTTTCGTATTTCACTCAGCCAAGGCCTGCATATCGGCTGGGCGCTGTCCTTGGCCAGCGCACTGGGCATTGGCCTGAGCCTGTGGGGAAACTCGTGGTGGCGCAAGGGGCTGATTGCCGCGGGCTTTCCGGTGTCCTTGGCCTTTACCTTGCCGATGCTGGGCTTGGGTGATTTGCCAGCATGGGTGTGGCTTTTGCCCATGGCCTTGATGCTCTTGGTCTACCCCATCAACACCTGGTCGGACGCCCCCTTGTTTCCAACGCCTGCGAACGCGCTCTTGGATGTGCCAGCGCATGCGCCTTTGAAATCGGGCGCAAAAGTTTTGGATGCCGGCTGCGGCTTGGGCCATGGCTTGCGCGCCTTGCGCCGCGCGTATCCCAAAGCCCAGTTTTATGGCATTGAGTGGAGCGCCATGCTGCGGTGGTTGTGCGCCATGCGTTTGCCCTGGGCGCGGATCACCCGCGGCGATATTTGGGCGGCAGATTGGTCGGGATACCACATGGTTTACCTCTTTCAGCGCCCAGAGAGCATGCCGCGCGCAACGCAAAAAGCCGGGCAGGAATTGCGCGCGGGCGCGTGGTTGGTGAGCCTCGATTTTGAAGCCGCCGAACTCATTCCCACAGCGCGCTATACGGCGCCCAACGGTAAAACGGTGTGGCTGTACCGCGCCCCTTTTCAAATGGATAAAAACCATGGCACTGATTAACTACCTGACCCAAATCAACATCGACTTTGGCACCTTGTCCTTATTGAAAGCCGAATGCGAGCGGGTGGGCATTCAAAAGCCCTTGATCGTGACCGACGCGGGCGTTCGTGCTGCCGGCGTGCTCGACAAAGCGTTGCTGGCCTTGGGCGCCATGCCACACGCCATCTTTGACCAAACCCCCTCCAACCCCACCGAGGCGGCGGTGCGCGCGGCGGTAGCTGTTTTGAAGGCCCACGGTTGCGATGGTTTGATTGGCGTGGGTGGCGGCTCCAGCCTTGACTTGGCCAAAGGTGTTTGCATTGCCGCAACGCACACCGGCCCCTTAAAAACCTTCGCCACGATTGAAGGTGGCAGCCCAAAAATCACCGACGCGGTCTTGCCCCTGATTGCCGTTCCGACCACGGCAGGCACGGGCAGCGAAGTAGCCCGTGGCGCGATTATTATTTTGGATGACGGGCGCAAGGTGGGTTTTCACAGCTGGCACTTGGTGCCCAAAGCTGCGCTGTGCGATCCCGAGCTCACCTTGAGTTTGCCGCCGGGGCTCACGGCAGCCACCGGCATGGACGCGATTGCGCATTGCATGGAGACCTTTATGGCGCCTTCGGTCAATCCGCCTGCCGACGGCATTGGGCTTGACGGTCTGGCCCGCGGTTGGAGCCACATTGAGCAAGCCACGCGCAACGGCGCCGACCGCGATGCGCGTTGGAACATGATGAGCGCCAGCGTACAAGGGGCCTTGGCATTTCAAAAAGGACTGGGCTGTGTGCACAGCCTAAGCCACAGCTTGGGCGGCGTGAACCCGCGCTTGCACCACGGCACCTTAAACGCCATCTTCTTGCCCGCCGTGATTCGTTTCAACGCGCCTGCGCAGTCCATGCAAAAAGACAAACGCTTGCAACGCATGGCGCATGCCATGGGCCTAGGAAGCTGTGATGCCAAAGGCGCGGAGCTTGCAGAGGCGATCCACGCCATGAATGCGCGCTTGGGCTTGCCCCGTGGACTCAAAGCCTTGGGTGTGGGCGCTGACGTGTACGAAAAAATCATCGACGGCGCGATGGCAGACCACTGCCACAAAACCAACCCGCGTTTGGCGACGCGTGAGGATTACTTAGAGATGCTTCGCACGTCGGAATAAAGCCAAAGCGAAAAATACAACGCTGTTTTACAGCGTAAATATTTTCCCCGGGTTGAGAATGTTTTGCGGGTCTAGCGCGCGTTTGATGGTGCGCATCATGTCCACTGCGCCCGCGCCGGTTTCTGAGACTAAGAAGTCCATCTTGTGCAAGCCCACGCCGTGCTCGCCGGTGCAGGTTCCGCCCAAACGCAAGGCGCGGTCCACCAGTTGCGTGTTGAGCCGTTCAGCCACTACCCGTTCTTGCGGCACCGTGGGGTCAATCAAATAGCCCATATGGAAATTACCGTCACCCACGTGGCCGACCATAAAGTAAGGCAGCCCCGCTTCCTCGGCCTCGGTGACGGAATCTAACAAGGCTTGCGCCAGTTTAGAAATGGGCACGCAGGTGTCGGTGGTGATGGCGCGACAGCCCGGGCGCGACTGAACGCCCGCAAAGTAGGCGTTGTGGCGCGCGGTCCACAAGCGGGTGCGCTCCTCTGGCGTGTTTGCCCATTCAAACGCTGCGCCACCATGGTCTTGGGCCAGGGTCTGCACGGTTTGCACCTGCTCTTCTACAGACGAAGGGGAGCCATGAAACTCCATTAGCAGCATCGCACCTTCACGCAGCGTGAGCTTAGAGTGTTGGTTCACCATGCGGATGGTGTTGGCATCAAGCAGTTCGCAGCGGGCAATCGGCACTCCGAGTTGAATAATTTCAATGGTGGTGTTGACTGCATCTGCCAAAGAGGAAAAAGAACAGGTTGCCGCCATCACCGCTTCGGGCAAAGGATAGAGTTTGACCGTGATCTCCGTCATCACCCCCAAGGTTCCCTCGCTGCCCACCATCAAGCGCGTTAAGTCGTAACCTGCGGATGATTTTTTGGCCCGGGTGCCGGTGCGTATGACCTCGCCACTGGCCGTCACCAGCTCCAAGGCCAGCACGTTTTCGCGCATGGTGCCATAACGCACTGCGTTGGTGCCGCTGGCGCGGGTGGCGCTCATACCGCCAATACTGGCGTCTGCGCCGGGATCGATGGGGAAAAACAGGCCTGCGGATTTCACGGCCTCGTTGAGCTGTTTGCGCGTGACCCCAGGCTGAACCGTCACGGTTAAATCTTCGGCGTTGATGCTGAGCACCGCATTCATCCGGCTCACATCGACGCTGATGCCACCTTGAACCGCGAGCAAATGTCCTTCAAGGGATGAGCCCACACCAAAGGGAATCACTGGCGTTGCATACTGGCTTGCCAGGCGCAGCGTGTCGGAGACGTCTTGGGTTGACTGGGCGAACACCACTGCAGCCGGGGGCGGAACATCAAAGGCAGACTCATCGCGGCCGTGTTGCAGGCGCACCGCCATGGCGTTAGAAAACTGCGTCCCGAAGCGCGCTTGAAGCGTTTTGATCAACTCGGCGGGAACGGCGCGGGCGGTGGATTCAAAAAAAGCAGGGCTGGGAAAAATAGGTGCATTCATCGGGTAAAACTCCAAGGTGCCCATAAAGCGGGAATAATCGCATTTTTAATCAAAAGTCTGCACCATGGGAAACCGTCTTACACAAATCGCCACCCGCACCGGAGATGGCGGCACCACCGGCTTGGGCGACAACACCCGGGTTTCTAAAAACAGCTTGCGAGTTCACGCCATGGGTGAGGTCGACGAACTCAACTGCCATATTGGTGTTTTGCTGTGCGAAGACATGCCCGAGCCCGTGCGTACGGCTTTGGTAGAAATTCAACACCAACTCTTCAACTTGGGCGGCGAATTGTCGATTCCCGGTTTTGAGTTGCTTAAAGCCCAGGCGGTATTGGATCTCGATGAAGCCTTGGCCCTGCACAACGAGGCCCTGCCCAAACTCCAAGAATTTATTCTTCCCGCCGGAAGCCGCGCTGCGGCCTTGGCACATGTCTGCCGAACCGTAGCCCGCCGCGCCGAACGCGCGGTGGTGGCGCTAGGCAACGAAGACGCGCTCAAAGACGCACCCCGCCAGTACTTGAACCGCTTGTCGGACTTGATGTTTGTGTTTGCCCGTGTGCTCAACCGCCACCGCACCGATGGCACCGTAGGCGATGACGTTTACTGGAAAAGCGAGCGCATGGCCAGCTTGGGCTAGGCCGGTAAATCGCTACTTTCGGGGCGCAGAGGCCAGACATGCCCATGATGATCCCACTGATATCGCACGGTCCGCAGACTTTTTGCAAGCGGCAAGACCGCCTTTGCACAGGGGCTTGACAACGCTATTTTTGTTTATACAATAAATAGAATGCGCTACGAATTTGATCCCTCCAAAGACGAAAGCAACGTGGAAAAGCACGGCGTGTCGCTGGCTGATGCCGAAGAATTTGAGTGGGAAGCTGCGGTGGTTCGTGAGGACACGCGCGAGCAATATGCTGAACCACGCTTTGAAGCAAAAGGGTACATCGGTGACCGCTTGCACGTGATCGTGTTCTGCATTCGCAGCGATGTGGTGCGTGTTATCAGCCTTCGCAAGGCCAACCCAAGAGAGGTGAAAAGCTATGCCGAAACTTAAACCGGGGACCATCATCCCCAAGTCCAATGAGACTGCATTCATCAATGCTGGCATTGCAGCTGATGTCGACGCACGCGAACTTGGCAGCGAATGGCATGAGGGCGCTAAACCTGCAAGTGAAGCATTTGAACCGAAGACCTATGCCGCCTTGGTTGCCATGAAACGCCCACGTGGTCGCCCAAAGTCGCAAGAAACGAAGGTCTTCACCGCGATTCGACTGGATGCGGATCTGCTGGAAACATTCAAGGCCACCGGCAAGGGCTGGCAAACCCGCGTGAATGCCGCCTTGCGTCAGTTCATTACAGAACACCCAATGGGCCACTGATCAGCCGATCAACCGTTTCAACACACAGAAACTTTCAGCAGTTTTGTAGATGCGTTTTCATCCTAGAAAAACACCCTGCAATGCTAAATTAAAGTTCTAGCGCGGCGGCAAAATCGCCACGGTCAAGCGCGACGCACAGACCATCTCTCCGGCTTCATTGCGCAGGTCGATTTGCCAAACCTGGGTTGTCCGACCGCGGTGCACGGGCCGCGCGGTGCCAATGACCCAACCGGATTTGACGCCACGCAGGTGGTTGGCGTTGATGTCCAAGCCCACGGCTTGGTGACCCTCTGGGCTGGAATACGCCGCGCCACAAGAGCCCAAGGTTTCTGCCAGCACCACCGACACGCCACCGTGCAGCAAGCCATAGGGCTGGTGGGTGCGGGCATCAACAGGCACCCGGCCCACAATAAAGTCATCTCCCACCTCGACGAACTCAATACCCAAATGAGAGCTGGCCGTGTTAAGGCTGCTCTGGGTGAGGATGTCAACAGAAATCGGTTTTTGCCAAATCATGCGAAGGGTTCTCCAAAGGGGAGAATTTAACCGATGCGTTTACAACTCGTCTTGCATCCAATACCACTTGTACAAAAAGTACTGCCCAAACCGGCGAAACGGCGCAAAGGCCTCCGAGCGCACCAGGTTGAAAAGATTCGGGTACTGCAAGGCAGAGTTGTAGATCGGAAGATTGAAAACCGCGTTATCGCTGTCTTTGCCCGCAACGCGCTGCGCCAAACGCTTACCCGCCCAGGTTGAAAAAGCAACGCCGTTGCCGCCGTAGCCGACCGCGTGCCATACGGTTTGCAGCGGGTCAGGGCGCGCAATACGCGGCATCATGTCGTGGCTCACATCCACCCAGCCCCACCACGAGTAGTCAATTTGAATGCCTGCCAAAGGCGGAAACTTACGCGCAATCGCATCGGTTAACAGTTTCAAATGCTGCGGATCTTGCGCATCAGCGCCGGTGATGGAACTGCGGCTTCCCAGCTGCAAGCGGTTGTCGTTTAAGAGCCGGTAGTAAAAACGCAGCGTGCGCGTGTCGGTCATGAACGTTTGCGAGCGGAAATTGGTGGCTTGGATTTCAGCGTCGGTCAGTGGTCGGGTGACCACCGAGTTAGAAAGTATCGGCAGAATTTTATTTTTAAGCAGCGGCGTCATTTGCTGGCCGGTATAGCCGCCCGTGCAAACAGCCACCCGCTTTGCGCGAACGGTGCCACCGGGTGTTTGCAAATGGTGTATTCCGTTGATCGTTTGCCAGCCTTGCACGGGGCTGGCTGGGTGCACTTTCGCACCAAGCGAGCGCGCTTTGCGCATGAGCTCAAAGGTGAATTTAAGCGGGTGAATGCCTACGCCATCGGGCTCCCACATCGCGCCTTGCGCATCGCGCTCATCGCAGAATTGCTCTTGAAATTCTTCTTTGCCGAGCATCTTGGCCTGGTAGCCAAAGATATCGCGGCGAACCCGGGTTTGCTCTTTGAGGTAGGCCACTTTTTCAGGGCGGTGGGCCACATACAGGTGGCCGCCGTCATGGGCATCACAATGGAATTCACGCGTGAGGGTTTTGAAGTTTTCAAAGCCGGTTCGAATTTCGGTGTCGAGCTTTTTGGCGGTGTCGATGCCCCAGCGTTCAATCCACTGGGAGCGCGTTAAGCGCCCGCTGGCATTTTGGCCTTGGCCGCCGCTGCGGCTGGAGCAGCCCCACGCGGTTTGATTGGCTTCTAAAACCACCGCCGCAATCCCATGCTCTTGCGCCAAATACAGCGCCGTCGACATGCCGGTGGACCCCGACCCAATGATCGCAACGTCGACATCGATGTCGTGTTGAATCGGCCCATCGTCTTGCGGCGCGGGGCCTGCGCTGGCAACCCAGTACGTGGGCGCGTAATCGCGTCCTGCCCCCGGCGTTTTAGCAACCAGTGGGTCGTATTGGGGGTCGTAGCGCGTGGACTGCGGTGGGCTAGAGGTAAGCATGGCCAAGTGCCTTGGTAATTATTTGGAAGCAGGGAGGTTGGGGCGCGCTTTGCGAAACGCGTTTTTCACAGTGATCTTTCCGTTTTTGAACGTGAAAATATCCACGCCGTCGGTCTCAACGCGGCTGCCGTCCGCGGCAGTTCCAGTAAAGGTCCACTGCGAAACGCCAAAGTCCCCTTGAACAAAGTGCACGCCGTTGCTCCAATGCGCATCCGGTAATGCGGCCCAAGCACCTGCAAATGCTTTGCGAACGGCATCGGGGCCGACGTGGCGCGCGCCACACACATCAGGACCACCTGCGGTCATAAAGACACAGTCATCACTCATGAATTGCATGAGGCCATCAACATCATGGCGGTTCCATGCGTCGCTGAATGCGGCCAGGGTGGCTTCGGTAATGGGTGCGTGGGACAAGGTCGGCTCCAATGGAAAGGTAAGCATTTCAGAATAGGGTTTTTGGGGCCAGTTTGGTAGAGCCAGATCGGTGGTTTCAGCCAAGCCAGCCGTCACTTTGGCGCGTGTCCAAGGGGCAACTGGACCCACCTATCTGGCTCTGCATATACTCCACTGGACCATGAGCACCCTCCACCGCACCAAAGACGCCCAATGGGAAAGCCTGTTTGCTTTGCCCGATAAGCCGGCCTTGCCTTTGCAACAGCGCCTGCGCTTGTCCGTGGTCCAGGCTATTTTGGATGGGCGTTTGCCCGTTGGGGCCCTGTTGCCTTCGTCCCGTGAGTTGGCCAAAGTGCTGGGCCTGAGCCGCAATACCGTCACCGCAGCGTATGCGCAACTGATGGACGATGGCTTTATCGAGTCGCGTCCGCGCAGCGGGGTGTTTGTAACGCAAAACTCCCATGCGCCGCAACCCAAAGATACCGTGGGCGATACGGAGCCAGCGCACGCGCACGCCGATTTATCCAAAGCGCCGCCAGACTGGTCCACCCGGGTGCTGCGCTCTTTGGCAGACCAACGCACCCTGGCCAAGCCCGACCAGTGGCGCCGGTATGCGTATCCGTTTGTGTATGGAACCTACGACCCGCAACTGTTCCCCTCAGAGGCGTTTCGGGAGTGTTGCGTGCACAGCCTGGCGCGCTCGCACTTGCCGCATTGGACGCCCGACTTTGAGCTCAGCGACGTTCCTGAGTTGATAGAGCAAATACGCCTGCGCTTGCTGCCCAAGCGCGGGGTGTTCGCCTTGCCCGAAGAAATCCTCATCACGGTGGGCGCGCAGCACGCCTACTACCTGCTGGCCGAAGCCTTGTTTGATGAGACCCAGCGCGTGGGCTTAGAAGAGCCGGGCCACCCGCACGCCCGCAACAGTTTTGCTTTACGCCATCCGCG
>JAIPDD010000067.1 GCA_021737875.1 Sulfuritalea sp.
AGACCGGTTTGCCATGCTTGCGCCCTTGGTGGCGGTCGTTTTGTTTTTGGCGGCCATCGTTGCGGCTTTGGGATACCTGCGGCTCGAAGAAATTGACCGAGAACAACAAGCGGTTCAAAGAGACGTGGAATACGCACAACAGCGCTTGCGCTTGCGCTTGCTAGAACGCCAAGAACAGCTGTCTCGCATTGCCCGAGAAATTTCGAATCAAGAACTCGAAGCCGAAGATTTCCGCCTGCGTGCATCTGTGCTGCTTAATCAATATCCTGAGTTACAGGGTGCCAGCTGGATTGATGACAAACGAAAAGTAAAAAGCAGCGTGGGGTCCACGGTGGTTTGGTCGGCACGCCCTTTTCAAGGGATAGAAATACCGCCCCAAATCAGCTACGAGCCCGGCTTTAGCCAAGCCCGCGAACAACGCCAACCGGTGTATATCCAAAGACCCAAAACATCAGACTACGCGCCCTTGTTGCAGTTGTACCTTCCCTTGTCCGATCGGGGGCGTTTTTCTGGCGTTTTGCTAGTGGAATTCTCAGTCGATGCTTTGTACCGGTACGGTGTTCCGTATGACGTCAGCGCCCGTTATGCGATCTCACTGCAAGATGGCAAAGGAGCACTCCTCGCGGGCGTGGTTTTACCAAGTAATAAATCGGTCGGCAATGCGATGCCTTGGAGCAGTCGAACCACCAGCTATTCCATGCCACTCTCACCCGTGGGGCCCACTTTGGTGTTGCGGGCGCAAGCCTACCGGGCGTCTTTGGGCGTGATTGGCAGTGGCTTGTTTTGGCTGGTGAGTGCGCTGAGCGTGATGACGGGATGGATGCTGATTGCCAACTGGCGCCACACCCGCAGGCGAATGCAAGCGCAGCAGGCATTGGTTGCAGAAACCAATTTTCGCCGCGCGATGGAAAACTCCATGCTCACAGGGATGCGGGCCATGGATTTGCAAGGCCGTATCACCTATGTCAACGCTGCTTTTTGCATGATGACGGGCTGGAGCGAATCGGAGTTGGTGGGCCGCACGGCGCCCTTTCCCTATTGGCCCGAGCACGACCGCGAACTATTGATGAAGTTGCTCGATGAAGAGTTAGCCGGAAAAACAGACAAAGGCGGAATTCAAGTCCAAGTCAAACGCCGCGATGGCATCGTCTTTGATGCGCGCATGTACGTCTCACCATTGATTGATGCCATGGGTGCGCAAACCGGCTGGGTCACCTCCATGACCGACATCACCGAACCCAACCGCGTTCGCGAGCAATTGTCAGCGTCCCATCAGCGATTTACGGCGGTGCTGGAAGCCCTTGACGCCTCTATTTCGGTCGCCCCCTTGGGCAGCGACGAATTGGTTTTTGCCAATAAGCTGTACCGCCAATGGTTTGGCACCTTGGCCGGAGGGCACCTGCAACTGGTCGCAGAAGCCGGCATGCCGCAATCACGTACCAATGAAGAGGCGTCCGATGATGTCGATTCTTTTGCAGGTTTTCCAACCAGCACGCTTGCAGACAGCGACATTGAAAGCGCCGAGATTTTTATCCCTGGGCTTAAGAAATGGATGGAAGTGCGCACGCGCTATTTGAGTTGGGTCGATGGCCGGCTGGCACAAATGGTGATTGCAACCGACATTACTAGCCGCCGCGTTGCGGAAGAACAAGCAGCCAACCAGGCAGAGCGCGCACAAAACGCCAGCCGCATGATCACGATGGGGGAAATGGCGTCCAGCGTAGCCCATGAACTCAATCAACCGCTCACAGCAATTAACAACTACTGCAGTGGCATGGTCTCGCGCATCAAAGACAAACAAATTTCGGAAGAAGAATTGTTGCAGGCCTTGCAAAAAACCGCCAAACAAGCCGAGCGCGCAGGACAAATCATTCAGCGCATTCGCGCGTTTGTTAAACGCAGCGAGCCCAACCGCGCACCTACCGACATTGAGACCTTGGTGTCCGAGTCGCTGGAGCTGGGTGAGATTGAATTGCGCCGATTCAATGTGCGGCTGAACAAAAGCGTTGCATCGCGACTGCCTGTTCTTAACGTAGATGCCATTTTGATTGAGCAGGTCTTGGTCAACCTGCTGCGCAATGCAGCGGAATCCATAGACGCCGCACTTCGTCCTGCGCCACAGCGGATTGTGGAACTAAGGGTTGCCCCCCAAACCCACGAAGGCAAACACGGTATTGATTTCTCTGTTCAAGATACCGGCAACGGCATTGCCCCAGAGGTCATGAGTCGCTTGTACGAAGCGTTCTATTCCACCAAGGCCGACGGCATGGGGATTGGCCTGAGCTTATGCCGCTCCATCATTGAGTCCCACAGAGGGAGAATGACGGCGGAGAACATCTACAATGGCCCCGAGGTTGTGGGATGCCGGTTTGCCTTTTGGATTCCACTCGCCGAACCTGGCGCTGCGAAAGCACGCCGCCAGACTTCAAGCCAACACAAGCAGGATTAATTGATGAGCTTAATTCCCAAAAAGGGTACGGTCTACGTGGTCGATGACGACGAAGCGGTACGCGACTCACTTCAATGGCTTTTGGAGGGCAAAGGGTACCGCGTTCGGTGCTTTGAATCCGCAGAATCTTTTCTCAGCCGCTATGACGCCCGCGAAGTCGCTTGCCTGATTGTTGATATCCGCATGGGCGGCATGTCGGGCTTAGACCTCCAGAGCCGTTTGATGGAAACCCGCTCGCCTTTGCCTATTGTTTTCATCACAGGCCACGGCGATGTGCCGATGGCAGTGGACACCATGAAAAAAGGGGCCATGGACTTTATCCAGAAGCCTTTCAATGAAGATGATTTGGTCCGATTGGTTGAAAACATGCTCGAGCATGCCAAAGACTCTTTTGCGGATTCATTGCAAGCCGCAAGCCGCGAGACCTTGCTCTCTAAATTAACCTTGCGTGAATCCCAAGTCCTTGAGCGTATTGTGGCGGGCCGCTTGAACAAACAAATTGCCGATGACTTAGGCATCAGTATCAAAACCGTGGAGGCGCACCGCGCAAACATCATGGAAAAACTCAGTGCCAACACGGTGGCTGACTTACTCAAAATTGCGCTGGGCCAAAACGCACCCAAAGCTTAATTCAACCCTTTTCTTACTACCATGACCGCACCGAAAACCAGCGCCCACATTATTGATGGCAACACACTGTCTGCCCAGCTTCGCCAAGAGGTGACCCAACGCACCAATGCATTGAAAGCCCGCGGCTTGACGCCCGGTTTGGCGGTGGTGTTGGTGGGTGACAACCAGGCCTCTGAAGTCTATGTGCGCAACAAGGTCAAGGCCTGCGCCGACTCTGGCTTGCATTCGGTGTTAGACCGGTATGACGCCAGCATGACCGAGGCCCAATTGCTCGCCCGCATTGAGCAGCTTAACCACGACGACAGCATCCACGGCATCTTGGTGCAACTGCCCTTGCCTGCGCACATCGATGCCAACAAAGTCATTGAATCGATCTCTCCTGCCAAAGACGTGGACGGCTTTCACATCGCCAGCGCAGGCGCTTTGATGGTGGGGCAACCCGGCTTTTGGCCTTGCACGCCTTACGGCTGCATGAAGATGCTCGAGTCCATTGGCTGCGACTTGCGCGGCAAACATGCCGTGGTGATCGGACGCAGCAACATCGTTGGCAAACCCATGGCCATGATGCTGCTGCAAAAAAATGCCACCGTGACCATCTGCCACAGTGGCACCAAAGACTTGAAGGCGATGACGCTGCAGGCCGACGTCATCGTGGCGGCGGTCGGCAAATGCAATGTCTTAACGGCTGACATGGTCAAGCCCGGGGCGGTGGTGATTGACGTGGGCATGAACAGAAACCCTGAGGGCAAGCTGTGTGGCGATGTGGACTACGCCGGAGTACGCGAAGTGGCGGGCTTTATTACGCCCGTCCCCGGTGGTGTGGGCCCGATGACCATCACCATGCTTTTGGTCAATACGCTGGAGTCTGCGGAGCGCGCAGCTGCTGAACGCGGCCTCGCTTAAATACGCCCACTGCCCATGAACCCTTTGCTATCGGGCACAAGCCTACCGTTGTTTGACCAGATTCGTCCGGAACACGTCACCCCAGCCATCGAATCACTGTTAGCCCAGGCCAGCACCGCTTTAGAAACCGTTACCGCCGACCGTTTTCCTGCGCAATGGAGTGCCATTGCCAAAGAACTTGATGTTGCCACTGAAAAGCTCAGCATCGTTTGGGGCGCGGTCAGCCATCTCAATAGCGTGGCAGATACACCCGAGCTGCGTGCCGCTTACAACAGCGCCCTGCCCTTGGTCACTGAATTTTGGACTCGCCTAGGCGCCGACGAGCGCTTGTACGCCAAGTACAAAGCCATGCGACCCGAAGACCTGAACGCAGAACAAAAGCAGGCGCACAAAAACGCCATGCGCAACTTCGTCCTTGGCGGCGCTGAACTCCAAGGCCCGGCCCGTGAGCGCTTCGCACAAATTCAAGAACGCCAAGCCGAGTTAAGCCAAAAGTTCAGTGAAAACACGCTCGATGCGACGGATGCCTTTAGCTACTTTGCCACTGCAGAAGAACTCGAGGGCGTTCCTGAAGACGTTCAAGATGCAGCGCGTACCGCAGCCATTGCTGAGAACAAACCCGGGTACAAACTGACGCTCAAAATGCCGTGCTATTTGCCGGTCATGCAGTTTGCAAAAAGCAGCGCCTTGCGCAGTACGCTTTACCGAGCCTACGTTACACGTGCATCGCAAGAGGCCGCGCCCGAGGCGCAAAAATTTGACAACACTGCCGTCATGCATGAAATCTTGGCCTTGCGTCTAGAAGAATCCCAATTGCTCGGGTTTGACCATTTCGGTGCCCTGTCTATCGCGCCCAAAATGGCCGACTCACCCGATACCGTGATCGCTTTTTTACGCGACTTGGCCACCAAAGCCCAACCCTATGCCAAGCAAGATGTCGCGGAGTTGCGCGCGTTTGCACATACGCATTTAGGACTGCACGAGCCACAAGCCTGGGATTGGCCTTTTATCAGCGAAAAGCTCAAAGAAGCCCGCTACGCTTTCAGCGAGCAAGAAGTCAAACAGTATTTCACTTTCCCCAAAGTCTTGGCAGGCCTGTTCAAAATTGTCGAGACCTTGTTTGAAGTCTCTATTCGCACCGATACAGCGCCGGTTTGGAATACCGATGTGGGCTTTTACCGCATTGAACGCACCGGCCCTGCCGGCATGGAATTGGTCGGGCAGTTTTACCTTGACCCTAGCGCCCGTAGCGGAAAACGTGGGGGCGCTTGGATGGACGATGTGTGCACCCGCTGGCTGCGCCCTGACACGCACACCCTGCAAACGCCTGTGGCGCATTTGGTCTGCAACTTTGCGCAAGGCAGTGAAGCCGATGGCATCACCAAGCCCGCCTTGCTTTCGCATGACGATGTCACCACCCTGTTTCATGAGTTTGGCCACGGCTTGCACCACTTGCTCACTCAAGTCAATGAGCGCGATGTCTCGGGCATCAGCGGTGTGGAATGGGATGCGGTTGAACTGCCCAGCCAGTTCATGGAGAATTTTTGCTGGGAGTGGAATGTACTCAAACACATGACCGCCCACGTCGATACGGGTGAAGCCTTACCCCGCGCCCTGTTTGACAAGATGCTGGCTGCACGCAACTTTCAAAGCGGCATGCAAACCGTGCGCCAAATTGAGTTCTCTTTGTTTGATATGTTGCTGCACACCGCGCACGATCCCGCTTTGGATTTCATGCCTTTGCTCGACGCCGTGCGCAAAGAAGTCGCCGTGCTGCAAAGCCCTGCATTTAGCCGCAATGCCCACACCTTCAGCCATATTTTTGCAGGGGGCTACGCTGCCGGTTATTACAGCTACAAGTGGGCGGAAGTGTTGAGCGCCGATGCCTATGCTGCCTTTGAAGAAACCGCCCACCCCAACGGTGAACACAACCCCAGCACAGGTCAAAAGTACCGCAAAGCCATTTTGGAAGCCGGTGGAAGCCGCCCGGCCATGGAGTCGTTCAAAGCGTTTCGCGGCCGTGAACCCAAGCTAGATGCGCTTTTGCGTCACCAAGGCATGGTGCCGCAAACGTCGACGCCCACGGTTCAATAGTGCGGCGGGGTAATCACCCACAGCACACGTGTCGGCGTGTCTGTGACGTTGGCGCAGCGGTGCACCTCGGTGCTCTTAAAGGAAAAGCTGTCGCCTTCGTTGAGCTTGAAGTGTCGGCCTGACACCCATAAATCCAGCGTTCCGGTTAAGACCAAACCGGCTTCTGCGCCGTCGTGAAAATAGTCTTCGCTGTCGGCCTTGGGGTCAATCGTGCTAATCAGTAACTCTAAAGGGCCGCTCAGGTTGGGCGAGAGCAGCTCCTCTTGAATGCCTAAACCGGTAAATGACATGCGTTTGCGGTTATTGCTTCGCACAACCACATCACGCTCGGCAGGGTCACCTTCGTTGTTTTGCTGAAAAAACCAATTCATGTGAACGCCCAAAGCGTCACTGATGCGTTTGAGCACTCCAATGGGCAAACGCGAATGGTTGCGCTCGAGTTGGCTGAGGTAGCCCACCGAAATTCCGGATTTTTCTGCAACCTCGCGCAAGGTTAAATTTTTGACTTGACGCAATTCCCGCAGCTGCTCACCAATGGCAGCGCTGGGATCGATCGCGTCTAACCCCACGGAGCCGTCAAAGGGTTCGTCAGGCTGGGGCAGGCGTGCAGATTGGATGGCCATTGATGAGGATTAGGGAGTTCTTCTGCTTATTTCGCGGTTTCTTTGATGCGTGAACTTTGCGGATCATAAAACGGGATCAGGGAGGGCTGGGCTTTTAATCGCACCCCTGCCACCTCAATTTCGTAAACGCCTTCAAGCATCGATGCGTACTTGGCATTGTGCTCTACGTAACCCATACCCAGTGATTTGCCCAAGGTGTGGCCAAACATGCCAGAAGAGATGCGGCCCACAATCACGCCATCACGGCAAATCGGCTCGTTGTGGTACAGCAAAGCATCAGGCGCATCCAGCGCAAATTGCACCAGGGTGCGGGTGGTGCCCTGCGCCTTTTGCGCCAACAATGCGTCTTTGCCTAAGAAGCCACTGGGCTTATTCCAAGCCACTGCAAAGCCGAGACCGGACTGCAGCGGCGTGTCCTCGTCGCTGATGTCGTGGCCCCAATGGCGGTAGCCTTTTTCCATACGCAAAGAGTTCAATGCGTGGTAACCCGCCAGGCGCAGCCCCAAGGGCTCGCCTTCTTTCATGAGCGCGTCAAAAACGGAAGGGGCGAATTCCACTGGAATGTAAATTTCCCAACCCAATTCACCCACATAGGTAATGCGGCTCGCCCGCACCCGCGCGTAGGCGAGGTCAATGACTTGCGAGGTGCCAAAAGGAAAAGCTGCGTTGGACATATCCGCGTTGGTTAATAGGCTGATCAACTCGCGTGAACGCGGGCCCATCACTCCCAAGACCGCCATGCTGGAGGACACATCGACCGCCGTAGCCCGCGCCTCGGGGTCGATATTGCGGTTCAGCCACGCAAAATCGCGGGTCTGGGTTGCAGCGGCGGAGACCACCAAATAGCGGTCCAGTGCTTCGCGGGTAATCGTTAAATCAGCCTCAATGCCGCCCCGCGCATTGAGCCACTGGGTGTAAACCACTTTGCCCACGGGGACGGACACATTGTTGGCACACAAGTGGTTGAGCACTTTTTCCGCATCGGGCCCTTGCACCAAGAATTTAGCAAACGAAGACTGGTCAAACAGGCCCACAGCGTTGCGAACGGCCGCATGTTCTTGGGCGGAATAATCAAACCAATTTTGTCGACCGTAGCTGTATTCGTATTCGGCTTTGACCCCCGCAGGGGCGTACCAATTGGGCCGCTCCCAACCGGCGACCTCTCCAAAACATGCGCCCTTAGCCAACAAGCGGTCGTGCAAGATCGAGCGGCGAACGCCGCGTGCTGTTTCGGCTTGGCGAAACGGCCAGTGCATTGCGTACAACAGGCCCAAGGTTTCCACTGTGCGGTCTTTGAGGTAACTGCGGTTGCGCTGAAATGGCATGCAACGGCGCACATCGACATCCCACAAGTCCATGGGCGGGTGGCCGTCGATCATCCAATCAGCCAGCACTTTGCCTGCGCCACCGGCCGACTGAATACCGATGGAATTAAAGCCAGCGGCAACAAACAAGTTACGCACTTCGGGCGTCTCGCCTAACAAATAGCGGTCGTCTGGCGTGAAGCTTTCGGGGCCGTTGAAGAACAGGTTGATGCCGGTTTTCTCTAGCGCAGGCGTGCGGTGCATCGCAGCGGTTAGCAAAGGCTCGATGTGCTCTAAGTCATCAGGCAGCTGGTCAAAGCAAAAGGTCTCCGGAATACCGCGCATGCCCCAGGGCTTAGCGACAGGCTCAAACCAGCCAACCAACAACTTGCCCGCATCTTCTTTAAAGTAAGCGCAACCGTCCGGGTCACGCAAGACTGGCATTTCCGAGGACAAGCCTTCCATCGGTTCGGTCACGATGTAAAAGTGTTCGGCCGCATGCAATGGAATGGTGGTGCCCGATTTGGCGCCGAGTTCATGGGCCCACATGCCAGCGCAGTTGACGACCATGTCCGCGCGAATTTCACCTTGGGCGGTGCGAACGCCCACGGCTTTGCCGTTTTCAATCAGAATTTCTTCGACCGCTGTGTTTTCAAAAATCCGCGCGCCTCGGCTCTTGGCGCCTTTGGCTAAAGCTTGCGTGGTATCAATCGGATTGGTTCTGCCATCTTTGGGCAAGTAAACGCCGCCCACCAAGTCGTCAATGCGCACGCCTGGCCAGAGGCTGGCGATTTCGCTAGGTGTGAGGGTTTGGACTTCGAGCCCAAAGCACTTGGCCATGGAGGCGCCGCGCTTAAGCTCTTCAAATCGGGCCTGGTGGGTGGCAATTGCAATCGAGCCGGTTTGGCGAAAGCCGGTGGCTTGGCCAGTTTCTTCTTCGAGCGATTTGTACAAGTTGGTGGTGTACTGCGCTAATCGGGTCATGTTGTAGGTCGCCCGCAGTTGGCCTACCAATCCGGCAGCGTGCCAGGTGGTGCCGCAGGTGAGTTGCTTGCGTTCGAGCAAAACAACATCGGTACACCCACGCAATGTAAGGTGATACGCCAGGCTGCAGCCCACGATTCCCCCACCCACAATGACCACACTCGCCCGATTAGGTAGATCCATACGACCTCCAAAAAGTAAAAAATAAGCCGAAAATTATTCTAATGTAAAAATTTATCAGGGAATTTTAGATTTGTGCTTACAATCCAAAAAAAATGGTGGCAAGCGGCACGTCAAAGGCCTCCTGCCCCTTCCTCAAGTCAACGGAGACAGACATGACAGAGCATGTAAAAGTTGTCGTTATAGGCGGCGGCGTAGTAGGTTGCAGCTGCTTGTACCACTTAGCGGCGTTAGGCATTAAGGACGCATTGCTTCTTGAGCGTGATGAATTGACCTCCGGCTCCACATGGCATGCCGCTGGTAATTTACCCACTTTTTCGACCAGTTGGAGCATCTTAAAGCTTCAAAAATACTCTGCGGCTCTGTACCGCAAATTAGCGGCGTCTTCTGAGAACCCCATCAACTACCACCTGACCGGTTCGGTGCGTTTGGCCCACGGGCGCAACCGCATGGATGAGTTTCACCACGTCCAAAGCATGGCGAAAGCCAATGGTTTGGAATATGAAATTTTGTCGCCCAGCGAACTCAAAGACCGCTACCCCCTGATTGAAACCCATGACATCCAAGGCGCGCTGTGGGACCCGCTCGATGGCGATATTGACCCCTCTCAGCTCACCCAAGCCTTGGCCCGCGAAGCCCGCTTGCTTGGTGCCACCATTCGCCGCCACACCCGCGTGACGGGCTTAGAGCAAAAGCCCAACGGCGAGTGGGTCGTAACCACCGACAAAGGCCAAATTACCGCAGAAATCGTGGTCAATGCCGCAGGCTTCCGTGCGGGCGAAGTGATGGCCATGGTCGGGCGGCACTTGCCGACTGTCGTCATGTCGCACCAGTATTTGGTAACCGAAGATGTGCCCGAGCTCAAAGAAAGCGCAGCGCGTTTGCCTTTGCTGCGTGACCCTGATACCTCCTACTACCTGCGCCAAGAGCGTGAAGGTTTTATCTTGGGACCGTACGAATGGAAGGCCACCCCGATGTGGCAGGACGGCATGCCCGATGACTTTGCCAACCAGTTGTGGAACGACGACTTTGAGCGGCTTGAAAAATACATTGAAGATGCAATGGCCCGCGTTCCTGCGCTTGCACGCGCTGGCATCAAGCGCGGCGTCAACGGCCCCATTCCCTATTCACCTGACGGCAACCCCTACATCGGGCCTGAGCCCGGCCTGCGCAATTTCTTTCACTGCAATACCTTTAGCTTTGGTATCACCCAAGGCGGCGGCGCTGGCAAAGCCTTGGCTGAATGGGTGGTGCATGGGCAAACGGAATGGGATCTGTGGTCTTTGGACCGCCGCCGCTTTGGCGACTACGCCACCACCGCCTACACCGTGGCCAAGGCCATTGAGGTCTACCAAAACGAATACGCGTCTTCCTTCCCTTACGAAGAACGCCCCGCTGGCCGGCCTTTGCGCACCTCGCCTTTGTACGAGCAACTCAAAGCCAAAGGCGCACGCTTTGGCGCGCGCGGCGGTTGGGAGCGCGCGGTGTACTTCGACTTAGCTGGCAAGCTGCCCGCAGACACCCATTCGTTCCGCCGGGAAAACATTTGGCACCCTGCGGTGGCAGAAGAAGTCAAGGCGGTGCGCGAGCGCGTTGCGGTTTTGGATTTGCCAGGCTTTACCAAATACGAACTCAAAGGCCCAGGCGCAGCAGCCCACTTAGACCGCGTCTCATGCTCCAAGCTGCCAAGCCTCGGCCGTGTTTCATTGGCCTATGCGCTCACGCCCACTGGCAAGCTGCTCAGCGAATTCACCATCACCCGCTTGGCAGAAGACCATTTCTACATCATTAGCGCGGCGATTGCCGCGACCCATGACATGGACGTGCTGCGCCAATCCTTGCCTGACAACAGCCAGATTCAGGTCACAGACATCTCGGCCCAGCTCGGCACCCTGATCGTTGCAGGCCCCCGTGCCCGCGAGGTGCTCAGCCAAGTAACGAAAGATGATTTATCCAACGCGGGGTTCCCGTGGCTCACAGCCCGAGAAATCACCACCGTCACCGGAAAAATGCTCGCCATGCGGGTCAACTATGTGGGCGAACTGGGTTGGGAGCTGCATGCGCCTGTAGACCAAATTCCCGC
>JAIPDD010000068.1 GCA_021737875.1 Sulfuritalea sp.
GGCCATTGGCAGGCTGGCAAAAGGATCTTCTGCTGTAAAACGGGCAATATCAAACGCAGCGCGCACGGTTTGCGCAATAGCGGCGTTTGAAAAATCAGAGGTACTGGCGTTGCCTCGGCGTTGGCCCACATAAACCGTCACACCCCGGGATTTATCGCGATTGCGTTCTACGTTTTCAAGTTCACCATTGCGCACCGAAACGCTCAAACCGCAGCCTTCGGAGACTTCTGCGGCAGCGTCGGTGGCGCCTAATTTTTTTGCAGCAGCGAGGCTGGCATCCACCCGAGATTCAAAAAAAGCACGGCTGTAAGCAAAACCCGGATCAGCAAGGGCAGAGCGGGACTGGGGGTTGGTTTTAAGTTTCTTCATGTCGGAGGCTATGATACTTGGCTATGTCAAGAAAATTAAAAAAAGGCTATTTCGTCAAGGGTCAATTTGTTGCCGAAGGCAGCGAACTCGATCTCGAATACAAACGCGAACTCAAGGGCACCGACGATGCCACCCGAACCGACCTCAAACGCGAGAGCACCGAGCTGCAGAAATTAGGCGAAGATTTGTTAACGCTGCGCGCTGAGTTAATGACGCGTTTGGCTTTGCCTGAAAAATTGACGGAAGCCGTGGCTGAAGCCAAACGCATCAGTAATTTTGAGGGCAAACGCCGCCAAATGCAGTTCATCGGCAAGCTCATGCGAAAGCTCGAAGCCACGCAGCTCGATGGCATTCGAACGGCCTTGATCGAGCAGCACACACCTTCTGCGCTTGAAACCCAAACCTTGCACCAAGCCGAAATATGGCGCGACCGCTTGGTCAATGAAGACGACGCGCTGGGCCAATGGATCACACTCAGCCCCAGTACCGATAGCCAGCAGCTTCGGGCCCTGGTGCGCCAAGCGCGCAAAGATGCCAAACCCGAAAAGCCCGGCGCCGCGGTGCGCCACGGCCGCGCCTACCGGGATATTTTTCAAATCGTTCGGGGGCAGTTGCTGGGTGAAAACAATGTGGACGATGCCCCTGACCCTGCGCATGACCCTGGAGCCGATGTATGAGTACCACCGACCCCCTTGCTGACGCCATCAAAATCGGCATTGTTTCGATCAGCGACCGTGCCAGTTCTGGGATCTACCAAGACTTGGGTTTGCCAGCTTTGCAAAGTTGGCTGGAAAATGCACTGACCAACCCGATTGAATTCATAGCGCGACTCATCCCTGACGAACAAGAAAAAATCAGTGCCGCCTTGATGGAGTTGGTGGACGCAGGATGCTGCTTGGTATTGACTACTGGAGGAACGGGCCCTGCCCTGCGCGATGTCACGCCCGAGGCCACCTTGGCCGTAGCCCACAAAGTCATGCCGGGTTTTGGCGAACAAATGCGGCAAATCAGCCTGCAGTTTGTTCCTACTGCCATTCTTTCACGCCAAGTCGCTGTGATTCGCCACCAATCCTTGATCATCAACCTGCCGGGGCAACCCAAGTCCATTGCGCAAACCTTGGAAGGATTGAAAGACGAATCCGGCAATGTTAAAGTTTCAGGCTTGTTTGCATCGGTGCCCTACTGTATCGACCTGATTGGTGGGCCTTATCTTGAAACGGTGGAGTCTGTGTGCAAGGCGTTTAGGCCGAAAACTGCTGTGCGCCCTGCCCGCTAAGCCTCAGACAGTCGCTCTATTTACCTACCAATTGTTTGAGACGGTCGGCTTCAAAGCATTCGCTGCGAGCGGCGTCCGCAGGCATGTTGATCTGCTGCTGCTGGCATAGTTTTTCCAGGGCCTGCCAAAGCATGGCAATTTGGTGGTCCTGGCTAGAAGCTGTGTCGATGAGGCCACGCAGGGCTTGGCTCAGTGGGTCGTCTTCTTGGGTGATGCCATAGGCGGAGAACTGGGGCTCCGCGGTGGTGACATCGGCACTTTCGCCGGACTTGCTCTCAAGTATGCGGGCTGGAATTCCCACTGCAGTTGCACCCGCAGGAACCGGTTTGATCACCACCGCATTGCTGCCGATTTTTGCGCCGTCACCCACTTCAAACCCACCCAACACTTTAGCACCCGCACTCACCACCACATTTTTTCCCAAGGTGGGGTGCCGCTTGGCGCCCTTGTAGAGCGAGGTGCCGCCCAAGGTCACGCCTTGGTAAATGGTGCATCCGTCGCCAATCTCTGCAGTCTCTCCCACCACCACGCCCATGGCGTGGTCAAAAAATACACGGTTGCCGATTTTGGCGCCAGGGTGAATTTCAATTCCAGTGAGCGCGCGCGCAATGTGCGAAATAAAGCGACCCAGCCATTGAAAGCCATGGGTCCAGCATGCATGCGCCATTCGGTGAAAGATTACGGCATGTAAACCGGGATAGCAGGTAATCACTTCCCAAGCGGTCCGGGCAGCGGGGTCACGCTCAAGAATGCATTGGATATCGGATCGGATTCGAGAAAACATAAGCCTTAGTCTAAACGCTGCGCCATAGCCTTGCTTGGCTTGGGATTTGGATGCTCTGACTTTTGTAATACGGCCTTGGCAATTCCGCGCAAGATGTGAATTTCTTCCTGCGTTAATGCAGCCCGATTAAAGAGTTGGTTCAAGCGGGGCATTAACTTCTTGGGAGCCTGAGGATCTAAAAAACCCAAAGCCACCAAGGACTGCTCCAAGTGCGACAACATACCGCTGACCTGGGCTGCATCCGCTAACTCCCCCGATGGCGTAGGAGTGAGCGCCCCAAACCCGCCCAAAGCCAAACGCCACTCATAAGCAATCACTTGCAAAGCCGCACCAATATTGAGCGAACCAAATTGCGGATTGCTGGGAATACTCAGGCAAACATGGCAGCGGTACACGTCTTCATTGGTCATTCCAAAGCGCTCCGAACCAAACAAGAACGCCATTCCACCCACGGGACTAGTTGCTTGTGGCGCAAGGATTTGGGCAAAGTGCTCGCGTGGCCAACGGGTGGGCGGGCCAAAGTCGCGGGGCGTCATTGCGGTGGCACACAAGTGATCGATGCCTTCGAGCGCCTCGTCCAAGGTCTCCACGATCCGGGCTTTGTCTAAAACATCCAAAGCACCACTTGCGCGTTGAATGGTTTCTTCGCGCCGCAAGACGTTGGCCCAGCGCGGGGCGACCAAGACCAAATCATCAAAGCCCATGGTTTTCATGGCACGCGCTGCGGCACCCACATTGCCGGCGTGGCTGGTTTGGATCAAGATAAAACGGGTATGCATCGAAGGTTAGAGGTCAGGCGGGTAAAATAAGGCTATTGTCGCTTGAGGCCCATGACCTTGAGCAAGACAGCTCCTCGCGCCAACTGCATCGCCAGTTCGCAAGTCACTTGTTCTTCAGCCCCACAATTTATGTCGCTCAATCTGCACCCCATGATCAATGTGGCCATCAAGGCCGCCCGCGCTGCGGGTTCTATCATCAACCGCGCTGCGCTTGATATCGAATCGGTTCGCATCTCTCAAAAAAAGGCCAATGACTTTGTCACTGAGGTAGACCATGCTGCAGAACAAGCGATTATTGAAACGCTGCTTACCGCTTACCCCGGCCACGGTATTTGGGCCGAAGAATCGGGCAGAGAGTTTGGCGCCCAAGATTCTGAATTCGTGTGGATCATTGACCCACTCGACGGAACCACCAACTTTATCCACGGTCTACCGGTTTACTGCGTCAGTATTGCCTTAGCTGTGCGCGGCAAAGTAGAACAAGCCGTGATTTATGACCCCACCCGCAACGACTTGTTCACCGCCACCAAAGGCCGTGGCGCGTTTTTGAACGACCGCCGCCTGCGTGTCTCCAAGCGTACCGAATTAAAAGGCTGCCTTATCTCGACTGGCTTTCCCTTTCGGGAGAACGATGATTTTTCACAGTACCTCAACATGATGGGCGAAGTGATGCAAAAAACTGCAGGCCTTCGCCGCCCGGGTTCTGCAGCACTTGATCTGGCGTATGTCGCAGCCGGTTTTACCGATGGATTTTTTGAATTGGGACTCCAACCTTGGGACGTGGCTGCCGGCTCCTTACTCGTGACCGAGGCAGGCGGATTGATTGGCAACTTCACCGGCGAATCCGACTTTTTGGAACAAGAGGAATGCCTTGCAGGTGCGCCACGTATTTACGGACAACTGGTCAGCCTGCTTGGGAAATACAGTAAATTCGCCAGCGCCGGAGAAAAAGCGGCTGTGCGCAATACGCCCACATTACAACTACACGCTGCAAACAAGGCTTAAATTTTTTCGTGCCAATGCACGAAAAAATCTACAAAGCCAGTGCCCCGATGACACAGCACACGGATGCAACTTGCGTCAAGACAGCGCGCATTGGCAACCAATCTTGTAGACCGAGCCGAGGGTAGACGCGCAAGTCCACCCCATAGCAGGCCCACAGCAAAACGGCCAGGCCCCATAAGCCCATCTCCGTTGGAACGAGCAATGCCACCCAAGCCAAAAGAGATGGCATGACCCCCCAAACAAACAAAGCCAAGGATCGATCGGGCTCCTGGGTGCCGCGCATGGCAAGCCCCCAATGAATAGCGCCCAAAAAGCTTGCGATGGTGGCGGCATAGGCCAGCAAAGCATGAGCCCATTGAAGATGCAAACCGTCTTGAAAATACCAACATGCAAGGGCGAGACCCATAAAAGGAAGCAGTCCTGCATAGCCTAAGCGGCGCGCCCACAGTGTCGGCATTGGCGACTTGACCGAAAGCGTCAAGTTTGATCTCTTGGCACAGATGCGGGAGGAGATTCGTGCCCATCTTCATCCGCAGGGGTCACCATGGGCATACACATTTTTTCACCGTCCCACTGCTGTCCGCACCAACAGCGCCCGGAGTCATCAATGATGCAAGTACCTGTACCGCAACACCGCTCGTCATCTGTCATAGCCAACTTTCATAAGAAAAATGTGTCGTGACCCCTGAGCGATCAACAGTGGGGTCGGCGGTGGTTCGCAATTTTGTGGTCTGAATAGGGCATATCGGGATCTCTCAATACCCTGTGTTTGGTCACTCGCCCACGCATGCGCATGCGCCACATTTTAAAAGAACTCTGTTTCAAATGGTTTCGCATAATCCACACCACGTCTGACTCACTGACGCCAAAGTGGGACTGAATGGTTTCAAACGTGGTTCTGTCTTCCCAAGCCCGCTGAATGATCATGGACAGATCTCCGGGTGAAAGATGGACAAATTTCGATGGTTTAGCCCCCATTTTTCAAATCACCGTATGCCATTGAAAAACTGAATTGGCGGCCTTAGGAAGCATAGGCATCGAGAGTGGTTTCATCCGAAAGCGGCCTGCGGTTCCCTCCAATGGGGAAGGATCTTGTGGTTCTGAATTCACAAAATCGGCCAATGTTGAAGCCTCTAACTCAGAACGAATGACCGCCTGCAAACCAAGTTCATAGGCGCTTGGCGCAAGGTTGGGGTTTTCTGGATCTGCGGGATCTAACTGAAGTGTCTTTTCAAACAGTTGGGCAACTTTCCATACAGAGATGTCACAAGCACGTCCTTGAATATGGTAACCCCCACCAGGACCTTTCGAAGCCGCAACGATTCCGCTTTGCTTGAGGGTCTTCAATAGGTACTCCAGGTACGAAACGGAAATTTCTAGACGAGAAGACATCTCTTCGGTGGTGATGTTGCGATGGTTAGCGTTTCTCGCAAGGAATACACTCACCTCGATCGCACTGATGGTTTTATTGGAAATCACATAAATCTCTTTAATTGAGTAGTATTTCCGTGTATTTTCTTCAATAAAACAGGTTTCCCGCACGGAAAGCAAATTTTAATTGCATAATACCCACTCAAAACCTACTCAAATTGAAATTTTGCCAACTACCAATATGTCCCCAACCCAGTCTTACCGAATTGGCGCTGTCTCGCAAACCACCGGTATTCCTGTTTCAACACTTCGCATTTGGGAAAAGCGGTACCAAGCTTTTAGTCCGATTAAATCGCCGGGCAATCACCGAATATTTAACGAAAGTGACATCTCCAAAGCGCTTCTTCTCAAACAACTATCCCAGCAAGGGCATGCCATCAGCTCGATTGCTGGAATGAATGTGGATCAATTGCGTCGGATCAGCAACCAGTCGATTCACCCCAAAGCCCTACTTCAAAAAAACAACAGAGACGAAAATACGGTCACTTTCGTAGCCGTGGTGGGTCAGAGTATGGCCAATCGCATTGAGTCAAAACAATTCAAACGGCTTATTCAGGACAACCCGTTGAAGGTGAGCCATGTGTTTCAAAAAATAGAAGATACGCTGAGCATCGACATCCCTAGTCAACCCAGCGTCTTGCTTGTTAAAGTGAACTCGCTTCAGCCCCAAATACAAAACACACTTCAAGAACTAAAGAAAAAACACGTCTTTGAGCAAACGATCGTGGTCTACAACTTTGCCACTGAAGCGATGGTCCAGGCATTGAAGTGGGCAGGGATAGTGGTTCGTCGTGAGCCTATCGCCGACACAGAACTGGCCGATCTTCTGCAGTCGGTTTTATTCGTTGATTCCACACGCGCCCAAGAATTTGGTACAGGCGGCTCCATCATTACAGCGCGTAAATTTTCAGAAACTACGCTCAGCCGCGTTGCCTCCATTTCTACCAATGTACTTTGTGAATGCCCCAGACATGTCGCAGAACTCATTTCGCAGTTGGCAAGTTTTGAGGAGTACAGCCAAGAGTGCTTGAATAAGAGCCCAGAAGATGCGCACCTCCATTCCTATCTTCAATCCATTTCTGGGTCTGCACGGTGTTTGTTTGAAAATGCCTTAGAAAAAATTGCGACGCATGAAGGCATTGACCTCAGCGAAAGGTCTGCATGAGCGCGAATCTATCTGGCAGCCACGATCTGAACGTTCTGGGTACGCCTCTTATCGCTTGCTCGTATGACCCGTTAACGGGCTATTACCGCAATGGTTGCTGTACAACAGATGCGCAGGACCAAGGCAGCCATGTGATCTGCGCCATCGTCACTCAAAAATTCTTGGATTTTTCTAGTTCTCGTGGAAACGACCTCCTGACACCACGCCCAGCGTATCGCTTTTCAGGCTTAAAGCCTGGAGATCGGTGGTGCCTGTGCGCTAGGCGTTGGCTCGAAGCGTTTGAAGCTGGTGTAGCGCCGGCTGTCGTGTTGGTGTCAACCCATGCCAAGGCCCTCGCCTTTGCATCGCTAGACCAATTGAAATCATGCGCCCATGCGCCTTTGCAATAAATGCCAAAGGCAAGTTTGACTCACTCCTTCAAAGGTAATAAAAAATACCTACCAACCAAGCTTTGCAAGCAGTGTGGGCGTGAAATGACTTGGCGGAAAGCTTGGGCTAAGAACTGGGAAGTTATTTTGTATTGCTCTGACGCTTGTCGTAAAAAAATAGGACTTCAATAGTGAGAAACCTTGTCATTGTTTTGGGTGATCAGCTGAGTGAAGATGCATCTGCATTCGCTGGATTTGATCCGGTACAAGACGCCGTTTGGATGGCGGAAGTGGACGAAGAATCCACGCACATCATTTCCTCAAAACAACGCACCACCTTGTTTCTAAGTGCTATGCGCCATTTCGCCCAAGATCTTAGAACGAAGGGCTGGGTTCTCCATTACTGTGAAATCGACAGCGAAGGCAACACAGGGACATTGGATGGGGAATTAGCGAAGACCATCGAACGCATTCAACCGGAAAAATTAATGATGACTGCGCCCGGAGATTGGCGGGTCCTCCAAAAAATACGGGAACTGTCTCGCGCCATGAATCTGAACTTAGAGATTCGCGACGACACCCATTTTTTCAGTACCGTGCGCGATTTTTCAGAGCATGCGGCGACTCGAAAGCAACTGCGCTTAGAATTTTTTTACCGCGAGATGCGGCTGAAAAATGGCATCTTGATGGATGGAAAAAAGCCAGTCGGTGGCGCTTGGAATTTTGACGCTGAAAACCGCGAGAGTTTCGGCAAAAAGGGGCCGGGAATATTGCCCCAACCCAGTCGATTTGCACCCGACGCGATCACCAAAAAAGTTATCGAATTGGTGAACCGGCGTTTTGCTAGTCATCCCGGATCCATCGCAACATTTGGTTGGCCTGTGACTCGATTGCAGGCATTACAAGCCCTTGATGCTTTTATTGAACACCGACTTTCCAATTTTGGACGTTTTGAGGACGCCATGTGGGAAGGCGAGGCCTGGTTGTACCACTCACATTTGTCTTGCGCCTTGAATTTAAAACTCCTCAACCCGAGAGAGGTCGTTGCAGCTGCGTCACAAGCATACGAACAGGGATTGGCACCATTGGCAGCCGTTGAAGGCTTTGTTCGGCAAATCTTAGGGTGGCGCGAATTCGTTCGTGGTATCTACTGGAGCCACATGCCCAGCTATATCGAACGCAACGCAATGAAGGCCACCGCCCCACTTCCCAGTTTTTACTGGACCGGCCAAACCGACATGGCTTGCATGCGGGACGCGATTCACCAAACGCTTCAACACGGTTACGCACACCACATCCAGCGGCTGATGGTGACTGGCTTGTATGCCCTGCTACTTGGCGTTTCGCCCAAAGAAGTGCACTCGTGGTATTTGGGTGTTTACGTGGACGCGGTGGAATGGGTAGAACTGCCCAATACGCTGGGGATGAGCCAATTTGCAGATGGCGGGCTCATGTCAAGCAAGCCCTATATTGCCAGCGGCAAATACATTGACCGCATGAGCAACCACTGCAAAGGGTGTCGTTTTGATCCTGCACAATCGACGGGTGAAGCTGCATGCCCATTCACCACCTTGTACTGGGATTATCTTGACCGCCATGCTGACCAACTTGCCAAAAATCCACGTATGCTGATGCAACTAAAAAACCTCAACAGATTGACGCCTGCGCAGCGGGAAGTCATCGCAATCCAAGCAAAATCTATCAAGGAGTCCGTCCGTGCTTAAACTCAAACTCCCTGCATTCCTATTGACTTTAAGCGCACTTTGGATGGGAAATGCCATGGCTATTGAAGAACCGACCTTTAAAGTTTTGGTCACCGATGGTTCATTTGAGATTCGACAATACGCACCGATGCTGGTTGCCGAGACCTTGGTTGAAGGCGATATGGATGAGGCATCAAGCAAAGGCTTTCGATTGATCGCTGATTTTATTTTTGGCAATAACCAAGTTTCAAATGCACAGACCAAGTCCAAGATCGCGATGACTGCGCCAGTAACGGCGGAACCCCAGTCCTCCAAAATCTCAATGACGGCACCTGTCACTTTGGAGCCGTCGTCTGCAGCCATGACCATGCAGACCGCCAAGCAATGGCGCATTAGTTTTGTGATGCCCAGTCAGTACACGATGGAAAACATCCCCAAACCCAACAACAATGCAGTTCGTTTGAAAGAAATTCCAGGCAAGTACTTCGCTGTTCAAACCTACTCGGGGTTTAACACCCTGGCTCGGGTTCAACGCAAGACGGACGAAACCCTGGAGTGGGCAGGTAAACGGGCATTGAAAATGATCGGGACACCCCAAATTTCACGGTATGACCCGCCATGGACATTGCCCCTATTTCGACGCAATGAAATCATGGTCGAGATTTCTGGCCCTTGAATCACGCGTAACGCTGACTTGCCAACCTAGCCCCTTCCGCCAAGGCCTTAAGCTTGCGCTCAGCCACGTCGCGGGTCATAGGCGCCAAGCCGCAGTTGGTACAGGCAATCAAGCGGTGTTTGGGAACGAACTGCAAAGCGCGGCCAATGGTGTCGGCAATCTGTTCTGGCGTTTCAATCTCAGCGCTGGCAACGTCAATGACCCCGACCATCACGTCTTTGCCCTCCAATAACTTCATCATTTCCATGGGCACATGCGAATGAAAACATTCCAAGCTCACCTGCTCGATGCTGCTCTTGGCTAAGGCGGGAAATACTTTTTCATACTGACGCCATTCGTCACCCAAGGTTTTTTTCCAGTTGTTGTTGGCTTCAATGCCATAGCCATAGCAAATGTGAACCGCAGTCGTGCACGTCAAGCCTTGCGCTGCGCGCTCAAGTGCTTTGACGCCCCAGTCGGCAGCTTCGTCCATGTACACATTGAAGGCCGGTTCATCAAACTGAATAATGTCTACGCCATCGGCTTGGAGTGCGAGTGCTTCTTGGTTGAGCAGCTCAGCAAAGGCCATGGCCATCTTGACCTTGTCACCATAAAAACGGTCAGCCACGGTGTCCACAATGGTCATGGGGCCGGGCAAGGTGAATTTCAGTTTTTTCTTGGTATGGGCCCGCGCCAACTGGGCTTCGAAAGCGTGTACCCGCCCTTTTAAGCGCAATGGGGCAATGACCTGGGGAACCTGGGCGTCGTAGCGATTGTTACGAATGCCCATGGTGACCTTGTTTTCAAAGTCAATGCCTTCCACGTGCTCTACAAAGCCATGGACAAAGTGCTGTCGCGCTTGTTCGCCGTCTCCAATGACATCAATCCCCGCATCCTCTTGCGCTTTGATCCACAACAAGGTGGCATCGCGCTTGACCTGAAGCAACGCATCGCCTTGGGCTTTCCACTGTGGCCACAGTTTTTCAGTTTCTGCGAGCCAAGCGGGTTTGGGAAGGCTCCCGGCGATTGCGGTAGTGAACATCAATACTCCTTGGTAGGCGAGGAAAACCGGGATTTACGCTTTGAGATCGACTTGGCGCCCTTTGGCTTGGACTTGCCTTTCTTGATTTTCTTTGACCCGCGTATAGGTGGTCTGGGCTTGTTCGTTTTGGTGGATGGGCTTGGGATCGGGCCGAGGCGCTTCGGTCTGTTTTTGAGCCACGGCTTTGATAGGCTCGCGCGGCTGCTGCTGTGCCTGTACCGGCGCTGGTCGCTGAGAAACGGGAGAGACGCTCATCACAATCCTTAAAGCTTTGAGGGGTTTCGCGTTGGAGTTTAACGCGAGCCGGTATTTTTAGCAGCGGTCCAATTCAATGGCGTGAAGTTGATAGACTTCCCCCCAATGACCGAAGACGCAAAGCAACACACCCCCATGATGGTCCAGTACCTGGGCTTAAAGGCGGGCTACCCCGATACCCTGTTGTTTTATCGGATGGGTGACTTCTATGAAATGTTCTATGAAGACGCCGAAAAAGCAGCCCGTCTCCTCGATATCACTCTCACCCAACGCGGCCAAAGCGCTGGTGTGCCTATTGCCATGG
>JAIPDD010000069.1 GCA_021737875.1 Sulfuritalea sp.
CCGACGGGTTGAAAACACTGGGGGCAAACACTGGTGGTGACGTGGTCAGCCTTGGCCACAGCCGGGGTACGATTGTGCAGACCAATGCCAACGCCATTCTGGCAAGCGAAGGCGTGACTAAGTCGAACCTAAGTGTGCAAGGGGTGGGTGGTGCGGTAAGTGCTCAAGAGTATACGAAGACGGCGGAAAAAGTCGTTGGTCAAAAGAACATTGACAACGTTACCTTCAGCTACTTCAAGAATGATCCGATACCCGTGGGGACCGGTGGCAACCCTGGGGTGATGAGTCTGTCGGAGTTCTGGAATGTATTGACCACATCCAACAGTGCACACAGTTGTTATGGCACAGGTGCTGCCGGGTGCCAACAAGTACAAATACTCTCCCCCAATGCGCCAGATAAGGCAGTGCAGGACAACAGCAATCTGATTCATTACAAAGGTGGCATTCCCCATGACGGAAATGGAAACCCCATTGTCATCAAGAAATGAGATACGAAATGCGACATAAAAAAACTCTGATTGGCATAGCTATATTCGGTATTGGCCTTATAGCTGGATGCCATAACCTGTAACGCAATCTTGAAGAACCTTATATGCGTCCCGGCGCGCTGGATAAAGGTATTACGACCAATCTTGACGTGTACATATTCAAGTTTATGGATCGCTACCGTGTGACCCATGCTTGGCCTGTTACAAGTAATTGTTATTACTCGAAATTGCCAACTAAATACACAAGAAGTTCAGCAGGTTACGGTGAAGTGAAAATAGTCGATGACATCTATGAAGATGAAAAAGGTATTTGGCAGCGCGATAATCCACCCAAAAATATCAGCAGCTACGTCCGCAGCAAAATCGTCCACCAACCCATTTATGAGAACGTCGATGGTCGCCGGGCGATAGTTCGCTATGAAGACCAGGAGCAGGGCTTGCAGGCCATGTGTTTCCAAGCTTGGGTGGGGGCGAGTCACGCGCTGATATTTCGCTTGCACAAACGCGACATGGAAACCTGGAAGACATTGTGGTCTCGGTACAACCCTTCGGGTAAGTGGACCCAACTGCAAATCAATGGAGCATTTTGGGCTACTCTTGAAAATGATGAGAAAGATATGCAGCGCACGGGTACGGGTGGCTGGTTTAAGAGCTACTTGACCCCCATAGCAGATACCGGTTATTCCATCAGTATTCAGCTTGGCGCCAACCAGGATTCACTGCAAACCCCCCAGGCCCACGCGGCTATGCAGGTGTTATTCCGCCAACTACTGGAGTCCGTGAAAGTAGAACCTCTGACCCGTACCATCGAAGCCGAACTGGCCGATCTCAAAGCCAAAGCGCAGGACATCCAGCGCCAAGAGTGCATCGAATCCTCCAAAAAAGGTAAACCTGGGTTTTGGTGTAAGTCATACGGCATTCAATAAACTATTTCCATTCCTTAGAAAGTTCATCATGCAAACCCGTAGTACACAGCTATCGCTATTGAGCCTCTCCATTTTTATGCTCACCAGTTGCGCATCCCCCTCCGGGACATACGAACTTTTAGCGTTTGACAAAGACAATCAGCTAATAACTACCAAAGCGAAGATCATCGCGTCCGGTTCTGGAATTTATAAGGCCAGAAATGCAATTTGTATTAACAACCCACTGGCGTCAGTGCGCATTGTTGATACAAAAACAAAGCAAGATCTTGCCGGTGAGAGTCCCTACAAGTGCAAATAACTACTTCTTGCAAGAAGTCACCACAATGGACGTAAACGTGATCTGCGAACGGTTCCCTTAGGCTCGCAAGAGTAAAAAAGAGACGGAAAACAAAAAAGGCACCTCGGTGCCTTTTTTTATACCTGCTGTTGATTGACTTGAATCAATACGCCTTACCTAACTGGTCCAAGATCGCAGGGTTTTCGAGGGTCGAAATATCTTGCGTGATGGTCTCGCCTTTGGCCAATGAGCGCAGCAAGCGGCGCATGATTTTTCCAGAACGTGTTTTGGGAAGGTTTTCACCAAAGCGAATGTCCTTGGGCTTGGCGATGGGGCCAATTTCTTTGGCAACCCAGTCGCGCAGTTCCTTGGCAATCGCCTTGGCCTCTGCATCATCGGGTCGGGAGCGTTTAAGAACCACGAATGCGCAAATGGCCTCGCCGGTTAAATCGTCTGGCCTGCCTACGACAGCCGCTTCAGCGACCAGGTCGGTTTTAGAAACCAGTGCGGACTCAATTTCCATGGTTCCCATGCGGTGGCCTGAGACGTTTAGCACGTCATCGATACGACCTGTGATTCGGAAATAGCCTCTGTCGGCACTGCGCACTGCGCCGTCTCCAGCGAGGTAGAGCTTGCCGCCCATTTCTTCAGGGAAATAGCTTTTGACAAACCGTTCCGGGTCATTCCAGATGGTGCGAATCATGGACGGCCAAGGGCGTTTAACGACCAAAATTCCGCCTGTTCCATTTGCAATATCGTTACCAACCTCATCGACAATGGCCGCCATGATGCCGGGCAGCGGCAAGGTGCAGCTGCCTGGGACCAAGGGGGTTGCGCCTGGTAGAGGCGTCATCATGTGGCCACCGGTTTCGGTTTGCCAAAACGTATCAACGATAGGGCATTTTTCGTGGCCAATGTTTTTGTAATACCACATCCACGCTTCCGGATTAATCGGTTCACCTACGGAACCCAAAATACGCAAGCTGCTTAAATCAGAGCGGTCGGGATGCACTGCTGTATCGCTTTCAGCAGCTTTGATCAGGGACCGAATGGCCGTGGGCGCGGTGTAGAAAATAGTGCATTGGTGGCGTTCAATCATCTGCCAAAAGCGACCCGCGTTGGGGTAAGTAGGTACGCCTTCAAAAATGATCTGGGTTGCGCCTGCTGCCAAGGGGCCGTAGGCGACATAGGTGTGACCGGTAATCCAACCAATATCTGCAGTACACCAGAACACGTCATTGGGCTTTAAGTCAAATGTCCAATCCATGGTCAGCTTGGCCCAAAGCAAATAGCCGCCGGTGGAGTGCTGAACGCCCTTGGGTTTTCCTGTGGAGCCCGAGGTGTAAAGAATAAAGAGGGGATGCTCTGCGCCAACCGATACCGGGGCACACACGCTGCTTTGGCCTTCAAGTGCCTGTGCGAACGTTTTGTCACGCCCTGAAACCATCGCGCAGGCGGTTGCAGTGCGTTGGTACACATAGACCGACTTGATCGATTCGCAACCTCCCATGGCCAGGCCTTCATCCACAATCGCTTTCAGAGGCAGCTCTTTGCCACCGCGCATTTGAAAGTTAGACGTGATCACGGCAACCGCGCCAGCATCAATGATGCGCTCTTGCAAGGCTTTGGCGGAGAAACCTCCAAAAACTACGCTGTGGGTTGCGCCAATGCGGGCGCAGGCTTGCATTGCAATCACGCCTTCGAGCGTCATGGGCATATAAACCAATACCCGATCACCCTTTTGAATGCCATCGGCTTTCAAAGCGTTGGCGAATTGGCTCACCCGTGCGAGTAATTCTTTGTAAGTGGTTTTGGTAACGGTTCCGTCGTCTGCTTCAAAAATAACGGCGGTCTTGTTTTCGGTGGGCGTGCCCATGTGCTTGTCTAGGCAGTTGGCGGAAGCGTTGAGCTCTCCGTCGTCAAACCATCGATAGAAAGGCGCTTTGGACTCATCCAAAGTCCGTGTGAAGGGCTTGTTCCAAACCACGTTTTCACGCGCCAACCGCGCCCAAAAACCTTCAAAGTCTTTTTCGGCTTCTGCACACAAGGCGTTATAGCCCTCCATGCCGGAAATGCGAGCAGCTTTAACGGTTGCCTCGCTGGGGTAAAAGACACGGTTTTCAACCAAAACCGATTCAATGGCAGATGATGCAGAACTCATGGGGGACCTCCTCGTAATTAAATACTAACCCGAAATGTCGTTTCTTGCACTTACATGCCACTGACTGCGGGCTTAGGTAAACTCATCCTACTGGTTTTTTTCTCTTTAAGGCTTTCAGCACCATGTCCACCATTCGTCAAGCCGACCTCATTGAATCCGTCGCCGCTGCCTTGCAATACATCAGCTATTACCACCCGGCTGACTACATTGCCCACTTGGCCCGGGCGTACGAACGCGAACAAAGCCCCGCCGCCAAAGACGCCATTGCACAAATTTTGACGAACAGCAAAATGAGCGCTACGGGGCACCGCCCCATTTGCCAAGACACCGGAATCGTCAATGTATTCCTCAAGGTCGGCATGGACGTGCGATGGGAAGGGTTCTCGGGAAGTCTCGATGACGCCATCAATGAAGGTGTTCGCCAAGGCTACAACCACCCCGACAACACACTGCGTGCCAGCGTTGTCGCTGACCCTGAGTTCTTGCGAAAAAACACCAAAGACAACACGCCCGCTGTCATCTTTACTGAAATCGTTCCAGGCAACACCGTTGAAGTCACAGTGGCAGCCAAAGGTGGCGGCTCGGAAAACAAAAGCAAAATGATCATGCTCAACCCTGGTGACTCGGTGGTCGATTGGGTTCTCAAAACTGTACCAACGATGGGTGCGGGTTGGTGTCCGCCAGGCATGCTGGGCATCGGCATTGGGGGTACGGCTGAGAAAGCGGTACTGATGGCCAAAGAAAGCTTGATGGACGACATCGACATGTACGAACTTCAAGCCAAGTCCTCCTCTGGGCAGGCTTTGAGTCAAACCGAAGAACTTCGCTTGGAGTTGTTTGACAAAGTCAATGCCTTGGGTATTGGCGCGCAAGGTTTGGGCGGTCTCACCACGGTGTTAGACGTCAAAATTAAAATGTACCCCACCCATGCAGCCAGCAAACCGGTGGCCATGATCCCTAACTGTGCGGCGACTCGGCATGCCCATTTTGTTTTGGACGGCAGCGGTCCCACCTACCTTACCCCCCCTTCCTTGGATTTGTGGCCTTCAGTGAATTGGGCCCCTGACTATGTCCAAAGTAAAAAGGTGGACCTCAATACCTTAAGCAAAACCGAAGTCGCTAGCTGGACGCCCGGCCAGACGCTTTTATTGAACGGGAAAATGCTCACCGGGCGGGACGCCGCCCACAAGCGAATTCAGACCATGTTGGCAAAAGGCGAGCCCCTTCCCGTTGACTTTACGAATCGCGTGATTTACTACGTCGGTCCTGTGGACCCGGTTGGTGACGAAGCTGTAGGACCAGCCGGACCCACAACCGCCACCCGCATGGATGGCTTCACTGAAATGATGCTCAGCCAAACTGGGCTGATCTCTATGGTGGGCAAAGCCGAGCGCGGCCCGGTAGCGATCGAAGCCATCAAAAAACACCAAAGCGCCTACTTGATGGCGGTTGGCGGAGCCGCCTACTTGGTCAGCAAAGCCATTAAGCACGCCAAAGTCGTAGGCTTTGCAGACCTCGGTATGGAAGCAATTTACGAGTTTGATGTGGTCGATATGCCAGTCACCGTCGCCGTTGATTCTGGCGGAACCAGCGCCCACATCACGGGACCTGCAACTTGGCAAAAGAAAATCGCCAGTGGGGAATTTAAAACCATTCCCCTTCAATCGGTTTGATAAAACACTTCAGAGAAATCCATGCCAGCCATTGGAGTTTTTGACAGCGGCGTGGGGGGATTGAGCGTTTTGAAAGCGCTTCAAGACGTATTGCCGTTTGAAACATTTATTTATGTCTCCGATGCGGGCTATGCGCCCTATGGAGAACGCGACGTCGCGCACGTCCTCACCCGCTCGCAAGCCATCGCCCATTATTTACGGGACGTGCGGCACGCCAAAGCATTGGTCGTTGCTTGCAATACGGCGACAGCCGCCGCGATTGCTGACCTGCGACTTCGCTACCCTGCCCTTCCCATCATTGGCATTGAGCCTGCGCTCAAACCCGCGGCAGCCCTAAGTAAAACAGGGCGCATTGGCGTAATGGCTACACGAAGTACGCTAGAAAGCGAAAAGTTCAAAGGCTTATTGGCGTCCCAACCTGCAAACATTGCGTTCATCACCCAAGCCTGCGATGGATTGGCTGCGGCCATTGAGCAAGGCGATCAAAAACGTATTCAGTCGCTTTGCACAAGGTATACCCAAGCCATGGGCCCCTTTGGCAATGAAAAAGGGCATATCGATACGCTTGTTTTAGGTTGTACGCACTACGCGTTTGCAACAGAAACTATCACCGATCTGATTGGGCCTGGAATCCAACTTTTAGAGGGTGGCGTCCCGGTTGCCCGAAGAACACGTGCCTTGTTAGAAGAGATTGGTAGCGTCAATACGGCTGTGGCGCACCCACCACGCACGCACTCCTGCACCCTGGAACTGCTTACCACCGGCGCAGGTGAGCCACTCCAAAACGCAGCTTACCGGTGGCTCAATGAAAAGACTCCGGTACAGCAAATTGATACGGCCACTGGGTCTTAAAGGAGGAGTTGGCCTGTCCGACAGGAATCGAACCTGTGACCTACAGCTTAGAAGGCTGTTGCTCTATCCAACTGAGCTACGGACAGATAAATCAGTAACCTAGAAACGAAAATGCCAAAGGCGAAGCTTTGGCATGATAAATGGTCGGGGCGAAAGGATTCGAACCTTCGACCCTCTGGTCCCAAACCAGATGCGCTACCAGGCTGCGCTACGCCCCGACAGCTGGTATTCTAACCGCCTGAAACGCACCGCCTAGCCATGCTCAAAAAAAATTCCTTCACCCCTGACATCGGCTACTGCAAGGGCCTGCACTAAATGGCTGAAAACCAGTTGCCTTGGCTTGAGCCTCAAATGCCTTTCCCATCAGCGCACTCGGCTTGGGGCGCGCAGTCCTCAGCCCCTGGCCTTCTTGCAGCAGGTGCAGCCTTAGATGTGGATACGCTCAAAAGCGCCTATGGAAACGGCATCTTTCCATGGTTTAGTGAGGGGCAACCTATTCTCTGGTGGAGCCCTGAACCGCGCATGGTTTTGAAAGTAGATGACTTTATTCTTCACCGGTCATTGAAGAAAACCCTGTTTCGCTTTTCGCAAGATTCGGATTCTGAAATCCGCGTAGACACTGCATTTGAGCGGGTGATTCAATCGTGTGCTCAGGCGATTCGACTTCAACAATCAGGGACATGGATTGTCCCTGCCATGGTGCAAGCCTATATCGACATGCACCAGCGCGGATATTCCCACAGCATTGAGGTTTGGAAAAATCAACAATTGGTTGCAGGCTTGTACTGCATCTCTTTAGGCCAAGCCGTCTTTGGCGAATCCATGTTTACGACCGTCCCTGACGGATCGAAAATCGCGCTCGCCGCACTCCTGGCCTTGTGCAAGGCACAAGGCGTGGCATGGATTGATTGCCAACAAAATACCACCCATTTGGCTAGCCTGGGCGCCGCCCCCATTGGCAGAACAGATTTTTTAAACAAGGTCCAGGCTGCCAAGGCTCTGCCCCCGGTGGACTGGCGATTTACACCTCTATACTGGAATCAGATTTTGTCGTCGCCCTGATCTCCCATGACTGACCTCAAAGACCTTCCACTTCAAACCCTGCAGTTTTATGCGACTGCATCCTATGAATGCAGCTACTTGCCAGCGCGACAAGCGCGCTCACAGGTCGCAACGCCAAGCCATTTAATCAACAACAACACCTACTCAGAACTCGTAGCAAGTGGGTTTAGGCGCAGTGGCATGTTCACTTACCGTCCCAACTGCGATGGCTGCCAGGCCTGCATTGCATTGCGTGTGCAGGTCCAAGCCTTCCAACCCGGCAGGAGCCAGCGCCGGGCTTGGAAGCAACACAAGCACCTTGTGTCGAGAGTGCTCAATCTGGGATTTTCCCCGGAGCATTACGCGCTTTACCTGAGATACCAAAACAGCCGCCACCCTGGCGGAGGAATGGACGAGGACAGCGTCGGTCAGTACACCCAGTTTCTGCTCCAAAGTCGCGTCAATTCTCGCCTGGTAGAGTTCCGAGAGCCCAGTGAAACCGACAGCCCAGGCACCCTCAAAATGGTTTCTATTTTGGATGTATTGAACAATGGCCTGTCCGCTGTTTACACATTTTTTGATCCCGATGACAAAGCCAGTTATGGCACTTACAACGTCCTGTGGCAAATTGACCAAGCCAAAACTTTGAACCTGTCACATTTGTACTTGGGTTATTGGATTGAGCAAAGCCAAAAAATGAACTACAAAACTAATTTTCAACCCTTAGAACTGTTAGAAGACGGTGTGTGGAAAGCGTTATCGAGGATAGATCAATGATTCTGCGTTTGGAACGCAAACGCATCAAGTCCATAGAATGCCTAGGCGCAGTGCTCGATAATAGGGTTTACCCAAAGCCACCATGACTAAAAAAGATTCAGACCGCTCTACGACCCCCTCGGTGCAAGTTATCGAACGGATGTTTACGATCATTGATGTGCTGGCCTCGCGCGAAGAAGCGATGACGCTCAAAGACGTCAGCGAAAAAGCCGATTTACACCCTTCGACAGCCCACCGCATCCTTAACGACTTGGTACTGGGGCGCTTTGCAGACCGTCCGCAAGCGGGGGTCTACCGACTGGGTATGCGCTTATTGGAATTGGGAAATTTAGTCAAAGGCCGTCTCAACGTGCGAGATGCAGCCATGTTGCCCATGCGCGAGCTGCATAAACTCACCCAACAGCCCGTCAACCTGAGCATGCGCCAAGGCGATGAAATCATTTATGTGGAGCGCGCCTTCAGCGAACGCTCTGGTATGCAAGTGGTTCGCGCCATTGGGGGGCGAGCCCCCTTGCACCTGACATCGGTTGGAAAACTTTTTCTAGCCGCGGATGATCCACAGCGCGTGCGAAGCTATGCCACGCGCACAGGCCTACAAGGCCATACCAAAAACAGCATCACCGAATTATCGAATTTAGAGCGGGAACTCTCTAAGGTGCGTCAATATGGCCAAGCCAATGACAATGAAGAGCTAGAGTTGGGAGTGCGCTGCATGGCCGCTGGCATCTACGATGACCAAGAGAAATTGGTCGCAGGATTGTCGATATCCGCCCCCTCTGGCCGAATGGACGATCACTGGTTACCTAAACTCAAAGAGACTGCCAGAGAGATTTCTCAGGCGCTTGGGTACACCGGAGGTTGAGCTCCCGGTGGGCTGTTTAGGACCGTTTCAGCCCTGATTTACCTGCCGCTGGAGCAGCACGGGACAGTTTAGAGGTGCCCGACTCCAGCCAACGCCGAACCCGCTCCGCATCGGCTGTGCGGCTAAACTTTCCGGCAGAGTCCAAAAACACCATGATCAATCTGCGGCCAGAAACCTTGGCTTGCATCACCAAGCACTGACCCGCTTCAGAGATGTAACCGGTTTTTTGAATTCCAATATCCCACAGCGGACTTTTGACCAGACGGTTGGTGGTGTTGTACTTTAAAGTTTTATGGCCCACTGCCACTTGGTAGGCCGGCGATGTTGAGAACTCTCGCAAAGTAGCATCTGCGTGGGCATAACTCACCAAAGTCGCCAGATCTCTGGCACTCGACTGATTTTTGCTAGATAAACCGGTGGGCTCTACGTAATTGGTCGCATTCATGCCCAAGCTATTTGCCTTCGCATTCATTAAGCCCACAAAAGTTGAGAGGCCGCCCGGGTGAGTCCGACCTAAAGCATGCGCTGCGCGGTTCTCACTTGACATCAAGGCCAAGTGCAGGAGTTCACCACGGGATAATTCTGTCCCTACTGCCAGGCGTGAGCTGCTGCCCTTTTCCATATCGACATCGGCCTGCGTGATCGTGATCATCTCATCCATAGGCAACTTAGCCTCGGTCACCAAAACACCTGTCATCAATTTAGTGATCGAAGCAATGGGCAGCACCGCTTGCTCATTTTTCTTAAACAAGACTTCATTGGTGTCTTGGTCAATGACAAAAGCAACGCTGGACTTCAAGTCCAAAGAATCCTGGGAAGCATGCAAACCTGCGGTCTGACCAAATGAGGGGCGCTTAGGGGCAGCGGCAAACTTCACCTTGGCGCGTTTGCTGGCAAGCTTTTTCGCGGCCATCTTCACTGGCGCTTTATGGATTCGCTGTTTCTTAGCATTCGCTTTTTGGTGTGTAACGGCAGCCTGCACGCCGGGTCCTGCTGAAAAGACCAAACCCAAAATGACGATTAAGTTTGCGAGAATTTTTTTCATTAACTTCCAAAGTTCAGGCTGGGACGTGGCTGGAAGTCCCTACCATTTGCACTGATTTTTTCGATTCTAAACAAAAAATCCATAAAATCAAGTACTTGCGAAAGAAACTTCAACTAAAAATCCTCGGCTTTTGATTATCCTTGGGCAGCAACGCGGTCGGCTTTGCTTTGCAATTTGTTCAAAGCACTCAAATAAGCCTTGGCAGATGCTACGACGATATCTGGATCGGAGCCTGTACCGTTGACCACACGGCCACTGTTTTGCAAGCGCACGGTCACTTCGCCTTGGCTCTCAGTCGATCCACTGATGGCGTTCACGGAGTACAGCACCATTTCAGCGCCACTCTTGATTTGCAGTTCAATCGCTTTAAGGGATGCATCCACTGGGCCGTTGCCGTCCGATGAAGATTTGACTTCTTTTCCAGCCACCGTGAAGACGATTTCCGCGTGGGGGCGCTCACCTGTTTCGCTGTGTTGCGACAAGGAGATAAATCCAAATTGCTCATTGTCATGCGCAATACTTTCATCACTGACCAGCGCCAAAATGTCTTCGTCGTAAATCTCGGTTTTACGGTCTGCTAGCTCTTTGAAGCGCGCAAATGCCGCATTGTTATCGGCTTCACTCTCCATTTGAACGCCTAAATCTTGCAGCCGTTGTTTGAACGCATTGCGGCCGCTTAACTTACCCAAAACAATTTTGTTCGCTGTCCACCCTACATCCTCTGCGCGCATAATTTCATAGGTGTCGCGCGCTTTGAGTACGCCATCTTGGTGAATTCCAGACGCATGCGCAAAGGCATTGGCACCAACGACTGCTTTGTTGGGCTGAACCACAAACCCCGTGGTTTGACTCACCATGCGGCTACTGGCCAAAATATGCTGGGTATCGATACCCAGGCTTAATCCGAAATAGTCTTTGCGCGTTTTGATGGCCATGACCACTTCTTCTAAGCTGCAATTGCCTGCACGCTCACCCAAGCCGTTGATCGTGCACTCAATTTGCCGTGCACCGCCCACCTTCACACC
>JAIPDD010000070.1 GCA_021737875.1 Sulfuritalea sp.
GCAAAAAGACCCGGCACAACACGCCGAACTCACGCTAGCCGCAGGCCAGTCGTGTGCGGTGCATGTTCAGGCGCTGCTCGATTTCCATGGCATGGGTATTCCCACGGTGGACTACGGCAACAACCTGCGCCAGGTGGCCAAAGACTATGGCGTGGCCAATGCCTTTGACTACCCCGGCTTTGTACCGGCCTATGTGCGGCCCCTGTTTTGCAAAGGCATTGGTCCCTTTCGCTGGGTAGCCCTGAGCGGCGACCCCGAGGACATCCGCAAGACCGACGCGAAGATGAAAGAGCTTTTCCCCAACAACGCCGGCTTGCTGCGCTGGCTAGATATGGCCGGCGAGCGCATCGCGTTTCAGGGTCTGCCCGCACGCATTTGTTGGATCGGTCTGGGCGAGCGGCATCTGGCTGGGCTGGCGTTCAATGAGATGGTTAAAAGCGGCGAACTCAAAGGCCCTATCGTTATCGGGCGCGACCACCTCGACAGCGGCTCGGTCGCTTCGCCCAACCGCGAGACCGAGGCCATGCTAGACGGCTCTGACGCCGTGTCCGACTGGCCGCTACTCAACGCCTTACTTAACACCGCCAGCGGCGCGACCTGGGTCAGCCTGCACCATGGCGGCGGCGTGGGCATGGGCTACAGCCAACACAGCGGCGTGGTGATCGTGGCCGACGGTACGCCCGAAGCGGCCGAGCGACTGGAGCGCGTCTTGTGGAACGACCCAGCCACCGGCGTCATGCGTCACGCCGACGCAGGTTACGAAATCGCCGAGCAATGCGCCCGTGAACAAGGCCTGAACCTTCCCATGAAAGCCATCTGAAATGCGTACACCCGCCGCTTCATCCATCACCATCACCCCCGGCGCGCTGACGCTAGAGCAGCTCATGGCTGTTCATGCCGATACGGTGCAACTGCAACTTCCCGACGCAAGTCGCGCTGCTATTCGTGCCAGTCAACAGGTGGTACAAAACGCTGCCGACGGCGATGCGCCGGTCTATGGCGTGAATACCGGTTTTGGCAAATTGGCCAACCAACGCATCAGCAAATCGCAACTCGCCACGCTGCAGCTCAACCTGATCCGTTCCCACTGCGTCGGCGTGGGCGAGCCCTTAGAACCGGCTGTAATGCGCCTGATGATGGCGCTCAAGGCGGCCAGTTTGGCGCGTGGGTATTCCGGCGTGCGCGAGGTGGTGATCGACTCGCTGATTAAGGTCTACAACGCCGGCCTTGTGCCCTGGGTTCCGTCCAAAGGATCGGTGGGCGCATCGGGCGACTTGGCGCCTCTGGCGCACATGACGCTGGCGCTCATGGGCGAAGGTTTTATGTTGATAGACGGCGCGCCCGTTCCCGCGCTGGGCGCTTTGAGGGCCGCAGGCATTGCGCCGCTTGCTCTCGGCCCCAAAGAAGGTTTGGCGCTGATCAACGGCACGCAAACTTCGACCGCCTTGGCGCTTCATGCGTTGCTGATTTTTGAGCCGGTTTTGGAAGCTGCCTTGGTGATCGGAGCGCTGACGATTGACGCAGCACGCGGTAGCGACGGTCCGTTCGATCCACGCATTCATATGTTACGCGGTCAGCCGGGGCAGATCGATGTGGCGCAGTGTTACCGTGCACTCCTTTCGGGCAGCGAAATCCGTAACTCACACCTGCATGGGGACGACCGAGTGCAAGACCCCTACTGCCTTCGCTGCCAGCCGCAAGTGGTGGGCGCTTGCCTGGACCAACTGCGCCACGCTGCGCGGGTGCTGCTGATCGAAGCCAATGCGGTGACCGACAACCCACTGGTGTTTGCCGAGGACCAGGCCATGCTCTCAGGCGGCAACTTTCACGCCGAGCCGGTGGCGCTGGCAGCTGACGGCATGGCTTTGGCCATTGCCGAAGTGGGCGCGATTGCCGAGCGGCGAATCGCCATGCTGATTGATAGCAGCGTGTCGCGCCTGCCGCCTTTTCTGACGGACGACGCAGGCCTTAACAGCGGCTTCATGATTGCGCACGTAACGGCTGCCGCCCTGGCGTCTGAAAATAAGTCACTGGCGCACCCGGCCAGCGTGGACAGCCTGCCCACCAGCGCCAACCAAGAAGACCATGTGTCCATGGCCACCTTTGCCGCGCGCCGCCTGCAGACCATGGTGAGTAACACCGCGCACATTCTGGGCATCGAGCTATTGGCTGCGGCCCAGGGCATTGACTTCCTACGGCCCCTGCACAGCTCGCAGGCATTAGAAGCAGTGCACTCTCTGCTTCGCACACACATTCCCAAGATGGAACAAGACCGTTATTTGTCGCCCGATATTGCACACGCCACCGCACTAGTGGAGAGTGGCGCCTTGGCCAAGATATTGCGAACCTTGCCCGCATTGCCAGCGCTGTGGATTACGGCATGAAGCCGACGTTACTTGATCAGCTGACCTGCACGCCCTTCCAAAAAGCCACATAGCCTTTAATATTGGCGGCCGCCTCTTTGGGGTCGGCGTAGCACCAAGCAGCATCTGGGTTGACGTCACCATTCACGGTGAGCGAGTAGTAACTCGCCTGCCCTTTCCAAGCGCAACTGGTCTTGTGGTTGCTAAAGCTGATGTATTGGCGGTTCACGGAGGCCTCGGGAAAATAGTGGTTGCCTTCGACCATCACGGTGGCGTCGCTCTCTGCGATCACGGTGTCTTTCCAAATTGCTTTCATACGGATGCTCCTTGAGTATCTAAATTGCTGGGTGACTTAATCTACCAACGCCGCGTAAACCAAGTTGCGAAACCGAGGGCGGTAGTAGTCTCGCTGGTTGGGGGCTTGGGTCATGAGGATGGCAAAAAACTCTTGAACGGGGTCAACCCAAAACGTAGTACCCGCGCTGCCGCCCCAAGAATACATGCCTACTGAGCCAAGCAAGGAATCCATACCCACAGCCATGCGCACCTGAAAGCCCAAGCCGAAACCGGTTCCAGGGTTGAGCATAAAGCCCAAACGCTGGCTGGGGTGCTGGACAATCGCGCCAAGGTGGTCAGAGGCCATCAACCGAACCGAGTGGGGGCTCAAAATACGCACGCCACCTAAGGTCCCTTCATTGAGTAAGCACTGTAAAAATCGGGCGTAATCGTGGGTGGTGGAGGCCAGACCAGCGCCCCCCGACTCCATTTTGGGCACCACGCGCATATCAAAAAGGGGAACAGGCGGTTTGCCTTCTGGATCGATGTCAAATGGCTCTGCCAAGCGATGCTGCTTTTCAATAGGAACACTGAAGGCGGTATCGACCATCCCCAAGGGACCCAAAATATTCTCTTGTAAAAACACACCCAGGGTCTGACCGCTGACGGCCTCCACCAAGGCGCCCAAAAGATCGGTGGCGCGGCTGTACTCCCACACGGTGCCGGGCTCAAACATCAAAGGCAGCTGTGCCAATGCTTTAGAAAATTCAGCGTTGCTGCGGTCTCGCGAGTCCATTTCGGCTTTGGCGTACATCATTTGTACCGGCTCAGAACCCCGTTTTTCATACGTTAAACCCGCGGTATGGCGCAGTAAATCTTGCACGGTGGGCGCTTGGTGTGGAGAGCGCAAGTTCATTTGCCCACCCTCAAAGTGGGCGACTTTGACATCCGCAAACTCAGGCAGGTATGTGGCTACCGGGTCATCTAGCAATAAGCGCCCGCGCTCCAGGAGCATCATCACGGCCACCGAGACAATCGGCTTGGTCATAGAGTAAATGCGAAAGATCGAATCCAATGCCATGGCCAAGCCGCGCTGCGGGTCTTGCTGGCCGACGGCTTCGTGGAACACGATGTTCCCCTTGCGGGCCACAAGCATCACTGCGCCAGGCAAACGCCTGGCGGCAGCCTCTTGGCTAAACACCTTTGCAATGTGGCGGGTGCGTTGGGCGTCAAAACCCATAGACGCAGGTTCAGCGTCAGGCAAAACCCGAGGGGTTTTTGGATGGGTGATCATTGCGGTTTTCTTTCATTGTCTTGCAACAAGCGCCACATGACTTTGCCAGCACCGCTTTTAGGTAATACGTCTACAAACTGCACTGACCGTGGAATTTTATAAACCGCCATGTGATCGCGGCACCAAGCAATGATGTCTTGTTCAGTCACTGTCTCTTTGTGACTTTGCCGCAAGACCACCACGGCCTTGACAGACTCGCCGCGGTAGCTGTCATGGGTGGCGATGATGCAGGCTTCTTGAATCGCTGGGTGTGCAAACATCAGCGCCTCGACCTCCGCAGGCCAGACCTTAAAGCCCGAAGCATTGATCATGCGTTTGAGGCGGTCAGTTATAAAGAAATACCCGTCTTCATCTATATAGCCTAAGTCACCCGATCTGAAAAACCGCTGTCCTTCGATCTCAACAAAGACCTCCGCAGTGGCCTCTGGCCGCTTCCAATAGCCTTGAAAAATTTGAGGCCCGCTCATGATGATCTCGCCCTGCTCTCCCACAGGCATGGTCGCCAGGGTCTCTGGGTCTACCACCCGCGAACGCACGCCCATGAAGGGAATGCCCAAACATTGCTGCTTAGGTGCATCGGGTGGGTTGCTGTGCGACGGGGCTGCGGTCTCGGTTAATCCATAGCCTTCGCAGTAACGCAAGCCAAACTGTTCCCATAAACGCTGGGCGACTGCCCGCGGCATGGCGGCCCCGCCGCCTCCGATATAGACCAAGCTGGAGAGGTCAAACTTCTCAAAACGGGGGCTAGCCAAGAGATCAATCACCATGGTCGGAATATTGGTCCAATGGGTCACTTTCCATTGCGATATCAAGGCTCCTGCAAGCTCCCGGTCCCAGCGCGGCATCAAAACCATGGTGGCTGCACAACTGATGTTGGTGTGCATCAAACTCACCATTCCGGTGATATGAAACATCGGCACCACCATCAAGGTGACGTTTTGCATGCTGCCGTTGCCCCACATGGCGCTGGCCAAGGCGTTGTGCATGATGCTGGAATGCAAATGCATACAGCCCTTGGGCAAACCGGTGGTGCCACTGGTGTAGGGCAACACCGCCATATCGTTGGAGCCAACGTCCAGCACCGGTACTGCAGCATTGCACTGCATGGCTTCAGACCAGGCATGAACCTTCCCGCCTTGCAAATCTGGCAGCGGGTGGCGGGTTAACAGCCAGTCGGCCCAGGCCGCAGGCGGTGGGTCGTCGCCCTGTTGTGGATCAAAACTATCGGTGAAGTGCGTGACGATCAGATGGCGCAGTCGCAGATCTGGAGCCAATGCATCACTGGCTTGGGTTAATTCTTGCGCCAAATCGGATGTGGTGATGGCCACTTTCGCATCGGGGTCGGTGATGTAGTGTTTGAGCTCCTCTGCCCGGTTCATGGGATTGACCGGAACCACCACGGCATTGGCGCGCAAGATACCAAAGTGCGCAATCACCAGCTGCGGGCAATTTTGCATGTTGAGCACCACCCGATCCCCTTTTTGAACCCCTAATGCTCCCAAAAAGGCCGCAAATCGTTCGGCCTGCGTGTGCAATTGCCCATAGGAATAGCGCCTTGCAAAAAATACCAGCGCAGCTTTATCCGGGTAACGTCGGGCATTGGTGGCTAGGTTGTCCCACAAGGACGTTTGTGGCACCGTGATCTGGCGTGGCAAGCGACTCGGCCAAAAGCGGTAATGCGCGGGTTGCTCAGAATCGGGAATGGGCATGGTGGAAGCAAATAGTGTGGCTCGCGCCGATGCTAGCGCGTAAAAACCCGAGATTCATATGATTATTCATTTTTAGCATAAAGTCCAAGCGTAAACCCCCATAATCCCACGCATGTGGATGCACTACAGTACGGCTTCTTGCCACAGGGCATCTTCTCTATCCCTCTTCTTCCTGGAGTAAACACTATGAAATTGAACCAAGTTAAAACTGCGGCTGCTTTGGTCGCTGTTCTAGGAGCCGTACTCGCCGCTCCCGCTCACGCTGGCAAAACCCTTGACGGCATCAAAGCCCGCGGCCAAGTGGTTTGCGGTGTCAATACCGGCTTGGCTGGTTTTGGTGCAGCCGACTCCAGCGGCAAATGGGCAGGCATGGATGTGGACATGTGCCGCGCCATGGCTGCTGCTGTGTTGGGCGACGGAGAAAAAGTGAAATACGTTCCCCTCAATGCGCAACAACGATTTGCGGCATTGCAGTCCGGTGAAATCGACGTTCTCTCGCGCAACACCACGTTCAGCCTGACACGTGACGCATCGCTTGGACTGCATCAGACAGCTGTGACCTATTACGACGGTCAAGGATTTATGGTCCCAGTCAAAAGCAAAATTAAAAGCGCTAAACAACTCAAAGGCCAAACCGTTTGCGTGCAATCTGGCACGACAACCGAGAAAAACCTGACCGACTTCTCCAAAGCGTCCGCTTTGAACATCAAACCCATCGTGTTTGAAAAATTAGAAGCGGCTGAAGGCGCCTACTTTGCAGGTCGTTGCGTGTCTTACACCACAGACGCATCTGGCTTGGCATCAACCCGTAACAAGGTTGCTAAAAACCCCGCAGACCACGTGATTCTTCCAGACCTTATTTCTAAAGAACCCCTCGGACCGATGGTTCGCCGTGGTGATGACGAGTGGTTTGCGATTGTGAAGTGGGTGGTTTACGGCTTGTTAGAAGCTGAAGAGTATGGAATTACCCAAGCCAACGTAGACGCCCTCAAAGCCACAAGCAAAGACCCCATCATTGGTCGCATCTTGGGCTCTACTGAAGACACTGGCAAGCTCTTGGGCTTGGACAAAGAGTGGATGGCGCGCGCTGTGAAAACCACTGGCAACTACGGTGAAATTTTTGAGCGCAATGTCGGTCCAAAATCGCCCATCATGTTGCCCCGCGGTTTAAACAACCTGTGGAACAAAGGCGGAATTCAGTACGCTCCCCCGATTCGCTAATTGAATCCTGCGAAGCGCATTCAAAGCGCGCTTCGCATTCAAGGGCAGACGCACTTTATGGGGTCTGCCCTTTTTTAATTGTTGAACTGCAAACTTCATTTTTCTTATGGCAACTCCCAAGGCACCCCCCCCACGCGCTTGGTCCTGGCGCAGCCAAGCATTTCGCGGACTGATGTACCAAGCCATCACCATTGCCATCATCGTTGGGGTGGTGGGATGGCTGGTCCACAACACGGTTGTCAATATGCGCATCCGTGGCATCCAAAGCGGCTTTGATTTTTTATGGGGGAGCGCCGGCTTTGATATCGGCGAAAGCCTGATTGCCTTTGACTCAGGCGAAGCCTATTGGCGAGCCTACTTGGTCGGCTTTACCAACACCCTGCGCGTTGCCGTCTTAGGCATTATTTTGACGACGATCTTGGGAACGCTCATTGGCGTGGGACGGTTCTCGCGCAACGCCCTGATTCGCGGGCTGTGCCAAGTCTATGTTGAGTTTTTCCGAAATATTCCCGTACTGCTGCAACTGCTCATGTGGTATCTGATGTTTACCGAGGTGCTTCCCGCTTCCTCAGAGCCTTTGGTGCTCGGCCCGATGTTTTTGAGCAAGGGCGGTTTGAATTTTCCGATACCGGTGTGGGCAACGGGCCATGCGGTAGCGGCTTGGGGCCTGCTCATCGGCTTGGGCCTGGCTTGGCTATACCGCCGCCGTGCACAAAAAACCTTTGAGCAAACCGGCCTTGCTAAAAGTATGTTTTGGACACCCTTGCTTATTGTTGTGGCCTGTGGTGTTTTGGGATGGCTTGTGGGCGGTGCGCCCACCGCGTTGGATAAACCCATCCAGGGAGAATTTGCTATTGAAAATGGCGGCGCCTTAACGCCAGAGTTTTTATCCGTCCTTTTGGGATTGACTGTTTATACGGCTGCTTTTGTCGCAGAGGTGGTTCGTGGTGGCATTCAGTCTGTCGCCCAAGGCCAATCGGAAGCAGCGGCAGCATTGGGTTTGAGCAAAGGGCACTCCATGCGTTTGGTGCAATTGCCACAAGCCCTTCGCGTCATCATTCCACCGGTGACCAACCAGTTTTTAAATCTCACTAAAAATTCATCCTTAGCCGTTGCGATTGGCTACCCCGATGTCGTCTCTATTGCCAATACGGCGATTAACCAAACCGGCCGTGCAGTCGAATGTATTGCCATCATCATGGTGGTGTATTTGAGTACGTCTTTGCTCACATCGCTGCTCATGAATTGGTACAACCACCGCTCGGCCATTCTTGAGCGCTAACGGGGGCTTTAAAAAATGACTGCAATTACTTATCAATCGATTCCAGCCCGCACAGCGCCCATCAACACGGAAGGGCCAATCGCTTGGTTGCGTATGAACCTTTTTGGCGATTGGAAGACCGCGCTAGGAACAGTGTTGATTGGGGCTTTGCTCTTATCTGTTTTGCCACAATTTTTTGACTGGGCTGTGGTGCGCGCCGTTTGGGTTGCAAATTTTGATGCCTGCCACGCTGAAGGTGCTGGGGCTTGCTGGGGCGTGGTCTCAGAAAAATACCGCATTATTTTGCTCGGGCGTTACCCCTTAGAAGAACAATGGCGTCCGATCAGCTCTACCGCCCTGCTCTTGGGCGTGGTCGTGGTCAGTTGCATGCGTGCTTTTTGGCGTTCTGGCTTGGTTTTGGTGTGGGCTGCGGTGCTGGCGTATTTCTTTACGGTGATGCACGGTGGTGTTCTGGGTCTGGGTGTGGTTGATACCGACCGTTGGGGCGGTCTGCCACTGACGATCATGTTGGCCACCTTGTGCATGGCCATGGCCTTTCCCATCGCATTGGTGGTCGCCCTGGGACGGCGCTCGAATCTGCCTGCGATTCGCAGTGTGTGCACGGTGTATGTTGAGTTGGTGCGCGGCGTACCCTTGATTTCTGTGCTGTTCATGGCCTCGTTCATGTTTCCTTTGCTCATGCCGCAAGGTGTCAGCATTGACGTACTGGTGCGCGTAGTGGCTGGGATTACCTTGTTTGCTGCAGCGTATATGGCAGAAGTCATTCGCGGTGGATTGCAGGCGCTACCCAAAGGGCAAATAGAAGCGGCTGCCACCTTAGGCTTGTCCTACTGGCAAACCCAGCGCCTGATCGTATTGCCCCAGGCTTTAGCTGCCGTGGTTCCAGGCATCATGAACAACTTTATTTCTACATTCAAAGATACCTCGCTCGTCACCATCGTCAGTTTGTACGAGCTCACGGGCGCTATGAGCTTGGCACTCAATGGCGACTCCGACTGGCGGCCCTTCAAAATTGAGTGCTATCTGTTTATTGCAGTGATCTACTTTGTCTTTTGCTTCTCTATGTCGCGATATAGCCTGTGGATAGAGAAACAAGTCAATAAAAGCCGTTTGCGTTAATTAGCCAAACTTCATTTCGCTAGGAATTTTTTATGTCTGAATCCATCATTACATTCAACAAGGTCAACAAATGGTATGGCAACAATTTTCATGTGTTGCGCGATATTGATCTTGACGTCAAGCAAGGCGAGCGTATCGTGATTTGCGGCCCCTCGGGCTCTGGAAAATCCACCCTCATTCGCTGTATCAACCGCCTTGAAGAACACCAAGAAGGACACCTCACGGTAGACGGCGTCGAGCTCACCGATGACGTGAAGGCCATTGACGACGTTCGCAAAAAAGTCGGTATGGTGTTCCAACAGTTCAACCTTTTCCCGCACCTCACGGTTTTAGAAAACCTCACCCTCTCTCCCATGTGGGTGGGCAAGATGCCGAAAAAAGAGGCAGAAGAAAAAGCCATGGAGCAACTCCAGCGTGTCCGTATCGCCGAGCAAGCCGCAAAGTACCCCTTGCAACTCTCAGGCGGCCAACAGCAAAGGGTTGCCATTGCAAGGGCTTTGTGTCTTAAGCCTAAAATTATGTTGTTTGACGAGCCCACCTCGGCTTTGGATCCGGAAATGATCAAGGAAGTTTTAGACGTCATGATCGAGATGGCCAACCAAGGGATCACCATGATTTGCGTTACCCATGAAATGGGATTTGCCAAAGCCGTTGCAGATCGGGTGATTTTTATGGATGAAGGTCAAATCATCGAGCAAAACAACCCGCACGACTTCTTCAACAACCCCCAAAGTGAACGAAGCCGAGACTTCTTGTCCAAAATACTAGGCCATTGATTTGAACCATTCCCCCAAGCCCGGCGAACTCGCACCGATTCAAGCCCAAACCCCAACCTTCGACCAAAGCGAGTTTCGCCAAGCGCTCGGGCAATTTGCGACCGGAGTGACGGTAGTGACGGCGTGTCACCCAGCAGGGGGCTGGGTCGGACTCACAGTAAGCTCTTTTAACTCGGTGTCTTTGGCGCCTCCCCTTGTCTTGTGGAGCTTGGCACTGAAGTCATCATCGATGGCAGTGCTTCGTGCCTGTACCCATTACGCTATCAATGTGCTCAGTGCCGAACAAGCGCATCTGGGCAGTCAATTTGCCACTAAAAACATAGACCGCTTTGCTGGTGTAGCTTGGAGTGCGGGACAGCATGGAGCTCCTTTGATTGAAGGGGCTGTCGCCACATTTGAGTGCTTTAACCGCAGTCGCCACGAAGAAGGGGACCACGTAATTTTTGTGGGTGAGGTAGAACGCTGCAGCCACCTGCAAGGAGTGAATCCCTTGCTTTACCATGGCGGCCAGTTTTATACCAACGCCATCCACCCCACGCTTTAAATGACTGTCACCATCCAACGCAAAGACCATCTTGATCCAATCGCTGTCTCGATACTGCTGGCATGCTGCGCTTTGTGGGGTTTTCAGCAGGTCTTAGTCAAAGCGACCTTGGCAGAAGTTCCGCCCAACCTTCAGGCCGGCTTGCGATTCGCAGGGGCAAGCTTCTTTTTATGGCTTTGGTGCCTGTGGCGCAAGATTCCTTTGTGGCAGCGCGATGGAACTTTGTTGCCAGGTCTGCTCACAGGGGGTTTCTTTGCATTGGAATTTTTCTGCCTTTTTTCAGGTATGCAATACAGCGCAGCCTCTCGGCTCACGGTGTTTGTTTACACGGCGCCATTGTGGGTTGCTCTGATATTGCCTTGGATCGTCAAGTCTGAACGCTTAAGCGCCGTGCAATGGCTGGGTTTGGTTTTTGCATTTGGTGCGGTAGCCTTCACTTTGCGCGAAGGTTTTTTGCAAGAGCCCACGCCTCTTCAGCATTGGGGCGACTTGCTCGGTGTGGGCGGCGGCATTTGCTGGGCCAT
>JAIPDD010000071.1 GCA_021737875.1 Sulfuritalea sp.
AATAAAGGCCAAGCCGCCGTAGCCCGTCAGGTACAGCGTTCCGGCCATACCGATGAAGGAGGCCGCTGACATCCAGTCCGCGCCAGTGGCCATACCGTTGTACATGGCAGGCACGCGTCGACCGGCCACATAGTATTCGGCCGCATCATTGGTACGACTCATCACACCAATACCTGCGTAAAGGAGCACCGTCGCCGCCAGAAACAGATAGCCGATCCAGTTCCTGGGTAGACCCATCTGTTCCAGAATGGCCACCACAATCACAAAGGCTATAAAGCCTCCCGTGTACCAGGTATAGACCTTGTTCAGGCCCTTTTTAAAGTCGCTTTGCGACTGGTTTTCACCGCCAAACATACCCATTATTCTTCTCCTTCGTCAACACCGTATTCGATGTCAAGTTTGTTCATGTAACGGGCATAGAACCAGATGATCAGGCAATACACCACCAGAGCGCCTTGGGCCGCAACCCAGAACGAGAACGGCCAGCCAAAGAAGCTGAACGTCAGGTCGCGGGCGAAAAACACCACCACGAAAGTTACAAAAAACCATATCCCCAATAACAGGGCTGTTATTCGAAGATTTTTGCTCCAGTATTCCTGGTGCCTAGCTGTTAGTTGCATTGCTTGCTCCTCTTGTTAATGTAATAAACCACTTACCAAACTCAAACCAAACTGGGGACCTTCAGACCCGTCTCCCGCTCTAGCTGTGCCGCCACCTTGGGCTCAAAACCTTTCAGGTGCCGGATCACGGCTCGTGCCTCTTCGGGCTGATGCAAATCCACATGGACACGCGCCATCTGGTACCAGCCAAACGGGCTCATGGGCTGCAGCTTGGTGTTGCGTTTGAGCGCGTCAAGCGCTTCGTCCAAACGCCCCTGGCGCACCAGTACCAGACCCAGTCCGTACCAAGCACGGTCCATTTTTTCTTCAATCTGTAGTGCCGCGCGAAAGCCCTGCTCAGCCACCTCTGTGTGCCCGAGCTCTTCAGCCACAAAGGCGTGGTTGAAGTGGGCATTGGACACCTGGGGCTGCAGCTTGAGCACACGGGCGTAGTAGTCCAGCGCGATGGCCGGATGCCGACTTTGGATGGCGTCATAGGCCAGGCTGTTGAGCGCCAGCACATCGTCTGGCCAACGCTTTGCTATTTCCAGAAATACGTCCTTTGCCGCTGCACGCATGCCCAGGAACAGCAGCGCCTTGGCCCGCCAGACCATAACGAAGCGATCCATACGGTTGCCACTGGCAGTGGGGGCGCTATTTTTCGAATCTTTTAACATGCCAAGGCTCCTGACTGCATACACAGGTCGATCTTGAGTTTGACCACCAGCACCCAGGCCACCAGCAACCAGCTTGCGGCAGCCAGCGGAATATGCTGATCCAGAATCAACTTGGGGCTTAACTTGCGGGTGAGCCACAAACTGGGCTTGGCCGCTACGTCCAACAGTTGCCAGAAGACGTTCGTCTGGCGCTTTGCACCAGCCAAAAGGCCCAATACAAAACGCCCGACGATGAACATCAGCGACAACTCGATCAAGCTCTTTAAAATTACAACGGTTAGAAGCATGGCAACAAAATATTTCTCTCGTCCAGGAAGCACACCAAGGGTACTATGCAAACTGTGCGCAGCATGTCTGACCCCATACTGACGTCAAACTGAACCCAGTCTTACAAAGACCGCATTAACCCTAGTGCTTTTTCTTGTATTGTGAAAAATATCGTGTTTTTTGCCCCGTATAAGGGGAAACACTGATTTTTGATATTGCGCCCGCCGAGCGGGGTTCTTGTGGAAATGGTCATGCAAATGGCTAGACTGGCAGGATGGAAACTCCCCCCTCAACGCTCCCAAAGGCTGTCCCGGCGTTGACGCCATCGCCTAGTTTGTTGCGCAATTTTCGCCAGGAGCTTCTGCCATTCCCTCCGTTTGCACAGATGCGCGCGCCTGAGATTGACTACTTTCTGGCGCATTGCAAACAACTCTACTTTGCCCCCGATGAGGCTGTGATCGGGCCCGCCGATGGCCCCGTAAAAACCTTGTATTTCATCCGCAAAGGAGCAGTGACCGGTAGCCGTGGACTGGCCGACCAAATGGGTGCATTTGAATACGATGCTGGCGACTTGTTTCCTGTGAGTGCAGCGTTTGCTGGTCGTGCCGTCACTGCGTCGTACCGCGCCTGCGCGGACACTTTCTTGCTGGCGCTACCTGTTTCTGAAGTGCACGCGCTGGCTCAACACAGTGTGGTGTTTGCGGAATACCTTACACAACGCGCTGCCAAGTTTCTGACCCTGTCGCGCAAGGCCGTACAAGAGGCCTACGCCACACACGCCATGACCGAACAGACGCTTGAAACACCATTGGGCGTACTGATCACCAAGCAACCCATCACCTGCAGCGCCGACACCCCGCTCAAGACGGCGCTGGAGGTGATGCACCAGTCACGCATTGGCTCCATGCTGGCGGTGGACACCTTAGGCCAGCCCCTTGGCATACTGACGCGCTACGACATCTTGGGCAAAATCACCCTGGCACAGGTTCCCCTGGAAGCGCCAATGTCCCGCGTGATGGTGAAACCCGTTCTGACGCTGACCACTGAACACACCGCACAGGACGCTGCCTTACTGATGTCACGGCACGGTATACGCCATGTTCCCGTGACCCGAGAAGGGGTGGCGGTAGGCATGGTCTCAGAGCGCGATCTGTTTGCCATGCAGCGGCAAAGCCTCAAGAGTGTCAGCACCGAGCTGCGCTCTGCCCTGAACCTGGATGCGCTCAAGACAGCCGCGCTGGGCATTAGGCGTTTGACCCGTAGCCTGCTGGGTCAAGGCGTGCAAGCACGACAGCTCACGACCATGATCAGCCACCTCAACGATGTTTTGACCGAGCGGCTTTTAAAAATCCAGGCCGATGCATTTGGCTTGGACTTGCAGCGCATGTGCTGGCTGTGCCTGGGATCCGAGGGCCGCGACGAACAAACCATCGCCACCGACCAGGACAATGCACTGATTCTTAACAATGACACGCCGCACGAGATGCGAGAGACGATTCGAGCCTTTGCCCAATCCGTCAACCAGGCATTGGATGCCTGTGGCTACCCTTTGTGCAAAGGCGGCATCATGGCGGGTGAGGCCGCGTGTTGCCTGACTTTGGACGAGTGGCGTGAACGCTTTCGCCACTGGATCGCCCAAGGCTCGCCCCAGGACTTGCTCAACGCGTCGATTTACTTTGACTTCAGGCCTTTGTCTGGCGACCTTTCGTTAGCGCATGCACTGCGCGCTGATGTGGTTCAACAAGCGCGCAGCACACCCCGCTTTCTCAAACAACTGGCGCTCAACGCGCTAACCCGCAGCGTCCCGCTGAACTGGCGCGGCGCCATCGACTGCGACGAACAGGGCATGCTGGACCTGAAGCTGCGGGGCACTGCCATCTTTGTAGATGCGGCTCGCATTTATAGCCTCGCCTTCGGCATCCAGGAGACCAACACCCGCATGCGGCTGGACGCAGCCGGCCCGCTGCTGAAGCTGGCAGAAACCGAGTACGGATCCTGGACCAGTGGTTTCGAGTTCTTGCAGATGCTGCGTTTGCGCCTTCAACTTGAAAGCGAGGCTGCACTCGTCTCGCCAAATGAAATACTGGTCGCCACACTCAACGACATTGACCGCCGTATTTTGCGTGAGTCGATCAAGGTTGCGCACCGCATTCAGCAGCGGCTGCAGCTGGACTATGAACGCTAGCGATGTCCTGGCTTGAACGGCTGAAAGACGCCATAGCGGGTCCACGTCCGGCTGACCCGACGCGGTGGATCATGCTGGATGTAGAAACCAGCGGCCTCGATATGCGCAAGGACCGGCTACTGGCAATTGCTGCCATTGCCATGCAGGTGGACTGGCAAGCGAGATCCTTGTCTGTAGACCTGAGCGACAGCTTTGAGGTGGTCATTCGACAGGACGAGGTATCGAGCAAGGACAACATCCTGCTGCACGGCATTGGGGCGCAAAGCCAGCGCGATGGGTTAGAGCCAAGCCGCGCCATGCAGTGTTTCGCCGACTATGTTGGCAGCGCGCCCCTGCTGGCGTTCCACGCTGCGTTTGACCAGCGCATGATCAACCGGTATGTGCGCCAGTACCTGGGCCAGGACCTGCCCAACCCATGGGTGGATGTAGACCACCTGTGTGCTGTGACCTATGAAAAGGTCCGCGCCCGTGCGCTAGACGATTGGATGACCCATTTCGGTATCCATTGCGCAGTGCGCCACCAAGCGGCGGCCGATACGCTGGCCGAATGCGAGTTGTTGCAGCACATTTGGCCCAGGGTGACTGCACAGTGCAAAAGCTGGGCAGGCGTCGAGCAGCTGGCCGCACAACACCGCTGGCTGCCCCGCGCCGGTTAGTCACAACGCTTTCTTTCAAGGCCCCCTATGAAACCAAACACAAGGAATCGACCTTGGTTGTCAGTATCCGTTCAGTTTGTCGTAAGTGCAGGGTCAGTACCGCATCTCAAAATACAGCAAGCCCTCACGTCGAGGGCTCTTTTGTATTGGAGACAAAACTATGGCGACAGCTGATGCACGTCCGATGTCTGCGGAAGAGAAGAAAGTTATCTTCGCTTCCTCACTCGGCACCGTTTTTGAGTGGTATGACTTTTACCTTTACGGCTCACTCGCAGCCATTATTGCCAAGCAGTTTTTCAGCGGCTTGGATGAAGGTTCTGCGTTCATTTTTGCCTTGCTGGCGTTTGCCGCAGGCTTTATTGTTCGTCCCTTTGGCGCGATTTTCTTTGGCCGCTTAGGCGACATGATCGGACGCAAGTACACCTTCTTGGTGACGATTCTGATCATGGGCTTGTCCACGTTTATCGTGGGTATTTTGCCTAACTATGCCGCTATCGGCGCTGCAGCGCCTGTGATTTTGATCGCTCTTCGTATGCTTCAAGGCTTGGCTTTGGGTGGCGAATATGGCGGTGCTGCAACTTATGTGGCTGAGCACGCACCCCACGGAAAGCGCGGAGCGTTTACGTCTTGGATTCAAACCACCGCTACCTTGGGCCTGTTCCTGAGCTTGATGGTGATTTTGGGAACCCGTACCATCATTGGCGAAGAAGCCTTTGCCGATTGGGGTTGGCGCGTTCCTTTCCTCGTCTCTATTTTGTTGTTGGCCGTGTCGGTCTACATCCGCTTGAGCATGAACGAGTCCCCCGCTTTCGCCAAAATGAAGGCCGAAGGCAAGACCTCTAAAGCGCCTTTGAGCGAGTCGTTTGGTCAGTGGAAAAACCTCAAGATCGTGATCTTGGCCTTGGTCGGTTTGACCGCTGGCCAAGCCGTGGTGTGGTATTCCGGCCAGTTCTACGCTTTGTTCTTCTTGACCCAAGCCTTGAAGGTTGACGGCCCAACGGCCAACATCATGGTGGCGATCTCCTTGATCATCGGCACACCGTTCTTCATCGTGTTTGGCTCTTTGTCTGACAAGATTGGTCGCAAACCCATCATCTTGGCCGGTTGCTTCTTGGCTGCTGTCACGTACTTCCCAGTATTTACCGCACTGACCAAAGCTGCGAACCCTGATTTGGCTGCTGCACAAGCGGCTGCAAAGGTCACAGTGACTGCCGATCCAGCAGAGTGCTCGTTCCAGTTCAACCCCACCGGTACGAAGAAGTTCACTTCGTCTTGCGATATTGCCAAGCAAAAATTGGCCGGCGCATCGGTGAGCTATGACAACATCGTGGCCCCCGCTGGAACACCTGCAGTGATCAAAGTGGGTGACACTGAAGTTACTACGGTTGTGACACCTGAAGACATCGCAGCTGCAAAATCAGCCGCTGAGAAAAAACTGGCTGACCTGAGCGCTGCAGAGCCCAAAGACGCCAAAGCCATCACAGCGGCAGCGGCCAGCGTGAAAGCCTTGAGTGGCGAAAAAACAGCCAAAGACGCTGTCTTGTCTGGAAAAATCGGCGCGGCCTTGAAAGCAGCTGGTTATCCTGCCAAAGCAGATATGGCGAAGTTTGACAAAGTCACCGTTGCCATCATCCTCACCTACTTGGTGCTGTTGGTTACGATGGTTTACGGTCCTATCGCTGCGATGTTGGTAGAGATGTTCCCCACCCGCATTCGCTACACCTCCATGAGCTTGCCTTACCACATTGGTAACGGTTGGTTCGGTGGCTTGTTGCCTACCACTGCCTTCGCTATCGTGGCGCAGACTGGCAATATGTACAACGGCTTGTGGTACCCCATCATCATTGCGGGCGCAACCGTGGTCATTGGTGGCTTGTTCATCAAAGAAACCAAAGACGTTGACATTTACGCCAACGACTAAGTCATCCGTTCGATGAGTTAACGCCCCTGCTGTCATGGCCGGGGCTATTTCCAGGCTCTCTTTATGGGGGCCTTTTTTATGAAAGAAATCGTATGTGGAAAATTTTGGTAGGTTTTGCAATTTTTGCCGGTTTAGCTTTGTTCATCTTGAGCAAGGGCGGCGATATTGATATGAGCGGTGAAAAGCATGGCGACACCAGCCACACCGAGGCGCCAGCTGCTGCACCGGCTGCTGCTGCCAGCGAAGCGAAGTAACCCCCCCGGTCCTTGGTGAGGGCAATGAGAATGCCGCACCAAGGTCTTCGTGATCTGCCTAGAATGCTTCTCCCTTCTAGGAAAGCACGCTCCCTATGTCCCAAGGCACCATCCGCATTCGCGGTGCGCGACAGCACAATCTCAAAAACATTGCTCTCGACATCCGTACGGGTGAATTGACCGTGGTCACCGGGCCCAGCGGCTCTGGTAAATCCAGCTTGGTATTTGACACGCTGTATGCCGAAGGGCAACGCCGCTATGTAGAGACTTTCTCGGCCTATGCGCGCCAATTTTTAGACCGCATGGACAAACCCGCCGTTGACAAGGTCGAAGGCGTTCCCCCTGCGATCGCCATTGACCAAACCAACCCCGTGCGCTCGAGCCGCTCCACCGTGGGCACCATGACAGAGCTCAACGACCATTTGAAGCTGCTGTTTTCCCGCGCAGGTCACTTGTTTGACAAAGTGACGGCCCAGCCGGTGCAGCACGATACGCCCGAGTCGATTTACAGCACCCTGGGCACGCTCGCACGAGACGCCCAGAACCCGCGATTGATTGTCACCTTCCCCGTCGAACTGCCGGCCCAAACCAGCGCCGAGGAACTCACCCAGTGGCTCAGCGCCAGCGGCTTTACGCGGGTCCATGCAGAGCGCATGGTCGGAGAGCGCAAAGTACTGGACGTGGTGGCCGACCGTTTTCGCATGGAGGGCACCGAAAAAGCCCGGGTCTTAGACGCCATCGAACTCGCTCTCAAGCGCGGCAGCGGCCGACTCAATGTCTACTACGACGAACCGGGATCAGAAATGGGGTCAGACTCCAATTCCTCCCATTGGCGTTTTTCTACGGGCTTGCACTGTCCAGCCAGCGATTTACGCTACACCGATCCGATCGCCTCCATGTTTTCCTTTAACTCGGCGGTGGGTGCGTGCGAAGCCTGCCGTGGTTTTGGCCGCGTGGTGGGCGTGGACTACGGATTGGTGATTCCGAACGACAAGCTCACCTTGCGCGCAGGGGCGATCAAGCCCATGCAAACACCAGCATGGCAAGAATGCCAAGACGATTTAATGCGGCATGCGGAAGCCGCGGGAATTCCACGCGACACGCCTTGGTACAAACTCACGCCCGAACATCAGCACTGGGTTCTTAAAGGATCGCCCCAATGGAATGGGAAATGGAACCAGCACTGGTTTGGGGTGGACCGTTTCTTTGAATATTTGGAAACCAAAGCCTACAAAATGCACATCCGTGTGCTGCTGTCCAAGTACCGCAGTTACACGCCGTGCACCACCTGTGGCGGTGCGCGCTTAAAGACCGAGAGCTTGCTCTGGCGCATTGGCAGCTTCGCCGATGCCAACGCGGTGCTGCCTGCAGAGAAACGTTTTATGCCCCAGGGCGTGCAATGGAGCCGCGCCCAGCTCGAAGCCCTGCCAGGTTTGTGTTTGCATGATTTGATGCTCATGCCCCTGTCGCGCTTGTATCTCTTTTTTACCCGTCTGAGCACGGTCGATATCCACGCCTCCGAGGCCGATCAAAAAACCCTCAAGCTCCTGCTCGAAGAAATCACCACGCGCTTGAAGTACCTGTGCGATGTGGGCATTGGCTACCTCACGCTGGACCGCCAAAGCCGAACCCTCAGCGGCGGCGAAGTGCAACGCATCAACCTGACCACGGCCTTAGGCACGTCCTTGGTCAACACCTTGTTTGTTCTGGACGAGCCGAGCATCGGCCTGCACCCCCGCGATATGCACCGCATTATTGTGGCCATGCAACGCCTGCGCGATGCGGGCAACACCTTGGTGGTGGTCGAGCACGACCCCGCAGTCATGTTGGCCGCCGACCGAATGATCGACATGGGCCCTGGCCCCGGAGAAAAAGGCGGGCAGATTGTGTTTGATGGCAGCACCGAAGCCTTAAAAAGCGCCGATACGCTTACGGGCGCTTACCTGGGTGGGCGCAAACAAGTCGGCATGGGTTTTAAACGTATGGTGGGCGACAACACGCCACGCCTTGTTTTAGAAGGTGCAACACAACACAACTTAAAAAACGTCTCGATTGAAATACCTTTGCAGCGCTTGGTGTGCATCACCGGCGTAAGCGGCTCAGGAAAATCTACCTTGGTACAAGACGTTTTGGCTCCGGCCTTGTTGCGCCACTTTGGCAAATCCACCGAAACCCCAGGGGCGCACAGTCGCTTATTAGGCGCAGAGCTCCTGAGCGAAGTGGTGTTCGTAGACCAGTCACCCATTGGCAAAACCGCCCGCTCCAACCCAGCGAGCTTTGTAGGCGCATGGGACTCCATCCGCGAACTCTTTGCCCAGGCGCCATTGGCGCGTGAGCGCAGTTACACCGCCTCCAAGTTCAGCTTCAACAGCGGTGACGGCCGCTGCCCCACATGCGGCGGCTCGGGCTTTGAGCACATCGAGATGCAGTTTTTAAGCGACGTCTATCTTCGCTGCCCCGATTGCGACGGCAAACGCTACCGCCCAGAAATTTTGGAAGTCACCATCGAACGCCAACTGCCGCAAAGCGCTCTTTCGGGGTCAGATTCCAATTTCTCAGAACCCAGGGTTCACCTGAATGTAGCCGACGTGCTCAACCTTACCGTGAGCGAAGCGGCCCAATGGTTTGCCAACGACCGCGACGTCATTCGTGCGCTGCAACCCATTGTGGATGTGGGCTTGGAATACGTGAAGCTAGGGCAACCGGTGCCTACCTTGTCAGGCGGTGAGGCCCAGCGCCTCAAGCTCGCAGGCTTCTTAGCGCAAGCCGCAAAAGGCAGTAGTGCTAGCCATCAAAACTTAGCCCGCCGCGGCGCTTTGTTTATGCTCGACGAGCCCACCACCGGGCTGCACTTTGACGACATTGCCAAACTCATGCGGGCCCTGCGCAAGCTGATTGATGCCGGCAACTCCTTGGTGGTCATTGAACACAACCTCGATGTGATCCGTTCCAGCGATTGGTTGATTGATTTGGGGCCAGAAGGCGGCGATGCCGGCGGTGAAGTCGTGACCGTTGGCACGCCTGAAACCGTTCTACTGCACCCCACCAGCCACACCGGCAAAGCCCTGCGCGATTACGCAGCAGCCATGGGCGTGGTTCATGAAGTTCAGGAGTTTTCTAACGCTGACAATTACGCGCTTGCAGCGGCAGGGGATGGGCTTGCGCCGGGCTCCTCATACGCAAGCGCCAAATCGGCGCCCGGCGCAAGCCCAGCCCCTGCCTTGGCTCATCTCGAAGCTTCCAACTCCATTCGCATCGTCAATGCCAAAGAACACAATCTGAAATCCTTGAGCGTCAACATTCCGCGCGGCAAATTCAGCGTGGTGACCGGCGTGAGCGGCTCGGGCAAGTCCACCTTGGCGTTTGACATTTTGTTTAACGAAGGACAGCGGCGCTATTTGGAAAGCCTCAATGCCTATGCCCGGTCCATCGTGCAGCCCGCAGGACGGCCTGAGGTCGACGCCGTGTATGGCATTCCCCCAACGGTTGCGATCGAGCAGCGGCTCTCCCGGGGCGGGCGCAAATCCACAGTGGGAACCACCACCGAGGTGTGGCATTTTTTGCGCTTGCTCTACGTCAAACTCGGAACCCAACATTGCACCAAAGATGGTGCAGCTGTTGCTCCCCAATCGGCTGACAGCATTGCCGCGCAATTGCTGAAGAACTTCAAAGGACAGCATATTGGTCTGCTTGCGCCCTTGGTCATCGGACGCAAAGGCGTTTACACCGAGCTTGCCGATTGGGCCCGTCCACGCGGTTACACCCATTTGCGCATTGACGGCGCCTTTGTCCCAACCCAAGGCTTTCCCCGCATTGACCGCTTTAAAGAACACCATATTGAACTTCCTGTTGCCAGCCTGGACGTCCACCCCGCACAGGAAACCGCGCTCCGCCAAGCCTTGGCCACGGCACTGACGCACGGCAAAGGCGTGGTGCAAGTGATGAGCGCCATGGACGGACTGCGCGAAGCCATGACCACAGGCGCAAGCACGCTTGGAATAGGCCGATGTGAGGTGTTCTCCACCAAGCGCGCGTGCCCGGTGTGTTCTAGCTCGTACGCCGAACTTGACCCGCGCTTGTTCAGTTACAACAGCAAACACGGTTGGTGCCCTGACTGCGTAGGCACCGGTGTGGCCTTAAACAAAGAGCAACGCAAAGTCTTTGATGATTCAGTTCGGGAAGACAACGGCGGGCGCGAGCAGACGTTTGCAGAAGCCGATGTAGACGACTTGGTGGACGCCGCCTGCCCGAGTTGCCACGGAACCCGTTTGAATGCCACTGCCCGCGCAGTGCGCTTCAACGGCGTGGGCATCACCGATATTGCGGCGCTCAGTGTCAGCGATGTGCGGGCATGGGTCGAAACACTGCAAGCCCACGGCGGACTCAGCCAACGCGAGGCAGATATTGCGCGCGATCTGATTCCTGAGATTCGCAGCCGGCTGGCGTTTTTAGAAGAGGTCGGATTGGGTTACTTGACCCTGGACCGCGGAGCCCCCACCTTGAGTGGCGGCGAAGCCCAACGGATTCGCTTG
>JAIPDD010000072.1 GCA_021737875.1 Sulfuritalea sp.
GGTGATGCCCAAGGGCTCTAGCCAGCCTAAAAGTTTGCGGAAATGCTGCTCGGCCAAGATCTCGGTCGGCGCCATCAAGGCGCACTGCCATCCTGCGTCCATGCAAACGGCAGCCGCTAGCGCTGCGACCACGGTTTTGCCAGCGCCTACATCGCCTTGCAACAAGCGGTGCATGGGCACAGGGCGCTTGATGTCGTCAGCAATTTCCCGACTCACGCGCAGCTGTGCTGCCGTCAACGTAAAAGGCAGGCTGCGCAGCAAGCGCCCGTGCAAGCTGCTCTCAGAATCGGGGGCTAGCAACGCAGGCGCACGCAAAGCAGCGCGTTCCCGGCGCGATTGCAGTTGAGAAAGTTGCTGGGCCAGTAGCTCTTCTGCTTTGAGGCGCTGCCACGCCGGATGCGTGTGGTCATGCAGCGCATCGATTGACACATCGGGCGCGGGGTGGTGTAAAAAACCGAGTGCTTCACGCAGCGTCCAGACCCCCTGGCCGCCGGTGCCTTGGAAGCTTGCCAGGTCGCCTGGGGCAAAGGTGTCAGATACATCGGCCCGGGCCAAGCCTGCCAAGACCGCTTTGCGCAAATAGGCCTGTGGCAGTCCTGCAACGGTGGGGTAAATCGGTGTCAACGCCGTGGGTAAATCGCTGCCCGCGGCTTTGAAGCTGGGGTGCAACATGGTCCAGCCCAAAAAGCCGCCCTTGATTTCTCCGCGCACCCGAACCTGTTGCCCCACGGCCAAGGCTTTTTGCTGGGAGGGGTAGAAATTAAAAAACCGCAGCGTGCATTCGTCGCTTGGGTCTTGGACTTTGACAATGAGTTGTTTGCGCGGCCGGTACACCACTTCGCAGTCTGTGACCCGCCCCTCAAACTGCAGCGTTTCACCGTCACGGGCATCGCGCAAGCGGCGGATCTGGGTCTCGTCTTCGTAGCGCAGGGGCAGGTGCAAAGCCAAGTCAATGTCTCGGCGCAGCCCGAGTTTTTGCAAGGCCTTTTGCGGCGCAGAGAGTGGCTTGACAACGGGTTTTGAAGGAGACATTTCCTGAAGGTGCGGCGCAGTGCGGTGGGTCACGGGCTCCACGATAGCAGACCCCGCCAGAGCGCCGTGCCACAATCGCGCCTCTTTCCACTTGGAACGGGCCCGTCCGGCCCTCAAGCACGCCATGTCTCTTGCTTCTAACGCTTTGCCTGTTTACACGCTCAGTGACTTTGATTTCACGCTCCCACCCGAATTGATTGCCCAGCACCCCGCGCCCGAGCGCAGTGGTTCGCGTTTGCTGGATGCCAGCGCGGGGCTGGAGGCTGGCCCCCAAGACCGGGTATTTCGGGACTTGCCCGCGCTTTTGCAAGCCGGTGATTTACTGGTTTTTAACGATACCAAGGTCATCAACGCCCGCTTGTTTGGTGAAAAACCCACGGGAGGGAAAGTGGAGTTGTTGGTGGAGCGGGTCTTGGCGGGCAACCAAGTGGCAGCCCATATGCGGGTGAGCAAAAAACCAGAGATCGGGGCCACGTTTGCGCTGCACTGTGCGCCGGGATATGCCGATGGCTTGCGCGCCACACTCTTGGGACGCTGGCCCGATGCTAACGGGCCGCTTTTTCGTTTCGTGTTGTCTAACGACGCGGGCGACGATCCTTATACCTTGATGGAGCGCCATGGCCACATCCCGCTGCCGCCGTATATTGAGCGCCACCAAGACGCAGACGACCCCAATGCCGCAGAAGATGCCAAGCGTTACCAAACCGTTTTTGCGAAACACCCTGGCGCCGTGGCTGCGCCCACGGCAGCTTTGCACTTTGACGACGCTTTGTTGGCTGAGCTTGAGGCCAAGGGCGTGAAACAAGCCTATGTCACCTTGCATGTGGGCGCAGGAACGTTTCAACCCGTTAAAACCGAAAACCTGGCGGAGCACCGCATGCACAGCGAGTGGTACGACGTGCCCTTGGCAACCCAAGCGGCCATCGCAGCGTGCCAAGCGCAAGGCGGAAAAGTCGTCGCGGTAGGAACCACAACCGTGCGCACCTTGGAGTCCTGGGCCGCAACAGGCGTGAGCCAAGGCGACACGCATATTTTTATCACGCCAGGGTTTGCGTTTCAAAAAGTGGATGCCTTGATCACCAATTTTCACTTGCCCAAGTCAAGTCTCATGATGTTGGTGAGCGCCTTTGCAGGGTTTGACGCCACTAAAACTTTGTATCAAACAGCGATTGCCCGCGGCTACCGCTTTTTTAGTTATGGTGACGCCATGTGGCTTACCCGCAAAAAATAGAAGAGTTCACGATGTTGAAATTTGAAATCCTCCAAACCGACGCTGCATCTACCTCGCCAACCCACGCCAGGCGCGGACGCCTGACCTTGAACCACGGCGTGGTGGAAACGCCGATTTTTATGCCCGTGGGCACCTACGGAACCGTCAAAGGCGTGATGCCGCGCAGCCTGCATGAGATGGGCGCTCAGATCATTTTGGGCAACACCTTTCATCTGTGGATGCGCCCGGGCTTGGATGTGGTCGAAAAGTTTGGCGGCTTGCACCAGTTCGAAAAATGGGACAAACCCATCCTCACCGATTCGGGCGGGTTTCAGGTCTGGAGCCTGGGCGAGATGCGCAAAATCAGCGAAGAGGGCGTGAAGTTTGCCTCGCCCGTCAATGGTGACAAGTTGTTTTTAACGCCTGAGATCAGCATGCAAATTCAAACCACCTTGAACTCCGACATCGTGATGCAGTTTGACGAGTGCACGCCCTATTTGTCGGTGGAGCCCAAGACCAAAGGCCTGATCACCACCGAGCGCGAAGCGCGCCTTTCCATGGAGTTGAGTTTGCGCTGGGCCAAGCGCTGCCAAGACGAGTTTGCCCGTTTGAACAACCCGAACGCCTTGTTTGGCATTGTCCAAGGCGGTATGTTTGAGCACCTGCGCGACGAGTCCTTGGCTGGCTTGGAAGAAATGGACTTCCCCGGCATCGCCGTCGGTGGCTTGAGCGTGGGCGAACCCAAAGACCACATGATGCGCGTGTTGGAGCACGTGGGCCCGCGCCTGCCTTTGCACAAACCCCACTACCTCATGGGTGTCGGCACGCCAGAGGATTTGATTGCCGGCGTTAAAAACGGCATTGACATGTTTGACTGCGTGATGCCCACACGCAATGCCCGCAACGGAACGCTGTTTAGCCGCTACGGCGACTTGAAAATTCGCAATGCCCGCCATAAAAGTGATGCCCAGCCTCTGGACGTGACCTGCACCTGTTACGCCTGTGCTGGCAGCGCAGGGGTGTCGTGGGACCAAGGCGGGCGTGAGGGCTTTAGCCGCGCCTATTTGCACCACCTGGACCGGTGCGGTGAAATGCTGGGCCCGATGCTGGCGAGTATCCATAACTTGCATTACTACCTGAACCTGATGCAGGAGGTGCGCGATGCCTTGGACGCAGGGCGTTTTGCGGTGTTTGTCTCGCAGTTCCACGCGGACCGCGCCCGTGGTGTTTAGCTTTGCTACACTGTGATCCATGTTTATTCACCGCATTTGCATTACAGGTTGTAGCGACCGGGGAGCCTGGCCCTGGCGTACGCTGACTGTTCTGCCAAAGTCCTAAGCTGCCTTGCGGGGTTCACCCGCCCAGGCCTGCTTTTGAACCGCGCGCACATCCATCTCCCTTGTTTTTAAGCGCTGCACGCGGCGCCAACGGCCGGTTTGCCCCGCCGCTTGACCTTTTGAGAGGCCTATTTTGTGACGACAGAAACCCAATTTCATGCGCTGGTGAAGCAAGGCTTTAACCGGATTCCCTTAACGGCCCAAGCCTTTGCAGACCTCGAGACGCCGCTGTCTTTGTACCTCAAGCTCACGGCCAACGCGCCCCACACTTTTTTATTGGAGTCGGTGGTCGGCGGCGAGCGGTTTGGACGCTACAGTTTTATCGGGCTACCAGCGCGCACCTTTTTGCGCTCCAGTGGTTTTGGACCGGAGGCAAAAACCGAGGTGGTGACAGACGGTGCGGTGGTAGAGACCTCACACACCAATCCTTTGGACTTTATTGCCCAGTACCAACAGCGTTTTAAAGTGGCGCTGCAACCGGGGATGCCGCGGTTTTGTGGGGGCTTGGCGGGGTATTTTGGGTATGACGCGGTGCGCCATATTGAGAAGAAACTGGAAACCTCGTGCCCGCCCGATACCTTGGGCTGCCCGGATATTTTGCTCTTGCAGTGTGAAGAGTTGGCGGTGATTGACAACCTGTCGGGCAAGCTGCATCTGATGGTGTATGTGGACCCGGCCGTGCCCAATGCCTACGTCTTGGGGATGAACCGTTTGCAGGCGCTGAAGTCCCAATTGGCCTTGGCAGTGCAAGCACCCACGGTCAAACCCAGTGAGAGTTTCCCAGCCCAGCGCGACTTTGCCAAAGAGGATTACATTGCCGCGGTGGTACGCGCCAAGGCGCTCATTGCGGGTGGGGACTTTATGCAAGTGCAAGTGGGCCAGCGCATTAAAAAACGCTACACCGCCTCGCCCTTGAGTTTGTACCGGGCCTTGCGTTCGCTCAACCCCAGCCCGTATATGTATTACTACAACTTCAGTGGTGCAACGCAGGGCCGCGAAGACTTTCACGTGGTGGGCGCAAGCCCAGAAATCTTGGTGCGCCAAGAATCGGTGGGAGAGCAAACCAAGGTCACGATCCGCCCCTTGGCAGGAACGCGTCCGCGGGGTGCGAACCCCGAGTTGGACAAAGCCGCGGAAGACGAGTTGGTTAACGACCCCAAGGAGCGGGCCGAGCATGTGATGCTGATTGATCTGGCGCGCAACGACATTGGGCGTATCGCGCAGGTGGGAAGCGTCAAAGTGACAGATGCGTTTTGTATAGAGCGCTACAGCCACGTGATGCACATTGTGAGCAATGTCGAGGGAACGCTCAACCCGGGCATGACCAATATGGATGTGCTCAAAGCCACCTTCCCCGCTGGCACACTCACGGGCGCACCGAAAGTGCATGCAATGGAAGTGATCGACCAGTTAGAACCCACCAAACGCGGCATCTACGGCGGCGCCTGCGGCTACCTCAGTTATGCGGGTGACATGGATGTGGCCATTGCCATTCGTACCGGCATCATCAAAGACCAGATGCTGTATGTTCAAGCCGCTGCGGGGGTGGTCGCAGACAGTGTGCCCGAGCTGGAATGGCGTGAAACCGAACACAAAGCACGCGCCTTGTTGCGTGCAGCCGAATTGGTAGAAGAGGGATTGGAGTGACTATGAAACTCTTGATGATCGACAACTACGACAGTTTTACTTACAACATCGTTCAGTATTTCGGTGAGCTTGGTGCGAGTGTGGAGGTGTTTCGCAATGACGAAATCACGCTCGAAGAAATAGCCCAGCGCGCCCCCGACCGCTTGGTGATTTCCCCCGGCCCGTGTTCGCCCAATGAAGCGGGAATTTCGGTGGCGGCTATTCAGCACTTCATGGGCAAGCTGCCGATCTTGGGTGTGTGCCTGGGCCACCAAAGCATAGGCGCAGCGCTTGGCGGAAAGATCATTCGGGCCCAGCAATTGATGCACGGAAAAACCAGCATGATTGAGACCACCGGTGAAGGTGTGTTCGCGGGGTTGCCGACCCAGTTCAGCGTGAACCGTTACCACTCCTTGGCCATTGAGCGCGCGAGTTGTCCCCAAGAATTGGCGATCACGGCATGGACGCCGGACGGCGAAATCATGGGTGTGCGCCACACCGGCTTGGCGCATGCGGTGCGCATGGAAGGTGTTCAATTTCACCCTGAGAGCATCCTGACCGAACACGGCCACGCGATGCTCAAAAACTTTTTAGCGTGAGGCAGCCTATGCAAAAAACCGTTGATCTTCGCAGTGACACCGTCACCCAACCCACCGCAGCCATGCGCGCAGCGATGTTTGACGCCCCCTTGGGCGACGATGTGTTTGGCGATGACCCCAGTGTCAATGCCTTGCAAGAAAAGGTCGCAGCGATGCTGGGTTTTGAAGCTGCGCTTTTCATGCCCACGGGAACGCAGAGTAATTTGTGTGGACTGATGGCGCATTGCCAACGCGGCGATGAGTACCTCGTCGGCCAGTCCGCGCACACCTACCGTTATGAAGGCGGCGGGGCTGCGGTTTTGGGCAGTATTCAACCCCAACCCTTGGCACAAAACGCGTCCGGCCAAATGGCCTTGGAAGACATTGCCAACGCCATCAAACCCGACGATTGCCACTTTGCGCAGACCCGGCTGCTGTGTTTAGAAAACACCTGGAATGGCCACCCCATGCCTTTGGAGTATTTAGATGGTGCGACACGACTGGCCAAGGACAAGGGGCTTGCGGTTCATTTAGATGGTGCACGTTTGTTCAATGCCGCAGCAGCTGCGGTGCAGCCCGGCGAGTCCGTTGCTGCATCTGCTTTGCGCATCACGTCCTACTTTGACAGTGTGTCGGTGTGCTTTAGCAAGGGGCTGGGCGCACCCGTGGGCTCGGCCTTGTGTGGCAGCAAAGCGTTCATCGCCCGCGCCCATCGGGTACGCAAGATGGCGGGCGGCGGAATGCGCCAGTCAGGCATTTTGGCGGCGGCAGCTTCGTTTGCACTGGATAACCATTTGGAGCGTTTGGCGCAGGACCATGCCATGGCGCAGCGGCTGGCCAAGGGCTTGGGAAATATCGCGGGTTTACAGGTGCGCTCAGCGCAGACCAATATCGTTTTTGTGGATGTGGCCGATGGCAAAGGCCCGGCCTTGCTGGCCTATCTCAAAGCGCATGGCGTGTTGGCAACCGGGCTGATCGGCCTGCGTTTTGTGACGCACTTGGATGTAGACGCCCAAGGGATTGACCACGCAGCGGCCTGTGTTCGTGCTTTTTTTGACGAAGCAAGCGCAGCACAATCTGCGCCCACCCTGCGCGGCGCAGCAGTTTACTAATTTCAAAGTTTGAAGGAGCCAGCGATGCTACACACCGTAAAAATTACCCCCCAAGAAGCCCTGCAACGCACGATCGAACACCGTGAAATTTTTCACGATGAGATGCTGCACTTGATGCGCCAAATCATGTCTGGCGAGATGTCTCCCGTGATGATGGCGGCGCTGATTACGGGCTTGCGGGTCAAGAAAGAAACCATCGGTGAGATCACCGCAGCGGCACAAGTGATGCGCGAATTCTCGACCAAGGTGGAAGTGAAAGACACCAAGCACTTGGTGGACATTGTGGGAACCGGCGGCGACGGATCCCATACTTTCAATATTTCAACCTGCTCTATGTTTGTGGCCGCCGCCGCAGGCGCCAAAGTCAGCAAGCACGGTGGGCGCAGCGTCAGCAGCAAAAGTGGCAGCGCCGATGTGTTGGAAGCCTTGGGCTTGAATATCAACTTGTCGCCTGAAGCGATTGCCCAGTGCATCGCCAAGCACGGCGTGGGTTTTATGTTCGCCCCCAACCACCACCCAGCCATGAAAAATGTCGCACCGGTGCGGCGCGAACTGGGAATTAAAACGATTTTCAATATTTTGGGCCCGCTCACCAATCCGGCGGGTGCCCCCAATATTTTGATGGGTGTTTTCCATGCGGATTTGGTCGGTATTCAGATCCGTGCTTTGCAGCGTTTGGGCGCTGAGCATGCCTTGGTGGTGTTCGGCCGCGACGGGCTGGACGAAGTCAGTCTAGGCGCTGCGACTTTGGTCGGAGAGCTCAAAGACGGCCACATCACCGAGTACGAAATTCACCCGGAAGACTTTGGCATGGTGATGTCAAGCAACCGTGCACTGAAGGTGGATACGGCAGAAGATTCAAAAGCGGTATTGCTATCCGTATTAAATAACCAAAGCGGTCCGGCCAAAGACATTGTGATTCTGAATGCGGGCGTGGCACTGTACGCCGCCAATGTGGCCGCTACGATGCAAGAGGGCATTGTGCTGGCGCAAAAAGCGATTGAGTCGGGTGCCGCAAAAGCCAAATTGGATGCCTTGGTCTTGCTTTCGCATACGTTTGAAAAATAAGCGCCTCCCCATCCCTGACCTTTCCAAGAAAATAAACAATGAGCGACATCCTAGAAAAAATCGTTGCGGTTAAACACCAAGAAGTAGCTGCAGCCCAGCGCCGAAAACCACTCGCCGGCGTCAGAGCTGACGCAGAGTCGCGCGTTCTCACGCGGGATTTTGTAGGCGCGATGCGCTCCAAAATCGCGGCAGGCCAGCCCGCGGTGATTGCTGAAATCAAAAAAGCCAGTCCGTCCAAAGGTGTTTTGCGCGAAGAATTTATCCCCGCAGACATTGCCCAAAGCTACGCCGAACATGGCGCAGCCTGTCTTTCGGTCTTAACCGACGTCGATTTTTTCCAAGGCAGTGTGGATTTTCTCAAGCAAGCCCGTGCGTCTTGCCAGTTGCCCGTGTTGCGCAAAGACTTCATGGTGGACGCCTACCAAATTTACGAATCCCGCGCCATGGGAGCCGACGCCGTTTTATTGATAGCGGCGTGCTTGGATGATGCGCAAATGAAAGATTTCGAGGCGATTGCGCGAAATTTAGACATGGCGGTCTTGGTTGAGGTGCATGACCAAGCGGAGCTGGAGCGGGCGCTGAAACTCCAAACGCTGTTGATCGGGGTCAACAACCGCAACCTCAAAACCTTTGAGGTGTCTTTGGACACCACCTTGTCCTTGCGCACCCACGTTCCGGCGGACCGCATTTTGGTCACTGAGAGTGGCATTCAAACCCGCGACGATGTGCTTCGCATGGGCGCTGCAGGCGTGGGCGCCTTTTTGGTGGGTGAGGCTTTTATGCGCGCCAGCGAACCCGGCGAGGCACTGGCAGCGCTTTTTTCCTGAGCCGTGTCGCTTTTCCCCGAGCAGGCATTTGCCCCGCAACTCCACACTGCGGAGTCCTCCGACTGGCGGGTTCATTCGCAATGGCAGGCGCTGGTCGATTCTTTTTTTGAGTCGCAAGACGGCGTGAATGTACGGGCTTTTCTTGCGCAACGTCTCGCGCATGGCGCGGTGATTTTTCCGCCCCAGCCTTTAAAAGCGCTGGAGTTAACGCCCCCGCAAGCGATCCATACCGTCATTTTGGGACAAGACCCCTACCATGGCCGTGGCCAAGCCGAAGGCCTGGCTTTCTCGGTGGCGCCGGGGGTTGGACTGCCGCCGTCCTTGCGTAATATTTTCAAAGAACGTCTTCGGGACCTGGGCGAACCGTTTCCCCTTGCGCCTGTGCCAGGGGGAAGTCTGATGGCGTGGGCGCACAACGGCGTTTTGTTGCTCAACACTTGTCTCACCGTGGAAGAAGGGCGGCCTAACAGCCACAGCGGCCAAGGCTGGGAGGCTTTGACCGACGCGGTCATTCGCGCAGTGTCCCAAGGAGCCCAGCCGGTGGCCTTTTTGTTGTGGGGTGCCAACGCGCAAAGCAAAAAAAGCCTAATTGATTCGAGCCGACATCTGGTTTTGACCGCCAATCACCCCTCGCCTTTGTCTGCCATGCGGCCCCCGACCCCTTTTTTGGGCTGCAGCCATTTTTCGAAAGCGCTTGCTTGGCAAAAATCGCTCACGTCGGACCGTGCCAGCTGACCCAGGGGCTTCCTAGGGAGTGCAAACTCATGGCATAATAGTCGGCTCACGTTTGGAGAGGTGGCCGAGTGGTTAATGGCAGCAGACTGTAAATCTGCCCTCTTACGAGTACGCTGGTTCGAATCCAGCCCTCTCCACCAGTGATGACTGCATCTGCGCGGGGTTCGTATAGTGGTAATACCTTAGCCTTCCAAGCTAAAGCGAGGAGTTCGATTCTCCTACCCCGCTCCACGTGCGTCGTTGATTTGATTGAGGTGTTTGCTGTGGCAGATGCTAGCGCCCATTTGGCTCAGTGGTAGAGCACTCCCTTGGTAAGGGAGAGGTCGCGGGTCCGATTCCCGCAATGGGCACCAGGTTTTTTTATTGTTTGACCGCATTATTTTTCGGAGTCTGAAAAATGGGAAAAGAAAAATTCACACGAACCAAGCCCCACGTTAACGTAGGCACGATTGGCCACGTTGACCATGGCAAAACCACGCTCACAGCGGCCATCACCACCGTGTTGGCAGCCAAGTTTGGTGGCCAAGCGAAGGCTTACGATCAAATTGACGCAGCGCCAGAAGAAAAAGCGCGCGGCATCACGATCAACACCGCCCACGTCGAATACGAAACAGCCAACCGCCACTACGCCCACGTAGATTGCCCCGGACACGCTGACTACGTTAAAAACATGATCACTGGTGCGGCCCAAATGGACGGCGCTATCCTTGTGTGCTCTGCAGCTGACGGCCCTATGCCTCAAACCCGCGAACACATCTTGTTGGCGCGTCAGGTTGGCGTTCCTTACATCATCGTGTTCCTGAATAAGTGCGACATGGTTGATGACGCCGAACTCCTCGAACTCGTTGAAATGGAAGTGCGCGAACTTCTAGACAAGTACGACTTCCCAGGCGACAGCACCCCCATCATCCACGGCAGCGCCAAGCTCGCCATGGAAGGCGACAAAGGCCCCTTGGGCGAAGAAGCCATCATGAAACTCGCTGATGCCTTGGACACTTACATCCCCCTGCCAGAGCGCGCAATTGACGGTGCCTTCTTGATGCCTGTGGAAGACGTGTTCTCCATCTCTGGACGCGGCACGGTCGTAACCGGTCGTATCGAGCGCGGAATCGTCAAAGTCGGCGAAGAGATCGAAATCGTTGGTATCGCTGATACCCAAAAGACCACCTGCACCGGTGTGGAAATGTTCCGCAAACTGCTCGACCAAGGCCAAGCAGGCGACAACGTTGGTATCTTGTTGCGCGGCACCAAGCGCGAAGACGTCCAACGCGGTCAAGTATTGTGCAAGCCTGGTTCCATCAAGCCCCACACCCACTTCACCGGCGAGATCTACGTCTTGTCCAAAGACGAAGGCGGACGCCACACACCGTTCTTTAACAACTACCGCCCTCAGTTCTACTTCCGTACCACGGACGTAACCGGTGCGATCGAGTTGCCAGAAGGCAAAGAGATGGTGATGCCAGGAGACAACGTATCGATCACTGTGAAGTTGATCAACCCCATTGCGATGGAAGAAGGCTTGCGCTTTGC
>JAIPDD010000073.1 GCA_021737875.1 Sulfuritalea sp.
TGACCTCTTCGCAGTGGTCGAAACCAAATAATTAAACATCTGGAGTAATACACATGGCAGCAAAAGACGTAATTTTCGGCGGCGAAGCCCGCGCACGCATGGTTGAAGGCGTGAACATTTTGGCCAACGCGGTCAAAGTGACATTGGGACCTAAAGGCCGTAACGTGGTTTTGGAGCGCTCATTCGGTGCCCCTACCGTGACCAAAGACGGCGTGTCCGTGGCTAAAGAAATCGAACTCAAAGACAAGCTTCAGAATATGGGCGCTCAGATGGTCAAGGAAGTGGCTTCCAAGACTTCTGACAATGCAGGTGACGGTACGACAACAGCAACCGTCTTGGCACAAGCCATCGTGCACGAAGGTATGAAATATGTAGCCGCCGGCATGAACCCCATGGATTTGAAGCGCGGTATCGATAAAGCTGTGACTGCCTTGATCGAGCAATTGAAAAAGCTCTCCAAGCCAACCACCACCACCAAAGAAATTGCACAGGTCGGATCCATCTCTGCGAACAGCGACCACAGCATTGGCGAAATCATTGCCAAAGCCATGGACAAAGTGGGCAAAGAAGGCGTGATCACTGTCGAAGATGGAAAGTCTTTGGAGAATGAGCTCGACATCGTCGAAGGCATGCAGTTTGACCGCGGCTACCTGTCCCCATACTTTATTAACAATCCTGAGAAGCAGGCCGCCTTGCTCGACAACCCCTTCGTGTTGTTGTTCGACAAGAAGATCAGCAATATTCGTGATTTGTTGCCTACCTTGGAGCAAGTTGCAAAAGCGGGCCGTCCTTTGTTGATCATCGCCGAAGATGTGGAAGGTGAAGCCTTGGCAACGTTGGTGGTCAATACCATCCGTGGCATCTTGAAAGTGGTTGCAGTCAAGGCCCCAGGCTTTGGCGATCGCCGCAAAGCCATGTTGGAAGACATCGCTATTTTGACTGGTGGAAAAGTCATCGCCGAAGAAATCGGTTTGACCTTGGAAAAAGTCACATTGGCAGATCTGGGTTCTGCCAAGCGCGTTGAAGTGGGCAAAGAAAACACCATCATCATTGACGGTGCAGGCGCTGCAGCTGATATCGAAGCACGCGTGAAGCAAGTCCGTGTTCAGATCGAAGAAGCTACGTCTGACTACGACCGTGAAAAACTGCAAGAGCGCGTGGCCAAGTTGGCTGGCGGTGTTGCCGTGATCAAGGTCGGTGCAGCCACCGAAGTTGAAATGAAAGAAAAGAAAGCCCGTGTGGAAGACGCATTGCATGCAACCCGCGCTGCTGTGGAAGAAGGCATTGTGGCTGGTGGTGGCGTAGCTCTGTTACGTGCAAAACAAGCCGCTGGGAAAATCGTTGGTGACAACGCCGACCAAGACGCAGGTATCAAATTGGTCTTGAAAGCTATTGAAGCTCCATTGCGCGAAATCGTTTACAACGCAGGCGGTGAAGCGTCCGTGGTCGTCAATGCCGTCTTGGCTGGTAAGGGCAACTACGGCTTTAACGCTGCCAATGACACCTACGGCGACATGATCGAAATGGGTATTTTGGATCCCACCAAAGTCACACGCACTGCTTTGCAAAACGCAGCGTCTGTAGCCTCTTTGATGTTGACTACCGAGTGCATGGTTGCAGAAGCCCCGAAAGATGAAGGCGGCGCAGGCATGGGCGGCATGGGTGGTGGTGATATGGGCGGTATGGGTGGAATGGGCGGCATGGGAATGTAATTCCCCTGTTGGACTAGAAACCCTGAGGTTTCTCCCCACAACAAAACCCCTGCAAGTTTTTACATGCAGGGGTTTTGTTCTTTATGGATCAGTGAGCCAAGGCCTTCAGCGCCCATTTAATTCCATCGCTGACGCCAATATCAGCAGGCAAGGCTTTAAGGGCTGAAGCTGCTTCCTTGTCGTTGTAGCCCAGGGCCAACAAAGCTTGCAAAATATCGGACGGGGCATGGTTTGCAGAACCAAGGGGTGCACCTAAATCTGCGCCAAGCTTTCCTTTGAGTTCTAAAAGTAAACGCTCCGCTGTTTTCTTGCCAATCCCCGGAACCTTGGTTAACCGACCCGCATCTTGGAGGGTAATGGCTTGCGACAAATCACCAACGTCCATGCCAGACAAAATGGAAAGCGCTGTGCGGGGACCCACCCCCGAGATCTTGATCAGCTCACGAAAAGCAGCGCGCTCGGTGGGTGTTCCAAAGCCATACAAAATTTGGGCATCCTCTCTGACGACAAAATGGATTAACAGCGTCACTTTTGCGCCTTCGGCTGGCAGGTTGTAAAACGTTCCCATGGGAACATGGACCTCATAGCCCACACCGCCGCAATCAATCAAAATCTGTGGCGGATTTTTGTTGCAAAGAAGTCCTGTGAGTTGACCGATCATGGGGGCGCTTTCATTTTTTATCTATCATGGGCTATTCGGTGCCATCTTGCACTTTTACAGCATTGCGAATACCGGAATTATCAGCTTGATTTTCAGACACTTATTTTCCCCCCTTAACAATACCCGCTTGGCTAACTTGTGTGGCCCCACCGACCAACACTTGCGGACGATGGAGGAGGCGCTTGGTGTGCGCATCGCACATCGCCACGAGCAGTTCAAAGTGGACGGTCCCAAGCTGAAAGCACAGCGCGCCATGGACTTGCTGCAGGCGCTCTATGAAATGGCCGCTCGGCCGATCCCTGAAGCCACCGTTCAATTGATGCTTTCAGGGGATGGAACTGTAGAAGCGAGCGACGGCCCTACGCTGTCCACGCGCCGTGCAGACCTCAAACCCCGAAGTACCAACCAAGCCCTGTACCTCGACAATATCGCCAGCCATGACATCACCATAGGGATTGGTCCCGCGGGCACAGGAAAGACTTATTTGGCAGTGGCTGCTGCCGTGGATGCCTTGCAACGCAGCGCGGTGCAGCGCATTGTGCTTACGCGCCCTGCGGTAGAAGCTGGTGAGCGCCTCGGGTTTTTGCCAGGTGATTTGAATCAAAAAGTTGATCCTTATTTGCGACCGCTGTACGACGCCTTGTACGACCTGATGGGTTTCGAGCAGGTTCAAAAAGCATTTGAAAGGCAGGCGCTTGAGATCGCCCCGCTGGCATTTATGCGTGGGCGAACCCTCAACAATGCCTTTGTGATTTTGGACGAAGCGCAGAACACCACGCCAGAGCAGATGAAAATGTTTTTAACCCGGATTGGTTTTGGGACGCGGGCTGTGATCACCGGAGATGTCAGTCAAATTGATTTGCCTAAAACGCAGCTCAGTGGTTTGATTGATGCAGAGCGCACGCTCCGGCGGGTGGATGGAATTGCAATCACACGACTCACCAGCCAAGACATTGTTCGCCATCCGTTGGTCGCCCGCATTGTGGATGCGTATGACGCGTCGCGAGCGCAAGAGGCTGCGCTTGAGGAAGTCCGTTTAGGCCTCGCCAAGATTCCTGAACCTGAACCCAGCCAAGAGCGCCATGGTTTGCCCAAAGCACGCGCCTCTCGAACAAAATTAATTCGATAAACCATGCTTCCTCCACTTGCATTGTCTTTGCAGTTTGCCAGCCTCGAAGATGCCACACCGCACCGCAGCGCACTGCCACGCCATCAGGTCACGCGATGGATTCGCCATGCCTTAGCGGCCCCCGGGGAAATCACGGTTCGTATCGTCAATCTTGAGGAAGGGCGTAGTTTGAATCGTGCGTTTCGAAACAAGGACTACGCCACCAATGTTCTGACGTTCGATTATGCAAAAGAGCCCTTGGTCGTTGCCGATCTGGTTTTATGTGCGCCCGTTGTGGAGCGCGAAGCCCAAGAACAGGGCAAAACTTTGGGGGCGCATTACGCCCATTTGGTCGTGCATGGTGTTTTACATGCCCAAGGTTGGGACCATGAAACATCAAAGAAGGACGCGGATGCGATGGAGAAACACGAAATCGCCATCTTGGCGAAACTTGGCTTTGCCAACCCCTATCAGTAATCCCTAGACCATTCGCATGGGAAGCGTCACAGGGCCGTCGTTGACCAATTCAACTTGCATGTCCGCAGCAAAGACGCCGGTTTGCACCTGGCCATGGATGCCTTTAGCTTGCTGAACAAAATAATCGTAGAGCTTTCGTCCTTCAATGGGATCAGCGGCATTTTTAAAACTCGGACGGTTACCCCCGCTGGTATCCGCAGCCAAAGTGAATTGGCTCACGATCAATAAGCCCGCAGGCGCACTTGAATTTTGCAGGTCTTGAAGACTGAGATTCATCTTGCCCTGCGCATCGCTAAAAATACGCAGCTTCAAAACTTTTTGCAATAGTTTGTCGGCCGTGGTATGCGTGTCTCCATGCTCGGCACACAACAAGAGCAATAAACCAGCCTCCATCTGCGCCACCGTGACGCCATCAACTCGCACGCTAGCGCGCAGAACCCGTTGAACCAGTGCCTGCACTTAAGCCAAGGTAACGCGCATGAACTTGCGCTTACCTACCTGCATCACATAGGTACCGGCGCCCAGCTTGAGGCCCTTGTCGCTCACCACACAGCTGTCAACCCGCACGCCGCCACCCTCTATCAAACGGTTCCCTTCGCCACTCGAGGCGACCAGTCCTGTCTGTTTCAGAATGGCGGCAATTCCCAATGTGCCGCCATCTGCGTCCAAGGAAAGAGAAATCGCATCGATGATTGCAGGAATGCCACCTTTGCTGCGGTTGATAAAGTCTTGTTCGGCTGCATCTGCGTCAGCAGCTGAGTGAAAGCGTGCAGTGATTTCTTTGGCCAAGGCCACTTTGGCCTCTTTGGGATTGCGCCCAGCGTTGACTTCAGCCTTGAGGTTGGCAATGAATGCCTCTGACTTGAAGCTCAACAAGGTATACCAGCGCCACATCAACGCATCGGAAATACTCAACACTTTGGCAAACATGGTGTTGGGTGCTTCGGAGATGCCGATGTAATTGTTTTTACTCTTGGACATCTTTTCCACTCCGTCCAAGCCCTCCAAAAGCGGCATGGTCAAAATGCATTGCAGCTCTTGGCCATACTCAGCCTGCAATTGGCGGCCCACCAGGAGGTTGAATTTTTGATCGGTTCCGCCCAGTTCGAGGTCGCTGTGCAGGGCCACACTGTCGTAGCCTTGCATCAAGGGGTATAAAAATTCATGAACGCTGATGGATTGGCCTGCTTTAAAGCGGTCATGGAAGTCATTGCGTTCCATCATGCGCGCCACTGTATAGCGCGAAGCCAGAGCGATCATTCCGCGTGCGCCCAAGGGATCACTCCATTCGCTGTTGTAGCGAATTTCGGTTTTGCTGGGGTCAAGGACCAGGGAGGCTTGTTTGTAATACGTCTCTGCATTGACTTTGATTTGCTCGGCTGTGAGCGGTGGCCGCGTGGTATTGCGCCCGGAAGGGTCGCCGATCATGCTTGTAAAGTCGCCAATCAAAAAAATGACCGTATGGCCTAAATCTTGGAGTTGGCGCATCTTGTTGAGTACGACCGTATGGCCCACATGGATGTCGGGTGCGGTTGGGTCTAAGCCGAGTTTGATGCGCAAGGGCTTGCCTGTGGCTTCGGATCGAACCAGCTTTTTAACCCACTCGTCTTGCGGGATGAGCTCGTCGCAACCCCGCAAAGACACGGCCAAGGCCTCTTTGACGGCATCAGATACAGAAGATAAGGGTTCAGAGGCTTGATTCATAACGGGTTTTTCTAAGATGCAAAGGGTAAGCCCTATATACTGCAGCCCCTCTCATGCGAAAAATGCGGGCTGTTCGACTGATTTTAGTCCCGGCTCAGTCGCAGCCCGGAGCCCCGCACATTGAATGCGACGCCCGATCTTACGGAGCCCTATTTTGGAAAACGGATTGATGACTGCTACGCGAAGCGCCCTGGGCTTTGTTGCCCGTGTTGCCCAGAGCCATCCTAGGCGAATTGCAGCTGGATTGGTGTCTCTGTTGCTTGCGGGAACCGGCTTGTCCTATGCCGTCGCAACACTTGTCCCTGATGCCCAGAAGCTACCGGTGCGTACCGTCATTGAAGCAGTAGATACTTTGGCCCTTGCTCCGCAGGCGGACGCATTGAACCAAAAAGTCATCAGCTTGTACCGAACGGATCAAACCCGAAGTGCAGACACCGTAGACGCCCTGTTAAAACGTTTAGGCATCTCGGACCCCCGGGCCGCCGCCTTTTTGCGAATAGATTCTTTGGCGCAGCAGCATTTACTTGGCCGTGTGGGAAGAACTGTCAGCGCAGAGGCCGACGCCAACAGTGCTTTGGTCAACTTGACTGTTCGTTGGAGCCCAGAGGACGACGGTCAATTCAAACGCTTAAGGATCCAACAAACCCCAACGGGTTTGCAATCAAAGCTCGAAACCTTGCCAATGAGCGCGAGCACCCGCTTAGCCAGCGGCACTATTCAATCTTCTTTGTTTGCAGCGACCGATGAGGCACAAATCCCAGATGCAATCGCCGTTCAAGTTGCAGAAATTTTTTCAGGTGATATCGATTTTCACCGCGCTTTGCGAAAAGGCGATCGCTTTTCAGTGGTCTACGAGACCTTGGAAGGCGATGGCGAACCCTTGCGGGCAGGGCGGGTGATCAGCGCCGAATTCTTCAATGCAGGAAAAACGTACCAAGCCGTGTGGTTTCAAGAGGCTTTAGCCCAAAGCGGCTCTGCGGTAACACATTCCCTGACCAAGGGGGGTTATTACACGCTTACAGGGGAGAGTCTGCGCCGCACATTTTTGGCCTCTCCCATGGCATTTTCTCGGGTGACAAGCGGCTTCAAGATGCGCTTCCATCCGATTTTGCAAACATGGCGCGCCCATTTGGGCGTGGACTATGGCGCAGCGACCGGAACCCCTGTGCGAACAGTGGCTGATGGCGTGGTGGATTTTGCGGGCGTTCAAAATGGTTTTGGTAACGTGGTCTTCGTTAAACACAATGCAAGCCACACCACGGTGTACGCGCATTTAAGCCGTATCAACGTCAAACGAGGTCAGAGCGTAAACCAAGGGCAAAACGTGGGCTTGGTAGGGGCCACAGGATGGGCCACTGGCCCCCATTTGCATTTCGAATTCAGAGTCAATGGCGCTCACAAAGACCCGTTGACCCTCGCTCGCCAAAGTGCCCCAGTGCCCGTGAGTGCGTCTCTCAAGCCGCAGTTTGACAAAGTGGCACATCTGGCGCGCTCTCAGCTTAACGCGGCAGCGCTCTTGCAAATCGGCAACGTCCAGTAAGCCGCACCCGGCTGCGATTTCCATGCCCGAATGGTTTATTGGACTGATGTCGGGAACCTCCTTAGATGGGGTTGATGGCGTTTTGGTGCGAAGCTCTGACGCAGACGTTCCACTGGAAGTCATAGGCCATGCCAGTCACACACTCCCGCCTGACTTGAAGGAAGCGTTTTTGAGCCTCAACGCGCAGGGGCCTAACGAAATCCACCGCGGGGCTTTAGCGGCCAACGCCCTGGTTCGTATTTATGCCGATGTTGTATCCGAGTTGCTAGCGACCCACGATGTACCCGCCACCGCGGTCCGCGCCATAGGGGCCCATGGCCAAACAGTGCGACACCGCCCGCAAGCATTTGATTCCATTGGTTACACCATCCAACTCAACCAGCCTGCCTTGTTGGCAGAGTGGTGCGGGATTGATGTGGTCGCTGATTTTCGCAGCCGCGATTTGGCCGCGGGTGGACAGGGCGCTCCTTTGGTTCCGCCCTTTCACCGCGCATATTTTGGCCATCCCAGTCAATCCCGGGCCATCCTCAATGTGGGTGGAATATCCAACATCACACTGGTGCCGGCACTTCAAAGTTCCCAAGCCCAAGAGCCTCTCTTGGGTTTTGACTGTGGGCCAGGAAATGCATTGATGGACACATGGTGCAGCTTGCATACCGGTGCACCGTTCGATGACTGTGGTCGTTGGGGTGCCCAAGGAAGGGTGAATCAGGCGCTGCTGGCCTGCCTCCAAGAGGATGGGTTTTTTAAGAAATCTCCGCCCAAGAGTACCGGGCGGGACCTGTTCAACGCAGAATGGCTCAATGCCCGCTTAAAAGGCTTTGAGGGCCTGTCCGCGGTTGATGTTCAAGCCACCTTGGTAGAGTTAACGTCCCGGGCGTGTGTGCAAGGCATGCGCTTTGCATCGTTGGAATGTGACACGCTGGTGGTGTGCGGGGGCGGGGCGTTGAACTTGGCTTTGATGGAGCGCTTAAAGGCATTGGCACCGCAGACCGATGTGTGTAGCTCACAAGCGCTGGGTATTGCACCGCATCTTGTAGAAGCCTGTGCTTTTGCCTGGTTGGCGCAGCAAACAGTCCATCGCAAAACAGCCAGTGTTCCAAGTGTCACAGGCGCAAAGGGCGCCCGTGTTTTGGGTGCTATTTACCCCGCCTGACTTTGGCGGAGGTGTTTTATTTAGGTCGAGAAAGACGATCCGCAGCCACAGGTTGTCGTGGCATTGGGATTTTTGATCACGAACTGTGCACCTTGCAAATCTTCTTTGTAATCAATTTCTGCGCCCACCAAGTATTGGTAGCTCATGGCGTCAATCAATAAGGAGACGCCATTTTTGGTCATGGTGGTGTCGTCCTCATTGGTGATTTCGTCAAAGGTGAATCCGTACTGGAATCCTGAGCATCCACCGCCCTGAACGAAAACCCGCAATTTCAAGTCGGTGTTGCCTTCTTCAGCAATCAGATCAGCTACTTTAGCCGCTGCGCTGTCGGTGAACAGAATGGGGGCGGGCATTTCAGTGGTGGTGATTTCAGCGACTGCGCTCATGGTGTAGTTCCAACAAAATTAAAAAGTAAATCAGAATAGTACAGCAATTTGCTCGGATATTCATTTATGCGGGATTTGACGCCACTGCCAGTGTGGGCTTTTCTTCTTCGCCGACCAAAGGCGTGAGACGGCCGTTCACAAGGGCGCCTTGGTGGAGTTCTAAAGACCCATACTGAACGTCACCTTCAATTCGCGCGCTGGGTTGCACTTCTAGCATCAGCCGCGCCATGACGTTGCCTTGAATACGTCCATTCACAATGATGTGGTCCGCGCTGACGGAACCGACAACAACGGCAAACTCTGAAATCACCAGAATGCTTGGGTTGGCGTTGTTCGGATGGATATTTCCAATAATTTCACACTCCACCCGCAAACCGTCGGAATAAAAGATATCTCCGCTGACGCGCGCACCTTCGGCAATCAGGCTTCTCAGCGGGGGTTGTTTTTTCTTGTTGAACATGTTGATCCTCGCAAATTACGTAAAAAGTACGCCCCCTCAAGGGTCATAACTTTGCCATTTGTGTTGCCTTGACTACCGCGCCCTCCATCACCCTGGCCGTAAGGCCCTTCACAGTCACTTGATTGGGCACATCGAACTCACCTTCAAAACGGCCGTACTGCGCCATTTTAATTTGCACGCCTGCATGGGCTAAGTTGCCCGTCCATGCTTTGCCGTTGAGTGTTCCATTGACTGTGATCTCTATCCGCCCTGAAAATTCGGGTGCATTTTTGCGCGATTGAATGACCAACACTTGCCAACGGATTTTGCCAGCATCTTTGACCTCAGCCTGCAACCCTCGGATCGCCAAGCCGTCGTTTGCGGCAACAGGGATCAACTTCTCGAAAAATCCCAAGTCATCACGCAGTCTTTGGTTGTCTGTTTCGAGTAATTTAACTTGTGCAGCCATCAGACCCGTCGTCGCTTTTTCTGTAGCGACCAGCACCCCTGCCGTATTGGCGATCGACTGGGCTTCATTGCGTTGTTCAATCGCTGCGTCTAAATCTGCTTGAAGGCTAACAACCTTGGCGCGCGTTTTTATCAATTCTTCAGAGTGGCCCTTTTCTAGCCCGGCAATTTCTCGCCCAAATTCAAAGGCCCACATGCCAATGGCCGCACAAAATCCAAACATAAGCGCCAACAGGACCCAACGAAAAGGCCAAGGCAGGGCGCTGCGCACCGCCATGCGGGGTGCGCTGATGGTGAGTCGGCGGCGTAACAATCGAAAGCGCATACAGAACCCCTAAATGACAAAAGGCCACCCAAGCGGTGCCCGGGCGGCCTTTTTTTGCAATCCGGTGAGGGATTAACGCTTGGAGAACTGCTTGCGACGGCGGGCGCCGTGGAAGCCGACCTTCTTACGCTCAACTTCGCGCGCATCACGCGTGACGAAGCCGGCTTGGCTCAGCATAGGCTTGAGCGTTGCATCGTAATCGATTAAAGCGCGTGTGATTCCGTGGCGGGTTGCGCCCGCTTGACCGGATTCACCACCGCCAGCCACATTGACCATGATGTCGAAAGTTTCGGCATGGTTAGTCAAAAGCAAAGGCTGCTTGCAAATCATGATGGAAGTAGCACGGCCAAAGAAATTTTCAATGGCTTTGCCGTTCACGACGATTTGGCCGGAGCCTTTTTTCAAGAAAACGCGGGCCACGCTGGATTTGCGACGACCGGTTCCGTTGTTCCAATCACCAATCATTTTGCAGCTCCTGCGATTTCCAGCACTTTAGGCTGTTGGGCGGAATGGGGATGCTCAGCACCACCATAGACCTTGAGTTTTTTGATCATCGCGTAGCCCAGAGGACCTTTTGGAAGCATGCCCTTGACGGCTTTTTCCAAAGCACGGCCGGGGAACTTGGCTTGCATATCGCGAAAGTTGATGGCAGAAATACCACCGGGGTAGCCGGAGTGGCTGTAATACACTTTGTCGATGGGCTTGGCGCCCGTGACGCGCAGGCGAGCTGCGTTAATAACGACAATGAAGTCGCCCGTATCTACGTGAGGCGTGTAAATGGCCTTGTGTTTGCCGCGCAAACGGAGAGCAACTTCGCTGGCTACTCGTCCGAGGACCTTATCGGTCGCGTCAACCACAAACCACTCGTGCACGACCTCAGCGGGTTTTGCGCTGA
>JAIPDD010000074.1 GCA_021737875.1 Sulfuritalea sp.
CAGCCGGCACCAAATTTGACCCCCACCACCACCAAGCCATCAGCGTGGTTCCCGCAGAGCAAGAGGCCAATACGGTGGTCGGCGTGCTGCAAAAGGGCTATTTGATCGCTGACCGCGTGCTGCGGCCCGCCTTGGTGACCGTTGCGGCCCCCAAATAAACCTTATTTTTTAAGGCCCAGGCCTTGAATTGGGCCGTTTGGGCCCTATCTCTTTTACATCTAGTTTTTTTGAATCAGCAGGAGTTTCATCATGGGAAGAATCATTGGTATCGACTTAGGCACCACCAACAGCTGTGTGGCCATCATGGAAGGCAACACCGCCAAGGTCATTGAAAACGCCGAAGGCGCGCGCACCACGCCCTCCATCATTGCGTACCAAGAAGACGGCGAAGTCTTGGTCGGTGCCTCAGCCAAGCGCCAGTCAGTCACCAACCCCCGCAACACCTTGTATGCGGTCAAGCGCTTGATTGGCCGCAAATTCAGCGAAAAAGAAGTTCAAAAAGACATCGACCTGATGCCCTACACCATTGCGGCTGCCGACAATGGCGACGCCTGGGTTGAAGTGCGTGGCAACCGCATGGCCCCCCAACAGGTCAGCGCCGACATTCTTCGCAAAATGAAGAAAACCGCCGAAGACTACCTGGGCGAAGAAGTCACTGACGCGGTGATTACCGTTCCCGCCTATTTCAACGACGCACAGCGCCAAGCCACCAAAGACGCGGGCCGCATTGCCGGTTTGGACGTCAAGCGCATCATCAACGAACCCACCGCTGCCGCACTAGCCTTTGGTTTGGACAAAAATGAAAAAGGCGATCGCAAAATTGCCGTGTACGACTTGGGTGGTGGAACCTTTGACGTGTCCATTATTGAGATCGCTGATGTCGATGGCGAAAAGCAATTCGAAGTTTTGTCCACCAACGGAGATACTTTCTTGGGTGGCGAAGACTTTGACCAACGCGTGATCGACTTCATCATTGCCGAATTCAAGAAAGACCAAGGCGTTGACCTGAGCAAAGACGTTCTTGCTTTGCAACGCTTGAAAGAAGCCGCAGAGAAAGCCAAGATCGAGCTCTCTAGCAGTGCCCAAACCGACATCAACCTGCCTTACGTGACTGCCGATGCGTCTGGCCCGAAACACCTGAACATCAAACTCACCCGCGCCAAGTTGGAGTCTTTGGTTGAAGAATTGATTGAGCGCACCATTGCGCCTTGCCGCACCGCTATCAAAGATGCGGGCGTGAACGTGGCTGATATTCACGACGTGATTTTGGTCGGTGGTATGACCCGCATGCCCAAAGTGCAAGAGAAAGTGAAAGAACTGTTTGGCCGCGAGCCTCGCAAAGACGTCAACCCCGATGAAGCCGTGGCGGTTGGCGCTGCGATTCAAGGCCAGGTGCTCTCCGGTGACCGCAAAGACGTGTTGCTTTTGGACGTGACACCGCTGAGCCTGGGCATTGAAACCTTGGGTGGCGTGATGACCAAGATGATCACCAAGAACACCACCATTCCTACCAAGTTTGCCCAAACGTTCTCTACGGCCGATGACAACCAACCCGCTGTCACGATCAAGGTGTTCCAAGGTGAGCGTGAAATGGCCTCAGCCAACAAATCGCTGGGCGAGTTCAACCTCGAAGGCATTGCACCCGCAGCGCGTGGTACACCGCAAATTGAAGTGTCTTTTGACATTGACGCCAACGGCATCTTGCACGTCGGCGCCAAAGACAAAGGCACAGGCAAAGAAAACAAAATCACCATCAAGGCCAACTCTGGTTTGACCGAAGCTGAAATTCAGCAAATGGTCAAAGACGCTGAGCTCAATGCCGCTGACGACAAGAAAAAGCTCGAGTTGATTCAAGCGAAAAACGAAGCCGATGCCAACATCCACACGGTCAAGAAAAGTTTGACCGAGCATGGCGACAAGCTCGATGCAGGCGAGAAAGAAAAAATCGAAGCGGCGATCAAAGACCTCGAAGCCGTGATTCAAAGTGACGACAAAGAAAGCATCAGCAGCAAGAGCGCCGCCTTGATGGTGGCAAGCCAAAAACTCGGCGAGAAAGTCTACGCTGACATGCAAGCCAAAGAAGCAGCGCAAGGCGCAGCAGACGGTGCGCAAGCGGCAGCTGCTGCAGACGACAATGTTGTTGACGCAGAAGTCAAAGAAGTTAAAAAGGGCTAAGCCTTGGCAGCAAACGCTGCATTCGACCCTGCCGCGTTGAGCCTTGCAAAAGGTCTCACGCGGCTTTTCTGTTACCACTGAGCTCAGATTACACATGGCCAAACGAGATTTTTACGAAGTGCTGGGCGTGCCAAAAAACGCATCCGACGAAGAGATTAAAAAGTCGTACCGCAAGATGGCAATGAAGTTCCATCCGGACCGCAACCAGGACAACGGCGCCAAAGACGCAGAGGTCAAATTCAAAGAGGCCAAAGAAGCCTACGAGATGCTCTCGGATCCGCAAAAGCGCGCGGCCTACGACCAGCATGGCCACGCCGGCGTCGACCCCAATATGCGCGGCGGCGGTGAGGGTTTCGGTGGTTTTGCAGAAGCCTTTGGTGATATTTTTGGTGATATGTTTGGCCAACAACGCGGGCGCGCCGGTGGCGGGCGCCAGGTCTTTCGCGGCGGCGACCTCAGTTACGCCATGGAAGTCACGCTGGAAGAAGCCGCCAAGGGCAAGGATGCCCAAATTCGCATTCCCAGCCACGACAACTGCGAAGTCTGCAGCGGCAGCGGCGCCAAACCAGGCACCCAAGCCAAAACCTGTGGCACCTGTGGTGGTGCGGGCGCCGTCCAAATGCGCCAAGGTTTTTTCAGTGTGCAGCAGCCCTGCCCCACCTGCAAAGGTGCTGGCAAAACCATTGCCGACCCCTGCACCGCGTGCCAAGGCCAAGGACAAATCAAAAAAACCAAAACACTGGAAGTCAAAATTCCTGCAGGTATCGACGGCGGCATGCGCATTCGCAGCTCAGGAAACGGCGAGCCCGGAACCAATGGCGGGCCGCCCGGCGACCTCTACATTGAGATTCGACTCAAGAAACACGATATTTTTGAACGCGACGGGGATGACCTCCACTGCTCCGTTCCCATCAGCATGGTGACTGCCGCATTGGGCGGCGAAATTGATGTGCCGACCTTAGAAGGCAAAGCCGCAATCGACCTGCCTGAAGGCACCCAAACCGGCAAACAATTTCGCTTGCGTGGCAAAGGCATCAAAGGCGTGCGCGGCAGTTATCCGGGTGATTTGTACTGCCACATCACGGTCGAGACCCCAGTCAAACTCACGGAACACCAACGCAAGCTGCTCAAAGAACTCGACGAGTCGTTTAAGAAAGGCGGCAGCAAACATTCGCCTACCGGCGACAGTTGGACAGACCGCCTCAAGAGTTTTTTTAGCTAACGCGGTTTAGACGATTGAACACAGGCTGCCCCATGCCAAACCCCACTTTTCTCACGGCGGCCTTTTACCAATTTGTCGACCTGCCGGACTACGCACAGCGCAAGCCGGCGCTGCTCGCCTTGTGCGAATCCCGCAACGTCAAAGGCCTGATACTGCTCGCCCGCGAAGGCATTAACAGCACCATTGCTGGCGCACCCCAAGACGTTCACGCCGTATTGGCCTACTTGCGTTCAGACCCGCTTCTAAAAAACCTTGAACACAAAGAGTCGTGGTCAGACAAAGCACCTTTTCACCGCATGAAAGTGCGCTTAAAAAAAGAAATTGTGACCCTCGGTGTTCCTGGCATCAGCCCCACGCAGATGGCAGGCACCTATGTGAAACCCGCAGACTGGAACGCGCTGATCCAAGACCCGTCGGTGGTGCTGGTCGATACCCGCAACGACTACGAAGTGGCCATTGGTACTTTCCAAGGCGCGATTGATCCCAAGATTCAATCCTTTTCCGAGCTGCCCGCGTGGGTCGCGCAAGCACAAGCCTTGCAAGCGCAGTCCGGCGTCAAACCCAAGGTGGCCATGTTTTGCACCGGTGGCATCCGCTGTGAAAAATCCACCGCACTGTTGCGGGCCCAGGGCTTCGATGACGTCTTTCATTTGGAAGGCGGTATCTTGAAATACCTGGAAACCGTGCCGCCAGAACACAGCCTGTGGCAAGGTGAATGTTTTGTGTTTGATGAACGCGTCTCAGTGGGGCACGGCCTGTCTGTCGGGAACCAACAGCTGTGCCGCTGCTGCCGCCAACCGCTTCCCCAAGGCGCGCTGGAGTCTCCTGAATTTGAATTGGGCGTGAGCTGCCCGCGCTGTTTCGTAACGAGTAGCCCCGCGCAAAAAGACAGCGCACGCGAACGCCAACGCCAATGGACGCTGGCCAAACAGCGATCGCAAACGCATATCGGCGCAACGCTTCCCCTCCGGCCTTTGCCCACCCGATCCCCACGTGCTGATTCCTGAGTCGCCGCTACCCGTGCCGCAGGATTTGCCTGTCCTGTATTCTTTTCGCCGCTGCCCCTACGCTATGCGGGCACGCTTGGCTTTGTGGGCCAGCCAGCAGGTGGTTGCGCACCGCGAAATCGTTTTGAAAAACAAACCGGCTGCGATGCTAGACGCATCACCCAAAGGAACGGTTCCGGTGTTGGTGTTGCCCGATGGAGCCGTGTTGGAACAAAGCATCGACATCATGCAATGGGCATTGCAGAAAAATGACCCGCTGGCTTGGTGGCCTCAAGATGCTGCCACCTTGCAAGCAGCACAGGCGCTGATTGCACAAAACGACGGTGACTTTAAAAGCCAACTCGACCGCTACAAATACCCGCACCGGTTTGGCTTAGACAGTGGTCTAGGTGCCAGAGACGAAGGCGCTCACTTTATGGAGCAGCTCAACCAACATTTGAACGTGCAAGCTTTTCTCGCAGGTTCGCACTGGGGCTATTTAGACGCCGCTATTGCGCCCTTTGTTCGTCAATTTGCACATACAGATGCCCTATGGTTTGAGAACCAACATTGGAAAAGCCTACGCCAATGGCTTACCAACTTTGAAGCATCGATCGCTTTTGATGCGGTGATGCAAAAGCACCCCGTTTACTGACTGAGCGTTTTTCTAAACAATTCCAAAGTGCGCGTCCATGACAACTCCGCCGCTTCTGCGTTGTAGCGGGGCGTGGAGTTGTTATGAAAGCCGTGTTGGGTTGCTGAGTACTGGTAAGCCGTATGGCGTGTGCCTTGGGTTTTCAGCGCCGTTTCATACGCTGGCCACATCGTGTTGATGCGGGGGTCATTCGCGGCAAAGTGAATGACGAGTTCAGCCTTGATCTGCGGCACCTTGGCAGCGTCCACCCCAGCGCCGTAGTACGGAGCCCCAGCACGCAAGTCGGCGCCCATCTCAGCGGCCAAATAGTTCACCACCCCGCCACCCCAGCAAAATCCCACTGCGCCTAAGCGGCCATTGGAGCGGGCGTGGTTTTTCAAAAATACCGCGCTATTGAACATATCGCACAAGAGTTTTTGCGGGTCCAGGCTGGATTGAAGTTTGGTGCCCTCTTCGTCATTGCCAGGGTAGCCGCCCACCGGTGCCAAGCCATCAGGGGCGAGCGCTAAAAATCCGGCAGCGCCTAAGCGGCGCGCCACGTCTTCAATATAGGGGTTGAGTCCGCGGTTTTCATGGATGACCAAGACCGCAGGGTGCGGCCCGGCTTGGCTGGGTTGCACCAAATAGCCTCGCATCTGCCCGGAGCTTCCACCGGCTGATGGGTACTGCACATACTGGGGCTTGATGCGCTCGTCGGTAAAGGAAATCGTTTGCGCTTGGGCATAGCGCGGCAACAAAGCCTGCGCCATGGCCAAGCCACCGACGGTCAGGGCACTGGCCTTGGCCAAAAATTCCCGCCGGTCCATGGAGCTATGGCAGTACTCGTCGTACAAGGCATAAATGGCAGGATCGATGGTGGTGTCAATAGAGTTGGTAACTACAGACTTCGGCATAAAAACTCCTAGGCGAGGACACGGGCTTTAGCGGCTGCGTATTGGCGTTTGAGTTGGGCCACGTAGTCGGCAGTGGACTGCACTTTATCGATGGCGCCAATGCCTTGGCCACAACCCCAAATGTCTTTCCACGCTTTGGTCTTGTCGCCTGAAAAATTCATTTTGCTCGGATCGCTCTCTGGCAAGTTCTCGGGGTCCATGCCCGCGTTGCGAATACTTGGGGCGAGGTAGTTGCCGTGTACGCCGGTAAACAAATTGCTCAAGACGATGTCGTCAGAGTTGCTGTCGACAATGCTTTGTTTGTAGGCGTCTACCGCGCGGGCTTCCTCGGTCGCGATAAAAGCAGAACCAATATAGGCAAAGTCAGCGCCCATGGCTTGCGCAGCCAAAACGGCGTCTCCGGTGGAGATCGCGCCGCTCAAAGCAACCGGGCCATCAAACCACTGGCGAATTTCTTGAATTAAGGCAAAGGGGCTCTTGACGCCAGCGTGTCCGCCGGCACCAGCGGCCACAGCGATCAAACCATCTGCGCCTTTTTCAATGGCTTTGTGGGCGTGTTTGTTGTTGATGATGTCATGCAAGACGACGCCGCCATAGGAGTGGGCCGCCGCATTGATGTCTTCGCGTGCACCCAGGCTGGTGATGATGATCGGGACTTTGTATTTGACGCACATGGCCATGTCATGCTCCAAGCGGTCGTTGCTTTTGTGAACGATTTGGTTGATCGCATAAGGCGCAGCGGGCCGATCAGGATGGGCTTTGTTGTGGGCATCTAACGCTTCGGTGATTTCGATCAGCCATTCTTCAAGCTGTTCTGCTGGACGGGCGTTGAGCGCGGGCATCGAACCCACGACACCGGCGATGCACTGGGCAATCACCAACTTGGGGTTGCTGATGATGAACAAAGGAGAGCCGATGACTGGGAAAGGCAGGTGGGCCAAGGCCGGTGGAAGTTTTGACATGTTGAATCCTCGTTGTTGTATCAATTAAAAAGCGTCGAGTGCCATGGCTGTCACGCTGTCTGCGCCTTCGACAATGCTGTCGCGCAGGCCCGGGGCTTTGGTCAAGATGTGGTCGGCGTAAAAACGCGCAGTGGTGATTTTTGCTTGCATAAAAGCAGCGTCCTGTCCTTTGGCAAGCGACTGCTCTGCGGCCAACAGCGAACGCGCCATTTGCCAACCGGCCATCACGTTGCCAGCAAGCATCAGGTACGGAACACTGCCTGAAAAAACCGCGTTGGGACTGGCTTTGGTATGGCCCGCTACAAATTCAATCACCTCCACCAACGCTGCCCGTGCAGCATCCAAGCGCTTGGCCACAGCCAAAGCATCGGCGCTGGCGCTGTGGCGCAAGTCAGCAACGGTAGTGGCCACTTGGGCGGCAATCGCTTTGGCAGTTTGCCCGCCATCACGCGAGGTTTTACGCCCAACCAAGTCATTGGCTTGAATGGCAGTGGTGCCTTCGTAAATGGTCAAAATCTTCGCGTCGCGGTAGTACTGGGCGACGCCGGTTTCTTCGATAAAGCCCATGCCGCCGTGCACTTGAATGGCCAGCGACGTGACTTCCAAACTCATCTCCGTGCTAAAGCCTTTGACCAAGGGCACCATGAATTCATAAAACGCTTGGTGCTCTTTGCGGGCTGCGGCGTCAGGGTGGTGGTGGGCAGCGTCAAATGCCGAAGCCGCCACACTGGCCAGGGCCCGGCAGCCTTGCACATAGGCGCGCATTGTCATCAACATGCGACGAATATCGGGGTGGTGGATGATGGGTGCGCTGGTATTCATCGAGCCATCTACCGGGCGGCTTTGCACCCGATCGCGGGCGAACTGCGCCGCTTTTTGGTAGGCCCGTTCTGCAATCGCGATGCCTTGTACGCCCACGCCGTAGCGGGCCGCGTTCATCATGATGAACATGTATTCCAGGCCGCGGTTTTCTTGGCCCACCAAATAGCCGACTGCACCGCCGTGGTCACCGTACTGCAACACGGCAGTGGGACTGGCTTTGATGCCCATCTTGTGTTCGATGCTGACGCAGTGCACATCATTGCGCGCACCCACACTGCCATCGGCTTTCACCATGAATTTAGGCACCACAAACAGGCTGATGCCTTTGACGCCTTCTGGCGCGCCTTGCACCCGGGCCAACACCAAGTGGACGATGTTCTCGGCCATATCGTGCTCACCCCAGGTGATGTAAATTTTGGTGCCAAAGACTTTGTACGTGCCATCGGCTTGGGGCTCGGCACGGGTACGCACCATCGCCAAATCACTGCCTGCCTGCGGCTCGGTCAGGTTCATGGTGCCCGTCCATTGGCCGCTGATGAGTTTTTCAAGGTAGATCGCTTTGAGTTCGTCGGAGCCTGCGGTCAGCAAGGCTTCAATAGCGCCGTCGCTGAGCAAAGGGCACAGCGCAAAACTCATATTGGCCGAGTTCTGCATCTCACCGCACACCGAGCCAATGGTTTTGGGAAGGCCTTGGCCACCAAACGCGGTGGGGTGTTGCAAGCCCTGCCAACCTGCATCTGCAAACTGCTTATAGGCTTCTTTGAAACCCGCCGTTGCGGTGACGACGCCCTTATTCCATGCGCTGGGGTTTTTGTCACCTTCCCAATTCAAAGGGGAGAGAACACCTTCGTTGAACTTGGCCGCCTCTTCCAAAACGGCTTGGGCTGTATCGAGCCCAGCGTCTTCAAAGCCTGGCAACTGCGCGATCTGGTCGATGCGGGCTACGTGTTCGATATTGAACAACATGTCTTTGACGGGGGCTACGTAACTCATAGAAAAATTCCAATCCGGTGAAACACTGTCCAAGCCAATGACGCGGGAAAAAAAGGCACCGCGAAGGATGCCTTTTACTTTTACAAAGCCTTCACCAACTCTGGCACGGCCACAAACAAGTCCGCCTCTAGCCCATAGTCGGCCACGCTAAAGATCGGGGCTTCGATGTCTTTGTTGATCGCCACAATCACCTTGGAGTCTTTCATCCCCGCCAAGTGCTGGATCGCACCACTGATGCCGCACGCCACATAGAGCTGGGGCGCTACGATCTTGCCGGTTTGACCTACCTGCCAGTCGTTGGGGGCGTAGCCTGCATCAACCGCTGCCCGGCTGGCTCCCATGGCGGCTCCGAGTTTGTCGGCCAAGGGGGTCATGACTTCCATGAACTTCTCGTTGGAGCCCAGTGCCCGTCCGCCAGAGACGATGATCTTGGCTGCAGTGAGCTCAGGGCGGTCGTTCTTGGCGATCTCAGAGCGCAGGAAGCTCACGTCCGCACTGGCGCTTTGGGCGCTGGGGGTCTCAATCGTTGCATTGCCGCCTGTGGGCGCTGCATCAAAGCCGGTGGTGCGTACGGTGATGACTTTGATGGGGTCTTGGCTTTGCACGGTGGCAATCGCATTACCGGCGTAGATAGGGCGCTCAAAGGTGTCTGGGCTGATGACTTTGGTGATGTCTGAGATTTGGCCGACATCGAGTTTGGCTGCAACCCGCGGGGCGATGTTTTTACCAAAGGCAGTCGCTGGGAACAGCAAGTGGGTGTAGCTGTTTGCCGGATCTTGGGTCTTGGCCATGGCCGTGACTTGGGCGGTGATGTTCTCTGCCAGTCCGTTAGCAAAGGCGGGGCTCTCAGCGTGCAAGACTTTGGCTACCCCTTGGATGGCGGCAGCAGCAGCGGCTGCGGGGCCGGCGTTGTGGCCTGCAATGAGGATGTGGACTTCTGCGCCGCACTGCAGCGCTGCGCTGACGGTGTTGAGCGTGGAGGGCTTGAGGCTGGCGTTGTCGTGTTCGGCGATGACGAGGGTGGTCATGGGGATGGGTCCTGTAGAGATTTCTATGGGTTTTAGATGACTTTGGCGTCGTTTCGGAGTTTGTCGACCAAGGCGGCTACGTCTGCGACTTTGATGCCGGCGCTGCGGGCGGCGGGTTCGACGACTTTCAAAGTTTTAATGCGCGGGCTGACATCAACGCCCAAGTCTGCAGGGCTCAGGGTGTCGAGCTGCTTTTTCTTGGCTTTCATGATGTTGGGCAGGGTGACGTAGCGGGGCTCATTTAAGCGCAGGTCGGTGGTGATGATGGCCGGCAGGGTCAGGCTCAGGGTCTCAGAGCCGCCGTCAACTTCGCGGGTGACTTGGGCTTTGCCGTCTGCGATCTCTACTTTGCTGGCAAAGGTGGCTTGGGGGCGGTCGCTTAAGGCAGCAAGCATTTGCCCGGTTTGGTTGCAGTCGTCGTCAATGGCTTGTTTGCCCAAGATGACCAGACCGGGTTGCTCTTTGTCCATCAGGGCTTTGAGCAGTTTGGCTACTGCCAGGGGCTGGAGTTCTTCGGCGGTTTCTACGAGGATGGCGCGGTCGGCTCCGATGGCCATGGCCGTGCGCAGGGTTTCTGCGCATGCAGCGGTGCCGCAAGACACTGCGATGATTTCACTGGCGTGGCCTTTTTCTTTGAGGCGCACGGCCTCTTCGATCGCGATTTCGTCAAAGGGGTTCATGCTCATCTTGACATTGGCGATGTCTACCCCGCT
>JAIPDD010000003.1 GCA_021737875.1 Sulfuritalea sp.
TTAACTCTTTGGCAGAGGCCGAGTCATACGCAATGACAGCCAAGCCGCTGGCAAGCGCTTCTGGCACCACATTGCCAAAGGTCTCGGTCACACTGGGGAAAGGAAACATATCGGCTGAGGCGTAGTGCAGAGCGAGATCAGCACCTTTTTGAACACCGGCGAAGACCGCCTGCGGGCATGATTCTTCCAGTTGTTTTCTCAACGGGCCATCGCCTACAAACACCAACTTTGCTGTGGGGTTCTCAACCAAACAAGCCTGGTATGCGGCAATCAGAAGCCCAATATTTTTTTCTTTGGCTAAGCGTCCGACGTGAAGAAACACCAGCGTCTCATCGGTAACCCCCCATTGCGCACGCAAGGCAGCACTGCGATGGGTTGGGCTGAATTGCTTGAGTTCAACGCCACGCGAAAGTAAAGTCACGTTTTGGTAACCGCGCGAGCGCAAATCATTGGCAAGCGCGTAGGTAGGCACCATCGTTGCCATCGTTTGATTGTGTAATTTGCGAAGATAAGCTTCAATCGAACGCTTGATCAAGCCCATGCCATAGTGTTGTGAGTAACTATGGAAATTGGTGTGAAACGAACTCGTCACGGGAATTTTGAGTTTGCGTGCAGCGGCAACCGCAGACCAACCCAGGGGGCCTTCGGTCGCAACATGAACCACGTCAGGTCGATTTTCAGCCCAGAGCTTGATCATGCGACTTTTTGCAGGCAGACCAAAACGCAGATCGCCATAGGCGGGCAAAGGCATTCCTTTTGCAAACACCTGCTCGAGCCCGTCACGGCTGGACACATGTTCTTGCGGCTGTCGCGGACGCACAAGTTGAACCGCATGGCCCTTGGACAAAAGACCTTCCACAATTTTCCCCAAGGTCATGGCCACACCGTTGACCTCCGGAGGGTATGTTTCTGTAACAACAGCAACGCGCAAGCTCATCGGCACCGCCGTCAACGACTCAAAGAGGATTTCGTCAGTATTTTTCACATGCCTAAGGTAGACAAGAATGATGTATTTTTGATGACTTTTTTGTGAATTTTTAATGACTCAGCCTGCCGCTGCGCTCCATGTTTGTCTATGTTGCCACCCAATTAAAAGCATGGCGCAACTTACCAACACACCAAAGCCCAAGATAAGCACCCCAAGGGATAAGCCCAAAGCGGTGACGAACGCGTACAAGCACAAAACCGCTAGCATCCCGGCGTTTTCATTGAAGCCTTGTACCGCAATTGAACGACCGGCTGTGAGCAAGGTAGCGCCTCGGTGTTGCAACAGCGCGTTCATGGGAACCACAAAAAAACCGGCCATTGCACCCACAAGAATCAGCAAGCACACCGCCTGTTCCACCGAACTCACGAGCAGCAACAGCGGAATCGACAGTCCCAACAGAAGCCCCAAAGGCCATAACTTCGGAGTGCGTTCGAGGGCAACCATGCGACTGGCAAGCGCAGCGCCAGCGATCACACCGATGGCTGTGACGCCTTGGAGGTAGGCTGCTTGGGTCAAAGGTAAGGCCAGTGCCTCTTGGGCCCAGCGCAACACAATCAACTGCAAGGTGGCGCCCACGCCCCAAAGCAAGGTCGTGATCGACATGGATAAACCGCCTAAGGTATCGCGCCACAAAACTGCATTTTCTCGAACAAACCGCTGCACCAACTCCCATGGGTGAAAGGAATGTTGCACGTAACGCGCGCCGTTATCCAAAATACAAAAGCTCAGCACTACCGCCGCCACGTTAAGCACAATTAGCACCAACATACCAAGTACATAGGCGCTATCTGTCACTGGCAGTGGGGTAACCCAAACTGGAACACCCAAGGCACTGAGCCAAGGGCTTACCAAAGCACCTCCAAGCACTGTGCCAAAAATGACGGCGCACACCGTAGCACCTTCAAAAAATCCATTGGCCTTGACCAAATCCTGAGGTGGCAAAAGTTCCGTGATCAGTCCGTACTTGGCCGGCGCATACCCTGCAGCACCAAACCCTGCCAAGGTAATGGCCCATACCGGATCCAGCCCGCAGGCCATCAGCGCAATCGCAAGAATTTTGAGGAGATTGGCCACCACCATCACGCGCCCTTTAGGAAACGCATCAGCCATCGCTCCCACCAACGGAGCCAAGACCACGTAAAAAAGCGTGAAGCCAACTTTGAGGATGGGAATCAACCATGCCCCCGCCTGCAGCTCAAGAACCCGGGCAATTGCCACAATCAGAAAGGCGTTATCCACCAGGGTTGAAATAAATTGCGCGGTCAGAAGCGTATAAAAAGTGCGAGGCAAGCGTTTCATGTCAAACCACTGCCGTGGCCACCACGCGTGGACTGAACTTGACCACAGAGTAACTTGGGCAGGCGTAGCGCTCTATGTCATGGGCATTGATTGGAAATGAGCCGCAATTAGAAAAACGGCGCAAGGGGGAGTGGTAAATACCGCACTGAAAACGCGTATCGCCCATATCCTCCAAAAAAACGCATCGCTTTTCCATACAGCAGTTTCCACATTGCACACACGATCCCTCAATCTCATCGGGAACATGGTGGATTCTGCCAACGACCTCTTCAAAGTAATGCACAACCGGCCCTTCGCGCAAGGCGCGAATATGTATGGCCATTTTTTTGAGAACCGTTGGGTATTGCAAGAAGTACTTAGCACGAAAAAAAACGATGCTGGCTAACAAGGGCATGAGGGGCAGGAAAAGATAAGCAAGTCCAATCACAACAAAAGCAAAAAATTTCGCAATCAGTTTTTGCAAAGCTTTATCCTTCAAACGCAGATGTAAAAAAGCACACCGCAAGATGCTTGCGATGTGCCAGCGAAACGCTTTTTTTGAATTACGGCTGGTGAACGATCACTGGCGTTACCGAAAATACATGGGGTGATTTGGTATCTACCCCAACGCGAACCCAATGCAACGATGGGCTGCCAAAGGTTTGAACGCGAGTGAAGTTCGTCAGCATTTTGTTGGGGTTGTACATAGGCTTGTCCATCTTGAAGAAATGGGTGTCGCCGTGAACAAACAAAACTTGCCCTTTGAATTGCGCTGTTTGTTCAGCCAATTTACCCATGAAATTTTGAAAACCACTTGAGCTTGCGTTGGTGCTTTCGTCAAACTCTTCGGTTTCTGGGACATCAAAGCCAGGGTCGCCCTGGGTCACGATCACGATACCCGCCGCATTTGCTGCTTTTGCCTGCGCAAAAGAAGCCGTCATCCAGGCCACGTTGGCTGCATCGCGCTCTAAGTATTCAGCGTTGGCTGCATCGCACTGCGCGGTATCGCGGGCGCTCTTGGACTTGCATTCTTTTTCACTCATCACAACATTGTTATTGCTGCCCGACTGGTTGATGCCAACAAAGACCACGCCACCGTGGCTAAACCGGGTGTTTTCAACAAATTTCTCACCCAACTTGCCTTGGTGTTCCAAGGGCAGTGTGCTTTTACCTAAGCTATTTAAGGTTGGGTACATCACCCGGCGAAGGTGGGATAAACGCTCCAATGTGTCAAAGCCACCGTTATTTAATCGGTGGCAGTCGGTCCACTCGTTGTCACCGGGAACATAGACCACCGGCTTTTTCATCGAACCAAACATGGCAAGGGCGTCGTTATAGACCTCATCGGTGCACTTCGAACTCCCGTCTTTGATGTCACCGTCGTACATGGAGAAAGCAATGTCAGAGTCGTTGATCGACTTCAATACCGCAGGCAGCTTAGGGTCATCTCCCGCTTTTTTGTAAGGCATGTCGCCCCACAGACCGAAACTAAATGGCTTTGCGGGGGTTTGGGCGAAGCTGTTGCCCACCATCAGACCCAAAGTCAAAAGAGAAACCAGCGAAAGTCGTAAAAACATGGGATTACCTTTAATGAAAAACTTTCATCAGATTACGTCCCATCCATTACAAATTGATGACTCTTCTACCTAAACCAACGCAATAGCAGCGGTTGGCCTCCCGCATTTATTCAGCTAGCAAGGCCAAGCCCGTGTGTTGCACAAGCAGTTGCCGCAAGGCCAAGCCGCTGGCTTCCAGGGTTCCACCATTGGAAAGGCACAGGTCGTGCGGGCCAAGCAAAATACTTTGTGCACGCAACAAGCGTTGCTCAATGTCCGCTGCGCTTTCTCGGCCCCGATCAAGTAAACGTTGGCGAAGCAATTCAATAGGGGCAGTGATGTATAAAACAGTCAACCCTGGAAAACGCATTCGGGCCTCGTCAAGATAGGTCCGCGATCCATTCACGATGACCCATGCACCTTCGCCCTTGGGTTGCAACTCAGTGTGGCGAACACCGTAGTGCAATCCGTTGGCTACCCAAGCTAAAGCAAAAGCGTTTTCTTCTTGCAGTTTGGCAAACAGGGGCAAGTTAACCGCCTCGTGGTCTTCGTTACTTTTGTCATGGTTGCGGGTGATCGTACGTTGGGCGAAATGCAGCGGTGGGCGCATTTGCATAGCATCTACGTGCTGACGCAGTCCGTTGAGCAAACTGTCTTTGCCAACGCCAGACGGGCCGACGGTGTAAATCAAACGCATGGCTCGGCTTTCAATTCAAAACGTTCAACCCAGCGAAAGTCGCCCCCTTGCGCGTCTTGCGCAAACCAAGTGACAGCATCCATCGGTACACCGTTTTCTAAGAGTGGCGCAAACCAACGCTGCGCAGCTGCAAATAAAGCGTCGCGTGTCGAAGAATCAAGACCGCGCAAGGACCCTGTCAGCGTCATATGAAACTGAAACTCCTCCATGACGAAGGGGTAGCCCCACTGCTGCAACAGGTTTTCCTGTCGGGCAGTCAAGCCACCCGCACGCCGACGTAGCAACTCAGACTCCGATAGCACCAAAGCGCAGGGGTGCAATGCCCGTACGCAGCGATCGGCCAAGGCGTTCAGTTGCGCACTGGGTTTGCGCGGCACCAAAGCCAAAAAATCACCTACATCAGCGAGCTGCAAGGTCAAATGGAATGGGCCCGTGCCTATGGCACTGGTTTGCATAAAAGACGCATGCAAATGTTCAAGGGAGCTGCCCAGTGCTAATTCAAAGGGCGCTTTGAGCGTTGCATGCCAACCATACTGTCGGGGCGATTGGGTTAAGCGGTGAAACGTACCCGCATCAATGGTGTCGATCAAGGGCTGAACATGCGCTTGAGAGCCAAATGCACAGCGCCCAAGCCAGCGTGACCCCAAGTCCCAGGCCTGTGAATCGCTCTTGGGCGCGAAGTAGGCTGCGTGGCGATAGGGGCCACTCGCAGCGGTGGTCGGAATTAGGGGTGCTTCGGTCATTTCGTCACAAAAAAGAAATATGCCAGTCGTAAAGTCCAGTCCGTTAAAGATACCACTGCGATGTTGCAACCCGATTACACCCCTTCCGCCAAAGCACTTCCGCCGGGCGCAGCCGCGCGACAAACATGGATGGCACTTTTGGCGCGCGCCCCGGAGGCCCTGCTAGAAAAACATCTCGCTGCCATGGCTGCGGGAGATTTGCAATGGCTTCGCCCCACCGAAACAGGGTTAATGATGGTGCAGGGTCGCGCTGGTGGAACAGGCCAACGCTTTAACTTGGGCGAGGTCAGTGTCACCCGTTGCGTACTCAAGCCCGATGCAGACCTGACCGATTGTCGCCAAGTCGGCGTTGCTTACGTCATGGGTAACTCTCACCGCCACGCGCAACTGGCTGCGTTGGCAGACGCACTTTTGCAAGAACCCGCTCTGCACGAACACTGGGACCAACTGTTGTTGCGGCCCTTAAGCCGGGTGCTGTCTGACCAGGCGCAAGAAAAAAATGCACAAGCGCAGGCAACCCGAGTCGAGTTTTTTACCGTTGCACGGGAAGCGGGCAGCGGCGCAGACGCACAGGACGATGCACCATGATGCAACCCGCACTCCAAGACCTGGGCCGCGGTTTCGCAGAGCCTGCCGCCTGCAGCCAAACGGTATTTCGCCAAGCGCTTGACGCTTTGTCATTGCCAGGGCGCCTGCAGCATCTGGATGTGAGCGGGCCCATGCAATCCATGCAAGCACCCCAAAACGCCCACCCGGCAGCGGCAGCCTTATTGCTGGCTTTGCTAGACCAAGACTGCAAGCTCTGGCTCTCGTCTGGTTTTGATATTAGTGATGCAGGCACATGGCTACGATTTCACACCGGCTGCACACTCGTATCGGACTCCAAAGAGGCCGATTTTGTTTGGGTGGCCTCCCCCTTAGAAATGCCAGCGTTCGAGCATTTGGCCCAAGGTAGTGCGGAATATCCGGAGTTGTCGGCAACGTGCGTGGTGCAGGTCATGGGTCTGGCTACTTCTGACCAAGCGGGCGCGTGGTCCATCAGCGGCCCTGGGATCAAGGGCACAGGACATATGCATGTAGACGGCTTGTCGCCGGAATTTACGACCCAACGCTGTGCGAGCCAAGCTCACTCTCCGTGCGGGGTTGATTTCTTATTCACCCACAGTGTGTCGTTCGTGGGTTTGCCCCGCTCTACCTTGATCAAGGACTAAGCCCTATGTATGTAGCCGTCAAAGGGGGCGAGTCTGCCATTCTCAATAGCTATGACCTCTTGGCCCAGCAGCGCCGAGGGGACCCCGCCGTAGAAGAGCTCAGCGTCGATCAAATTCGCCAGCAACTTCGCTTGGCAGTGGACCGCGTCATGACCGAAGGCTCAGTCTACGACCCCCAACTTGCGGCTTTGGCCATTAAACAAAGCGCGGGTGATCTGGTGGAGGCGATATTTTTGTTACGGGCTTACCGCGCTACGCTGCCGCGCTTGGGTTACAGCGTGCCCCTGGATACTGCGGGAATGCAAATTGCACGCAGGATTTCAGCTGCGTTCAAAGATTTACCTGGCGGCCAGGTCTTGGGCCCCACGTATGACTACACCCAGCGGCTGTTGGATTTCAGTCTCCTTGCCAAAGGCGCTGTGGCCCCCGTCGCACGACAAGCGCAGGCGAGTACCGAAGCCACGCCGCGTGTGGTGGATTTGCTTCACCACGAAAGTCTGTTGGAAACCCAACATGCGCCCAGCGGCGATCCGGACCCTTTTGACCTCACGCGGCAGCCCGTTCGGTTCCCCGCAGACCGTTCTGCCCGCCTCCAAAACCTTGCGCGGGCTGATGAAGGATTTTTGCTGGCCATGGCGTATTCAACGCAACGTGGCTACTCAGAATCGCACCCGTTTGTTGGCGAAATTCGGTTTGGAACAGTGAACCTGTGCATTGCGCCAGAAGAACTAGGGTTCGAAATTTCGATTGGTGACCTTCCCATCACCGAGTGCCAAATGATTAACCAGTTCCAAGGCAGCCATGCGCAGCCGCCACAGTTCACCCGCGGCTACGGCCTGGCGTTTGGCCACAGCGAACGCAAAGCCATGGCCATGGCCTTGGTGGACCGTGCATTGCGGGCCGAGGAATTGGGCGAAGCGGTGACAGCGCCGGCCCAAATGCAAGAATTTGTGATGTCGCACAGCGACAGCTTGGAGAGCTCAGGTTTTGTGCAGCACTTGAAGTTGCCGCATTATGTTGACTTCCAATCGGAGTTGGAGTTGGTGCGAAAAATGCGCCAGTCTTTCGCAAACGCAAAGGACGCGCATGCTGCCGGTTGAAAATATCACCCTCAGCCTGGTGCGTGATCCGCACATCAATTTTGCGTATCTAGACGAGCGCACCAAGCGCATGATCCGTCGCGCTATTCTCAAAGCAGTGGCCATCCCTGGCTACCAAGTGCCATTTGGCTCGCGCGAAATGCCGCTGCCTTATGGTTGGGGAACCGGCGGTATTCAGGTGACAGCATCCATCATCGGCCCCGTTGATGTTTTAAAAGTGATTGATCAGGGTTCTGACGACACCGTCAATGCGGTCAATATTCGGCGTTTTTTCCAGCGCACCACGGGCGTTGAAGTCACCACAGACACGACCCACGCCAGCATCATTCAAACCCGCCACCGCATTCCTGAGACGCCTTTGCGCGAAGGCCAGGTGTTGGTGTACCAGGTTCCCGTACCCGAGCCAATGCAGCACTTAGAGCCACGCGAAACAGAAACGCGCAAGCTGCATGCCTTGCAAGAGTACGGACTGATGCATGTGAATCTCTTTGAAGACTTGGCGCACTTCGGCCATATCGCAACGACCTACGACTACCCCGTTTTAGTCAATGGCCGCTACATCATGTCCCCCTCGCCCATCCCCAAGTTTGATAACCCCAAAATGCATTTGAACCCCGCATTGCAACTCTTTGGTGCAGGCAGAGAAAAGCGTATTTACGCAGTTCCGCCCTACACCACGGTAGAGAGCCTGGGGTTTGAAGACCATCCGTTTGAAGTGCAACGCTGGGACGCTGCCTGCGAACTCTGCGGCTCGCGGGAAAGCTTTCTTGACGAAGTGTTAATGGATGACCAAGGCACGCGTATGTTTGTTTGCTCCGACAGTGACTACTGCGCAAAACGCCAGGCGGGTTCGCCATGACAAGCACCGATCACACGCCACCCCTCATGCGCGTGCAGGACTTGGCCTGCGCGTATGGCGCTCGCTCCGTGGTTCGCGACATTTCTTTTGACTTGTGGCCCGGAGAAGTGTTGGCGATAGTGGGTGAATCAGGCTCAGGAAAAACCACGTTACTCAACGCGGTTGCGGCCCGCCACACGCCCAGTGCCGGGCAGGTATTCTTTGAAATGCGCGACCACGGTTTGCAAGACATTTACGCCATGTCAGAAGCCCAGCGGCGCATGCTGTCTCGAACCGACTGGGGCTTTGTTCACCAAAACGCTGCCGATGGATTACGTATGAATGTATCGGCCGGTGCCAATGTCAGCGAGCGCCTGATGGCGTTGGGCCAGCGGCACTATGGCCGGCTGCGCGAGCAAGCCACCGACTGGCTAGAACGCGTGGAGATCAGTCCCAGCCGCATCGATGATCGGCCAGATACGTTCTCAGGCGGGATGCGCCAGCGGCTTCAAATTGCCCGCAATCTGATCACACAACCGCGTTTGGTCTTTATGGACGAACCCACCTCGGGTTTGGACGTTTCAGTGCAAGCCCGGCTGCTCGATATGTTGCGGATGTTGACGCGCCAGATGAACCTCGCTGCCATCATCGTCACCCATGACTTGGCGGTGGCTCGCTTGTTAGCCCAACGCATGATGGTGATGCAAAACGGCCAAGCCGTCGAAACCGGCCTGACCGACCAAGTATTGGACGACCCACAACACCCTTACACCCAGCTTTTGGTTTCTTCGGTGCTGCAACCATGACCCAACTACAGACCGGATCTGCGCCTTTGCTAGACATGCAAGCTGTCAGCAAACATTTTGTTTTGCATTTGCAAAACAGTACCGACTTGCCTGTTCTTCATGACTTTCACTTGACTTTGCTACCTGGGGAGTGTGTGCGTTTGAGCGGCCCCTCGGGTATGGGGAAAAGCACGGTACTCAAGCTCGCCTTTGGGAACTACCGTGCGAGCCAAGGGCATATTTGGGTACGTGACACCGATGGCACCCAGGTTGACATTACCCAAGCCAGCGCCCGAACCGTACTGCACCTGCGCAGCCAGACCATGGGTTATGTGAGCCAGTTCTTGCGGGTCATTCCGCGCGTTGCTGCAATTGACATCGTGGCGGAACCTTTGCTCGAAGGCGGGGACGCCAGCATCACTGCAGCCCAAGCCCGTGAACAAGCCGCCCATTGGCTGACCCGTTTGCGTATTCCGCAGTCGCTTTGGCAACTCCCGCCGGCTACGTTTTCTGGAGGCGAGCAGCAGCGCATCAACATTGCCCGCAGTTTTATCAAGCCGCGGCCATTGTTGTTGCTCGATGAACCCACCGCCTCTCTGGATCCCGAAAACACCCAAACGGTGGTCGAGCTGATTACGCAAGCCCGTGCCCAAGGTGTCGCCATCCTTGGCATTTTTCACGATGACCATGTTGCACACGCCGTCGCTAGTCGCACGGTTGCAATGCAATCTTTTAAGACTACGCTATGAATTCACCCACTGCAAGCCCCACGATATTTACCAATGCGCGTTTGGTGCTCGATGACGAAGTCGTCAACGGCAGCCTGTTGAGCCACAACGGAACGATTGAACGCATTGACCAAGGCACAAGTGCCGTCAACGGCGTGATCGATTTGCAAGGTGACTATTTGATGCCTGGCATGGTCGAGGTACACACAGACAATTTTGAGCGCCATCTGATGCCCCGCCCTAAAGTGCGCTGGGACGATGCGCCCGCGCTGTTGGCCCATGATGCAGAAATTGCGGCTGCGGGAATCACCACGGTTTTAGACGCTCTGGGGGTTGGTGAAGCCGACCCCGACAGTGTGCGTGGCAGCGAATGGGATTCCGTCCTCGACTGCATTCAGGAATTTTCCGATCGCGGTAGCTTGCGTGCAGACCATCTCTTGCATGTGCGATGCGAGTTGCCCGCTCCGAATACGCTGGAGTTGTTTGCGCCCTTCGTGGGCAACCCAATGGTGCGCATGATCTCCCTCATGGACCACACCCCAGGGCAGCGCCAATGGGAAAACTTAGAACACGCTTGGATTTATTTTTCCGGAAAAAAAGGCTGGAGCCGCGCGAAATTTGACGAGCGCGTGGCCATGTCCATTGAACTCCAAGCGCTTTATGCACAACCCCACCGCGCCTACTTTACGGCCTATTGCAAAGAGCACCAAATCGCATTGGCAAGTCACGATGACACGACCGTTGCCCACGTAGAGCAAGCGTTTGCCGAGGGCGCAACAGTGTGCGAGTTTCCAACCACGGTTGCCGCCGCCCAAGCCGCACGCGATCGCAAGATGCTGACCATCATGGGCGGGCCCAATGTGGTGCGTGGTGGCTCGCACTCCGGAAATGTGTCTGCCATTGAGCTTGCTCAATTGGGTTTGATGGATATTTTGTCATCGGACTATGTGCCAGGCAGCCTGCTTTCTGCCGTGGTTCGCCTAACGGAAACCGCCGGCCTGACCTTGCCCCAAGCAGTTGCCTTGGTGAGCCGCAATCCAGCCAAGTCGATCGGCTTGAATGACCGCGGAAGTATTGCCCCTGAAATGCGTGCGGATTTAGTCCAAATGCGGATCACCACGCTCGCAGACGGACGCCAGCAACCCATAGTTCGCGCGGTCTGGCGCGGTGGTGTTCGCGTGGTTTAGATGCGTCACACCAATGACATACAGGCCACCTAAGCTCGCTTTTTTATTTTGAAAGCTGGCGTCTCGTCGCCCTTCCAACCTATGAACACTCTCGCACTTCACAACCTCACCAAACGCTTTGGAAATACCACAGCGGTGGACAGCGTCTCGCTTGATTTTGAAGCTGGGAGTTTTGTCGGAATCATTGGCCGCTCAGGCGCTGGAAAATCCACGCTCTTGCGCATGATCAACCGCCTCAACGAACCCACTACGGGTTCCATTGAATTTGAAGGCACAGTAGTCACCGATCTAGAAGGCAAGGCTTTAAACCAATGGCGTCGCAATTGCGCGATGGTTTTTCAGCAGTTCAATTTGATTGGTCGTTTGGATGTTTTGACCAACGTCTTGATGGGCCGCTTAACCAGTGTGCCAACTTGGCGTGCTCTTTTAACCCTGTGGAGTGAAGCCGACAAGCTGGACGCGCTAGAAGCCTTAGACCGCTTTGGCATGGCAGACTTTGCCGCCCAGCGCTGCGATCAACTCTCCGGCGGCCAACAGCAACGCGTAGCCATCTGCCGCGCCCTGGTTCAACGCCCCAAAATTATTTTGGCTGACGAGCCCATCGCTTCCCTTGACCCACGCAACACCCAAATGGTGATGGATGCGCTGCAAAGCATTAATACAGATTTGGGTATCACGGTCTTGTGCAACTTGCATGCACTCGATGTTGCACGCAATTACTGCGACCGCTTGGTTGGAATGTCTGCCGGGAGTGTGGTGTTTGATGGCGCTCCTGACGCGCTGAGCCAAGACCTTGTGAAGTCGCTCTACGGCATCGAAGCCGACGAGGCGCTGCACGCAAGCCCACAGAGTGATCACAACCAATCCAATGTTCTCCCTTTTGAGCGTGTGGTTCACACCGCTTAAATATTTCCCCTGTGTTTTTTCATTTTTAACTACCAAGGAACTTTGTATGTTTAATCGCCGCGTTCTCCTCGCATTGGCTGCTTCTAGCGCGCTGATGGCTTCTGCCCAAGCACAAGATTGGAAAGCCAAATACCCCGAATTGATTTTTGCCAGCATCCCTGATGAAAATGCAACGATGGTGACTGAAAAGTATGCTGATTTTGTAGCGTACTTGTCCCGTGAAATCGGTGTTCCAGTCAAGCTGCGCATTGCAGGTGACTACGCTGCTGTGATTGAAGGCCAACGCGCTGAGCAGATCCATTTCGCTTACCACGGCTCCTCCTCTTACGCACGTGCCCGCATGATTGGCGTGAAGATCACACCGTTTGCCATTGAAGTCAACAAAGGCGGCGTCAAGGCGTACCACTCTGTGTTTTATGTGAAAGCCAATTCAGCCTACAAAAAAGTGGAAGATCTCAAAGGCAAAAGCATCGCTTTGGTTGACCCAAATTCAACCTCTGGCAACAACGTCCCACGCTATGCGATGGACAAAATGGGTATCAAGCCGGATGAATTTTTTGGCAAAGTGGTTTACAGCGGTAGCCATACCAACGCGGTGATGGCGCTCAGCCAAGGTACCGTCGATGTGGCTGCAAACTGGTGGAACAACGAAACCGATTCCGAATTGATCCGTATGTCCGACAAAGGCATGGTTAAAAAGGAAGATTTCCGGATTATTTACAAATCCGATGCCATCGTGAACTCACCCATTGCTTACCTTGACAGCTTACCTGCTGACTTGAAAAAGAAAATTGAGCAGGCCTTTTTTGATGCACCGAAAAAAGACAAAGCTGCGTTTGACAAAGTCTCTGGCGGTAAAAATGAACCTTTCCAGCCAGTCACCCACGAAGCCTATTTGCCCGTGGTGGCGCTCAACCAGTTTGTTGACGCATTGCGTAAAAAGTAAGCACGCATGACAGCGCTCAACACCATGGGCGTGGCCTATGCCCAAGCGGTGGTGGCTAAACGCCGCCAGCTTTGGCTGGGCTTATTGGTGTTGGGCGTGTGTGTCCTATTTTCTGGACACATCACAGAGATCTCTTTTTCAAAATTTTTTGACAACATTGGTGCTTTCACCAGCTACATTGTTCGTATTGCCCACCTTGAAAACGGCCAGTCGGTCTTGAGCAATCCCGCAGAGTGGTTCTGGGGATGGAAAAAATGGTTGGCCCTGATGGGCGAGACCTTGTTGATGGCCTATGTAGGCACATTGTTGGGCGCCTCAGCCGCCTTGGGTCTGTGTTTCTTAGCGAGTAAAAACGTAACCGCTAACACGGCGGTGGTGTTTGCTACCCGTCGTATTCTTGAGTTTTCGCGAACCGTCCCAGAGATGGTGTTCGCATTGATTTTTGTTGTGGCGTTTAGTTTGGGTCCATTGCCCGGAATTTTGGCGCTTGCCATTCACACTACAGGCGCTTTAGGAAAATTGTTTGCCGAAGTAGTTGAAAACATCGATATGAAACCGGTCGATGGAGTTGTATCAACAGGCGGCACTTGGCTGCATAAAGTCCGTTTTGCCGTGTTGCCTCAGGTAGCTTCCAATTTCGCCAGTTATGCCTTGCTGCGCTTTGAAATTAATGTGCGAAGCGCTGCCGTTTTGGGCTTTGTGGGCGCAGGCGGAATTGGAAAAACGCTGCTTGAAGTGGTCCGCAAGTTTTATTATGCGGATGTCAGCGCATTGTTGGTCTTGATCATTGCCACTGTCATGTTGATCGACACCATTACCGAGCGGGTACGCCACCGTTTACTCGGCCAAGAGAGTGCGTCATGAACCAGCGCGACATACTCCGCCAGCGCTACAGCTCTGAATTTCAGCCGTTTTACCAAGGCAATCTTCGGGCGTTTGCCATAGCGCTATTTGCAGCCGCTTTGTTTTTTTATGGCTTGTACAGTCTTGACATGAGCTACGCGCGAATCACGGGTGGGATCAGTGAGCTTGGACGGATGGTGCTTCTCATGCTTCCCCCAGATCCTGGCACCTGGACGCGCGCAGGTACCTATGTTTACGCAATGGTGGAGACACTTTCTATCGCCTTGCTGGGCACCTTGTCAGCCGCCGTCCTCGCGTTCCCGTTGGGATTTTTAGCCGCTCGCAATACGACGCTGAACCGTATTGTTCAGTTTTTCGCCCGCCGTAGCTTTGATACGCTGCGCGGCGTTGATATTTTGATTTGGGCACTCATTTGGATTAACGTGGTTGGTTTGGGCCCGTTTGCAGGCGTACTGGCTTTGCTGATGTCAGACTTAGGCAGCTTTGGCAAGTTGTTTTCTGAAGCGATTGAAGCCGCCGATGACAAGCCAGTGGAAGGCGTCGTGTCTACCGGCGGTTCCTCATTGTCTGCGGTTCGCTTTGGCATCTTGCCCCAGTTGATGCCCGTACTGTTAAGCCAAGTGCTATACGCCTTTGAGTCCAACACCCGCAGCGCCTCCATCATCGGAATCGTAGGTGCAGGCGGCATCGGGCTCATATTGTCCGAGCAAATTCGCACACTGGAATTTCAGCAAATGTCGTTTGTCATTTTGCTCATTTTGGCGACAGTCTCCGTGATTGATTATTTGTGCTCCAAACTCCGCTTTTCTATCATCGGAGTGCGGGCTCGGTAGCTTGGCTGATTAAGGAAACTCCATGTCTTTGTCGATCCCTGAAATCGTTCAGCTGCTAGGCAGCCGCGCTACCACGTGGTACGGGCAAGAAGCCGTCAGCCAGCTCGACCACGCATTGCAATGCGCCCACCTCGCAGAACAGGCCAATGAAACCCCGGAGACGGTGGTGGCGGCCTTGCTCCATGATCTTGGCCACATCTTAAGCACCAAGCGCCCCGATGAAGTGCCCGCCGATGTGTTGCCAACCCAGGATGACCTCCACCAGTTTGTTGCCCTGCCCTTTTTGCGCAGCCAGTTCTCTGACGCAGTGTTAGAACCCATCAAGTTGCATGTCGATGCCAAACGCTATTTGTGTGCCGTGGATGCCGGTTATTGGGAAGCCCTGTCACCAGCCTCTAAGCACAGCCTTGAATTACAGGGCGGCCGGTACGACGAAGCGCAAGTGCTCTCGTTTGAAGCGTTGACGTTCTATTCGGAAGCCGTGCGTTTGCGCCGCTACGATGATTTAGCCAAGGTTCCCGGGCAAATCACCCCACCCTTAACCCATTACGCTACGCTGATGGAACAAGTGAAAGTGGCGTAAAGGCTTCCACATACGATTCTTGTTTGTGGGTCTCAATAGCGCCAGGTCGGTATTGGCGCACCCGGGCGATCGCTGCCTCGCTGCTCCAGCCCCACGTTTTGTACATGGTGGCCACCAACGTTCCAGTGCGCCCTTTGCCATGGGCGCAATGCACCAAGATATTGCCTGATTGCAGCGTGTTCGTGAGTTGCGGAATCAAACGCCGCCACTGTGCCGTAACAGCCGTAGAAGGTACGCCAAAATCTACGACCGGCAACTGGTGCCACGCAATACCATGCAAACCCAAATGGTGTGAGAGGTTCTTCGCCCCCAAACGTTGTAGCTCAACGGTGTCAAGCAAACTCACCACCGTTTTGATCCCATGCGCAAGTATCAGCGCAATATCTTCAGCCAATGGGTTTTCACCAGCAAGGCCTGCTCGCGTTTTTCCAGGACACGCAGACATCCCGACCTCACCCTTCCATGGGGTGGGTGCAAAGTCAATGGTGAGTGCGGTAGGTTCTGGAGTTTTCACAGTCCTGTTATATCTTTTTCGTGCGACAGGGGAATGACATAAAGACGAAAAAAAACCCGGGCAAGCCCGGGTTATGAATCCTTGGATAGAAAAATCTAGAATTAGAAAGCAGCCTTAATACCAATGGCCATAACATCGGCAGCACCTTTATCTGCACCTAACTTGTTCATATTCAAGTACATAGTCGTACCTTTGACGATTGTGTAACCTACGCCTAAACCCCACTGACCAACGTTAGTACCCGTGGCTAGGTTGGAATCTGTATTGACCGCTTGGTATGCAAACCCAAAGTCCCAAGGTCCCATTACATGCGAAACACCTACGCCAGTGTAATCAGTGTATTTCGTTGTGGTCCAAGAAGTTTCATTTCTAATAGCGTTTGCTGACACCGTAGTGTTACCAAAGGTGTAGTAAATTGAAGCGCCAGTTGAAGCTTTTACTGGGTTCTCCGTCCATTTATCAGAAAGCCAACGTGGTAAATTAGACTGTCCTACGAATACTTTAAAACCATGTGCGACGTATCCCAACACATAAGCACTGCCCTGTGATTGCGCACCAGTATTTGATATTTGATTAGATTGAGAAAAGGTAAGTGCGCCTACGAAATCACCAAATTTATGTTTGTATTCAAGCTGACGCCCATCATTGCCTACCGATGCCTCAACAACACCTGCGTCGGCTTTTGCATGACCCCAGTAACCTATGGCTTCTGCGATATTGTCTTCCATGTAAGAATCAAATTGACCAATTGTTAGAGTACCGTACAACTTGCTAGCTATACCAATTTTCATATCATCGGCAGCAGCAGCAGCATTATCGACAACAGGATCAAAATCAGTCTCGATTTGACCAAATACGCTCAAATCGTCACTCACCTTTTTATTTGCCTTCAATTGAATCTGGCCATCACCCTTGAATGTTGTGGTGGTGGCTCCTGCGGCAGAAACCGTATCGACGTTCTCTGCCAAAACTTCAAAATTGACTTGAAATACCGTGCCGTCAGCAGCCGTAAATTCCGCTGCTTGCGCACCAAAAACAACCATTCCGACTGCAACTGCAGCCAATGTTTTCTTAAACATGAGTTTTCCTTTAAAAATACACATTTGCTCGGATGAACAAGTGGACCAGTACATCTGGTTGGTTTGTATTTTTTTGAAAAAACTCTGTGACACGCCCATAATCAACGCATGAAGTTTTTATGACTTCACTGAAATACAACACGGTCACATTAATTTCACATAGTTAGGGTGTTTGCAATTCGTTGCGCGCAACTTTTCGTTTGGACCGGGTCTTTGGCCTCGACCATTACGCGCACCAAAGGCTCGGTGCCACTGGCACGAATCAGCACACGACCAGCGTCACCCAATTCATTTTCAACATCCCTGATGGCTTTTTGAAGCGCCGTGTTCGACTGCCAGTCGGCTCCGGGTTTAATTCTTACGTTGATCAAGGTTTGCGGAAACAGTGCAACCGCGCTTAGCAACTGCGCCATGCGTTTGCCGGAACGAACACAAGCTTGGAGCACTTGCAAGGCTGAGATGAGTCCATCACCGGTGGTGTGTTGATCTAAGGCCAACAAATGGCCAGAGCCTTCGCCGCCTAAGATCCATTTTTTTGACTCCATCAATTCAAGTACGTAGCGGTCTCCCACTTTGGCTCTCACCAATTCGACGCCCCTGGCCTTCAGCGCCAATTCAACCGCCATATTGGTCATCAAGGTTCCAACCACGCCAGGTAGCGCGTCGCCCCTGCTGAGTCGATCATCGGCCATCAAATACAGCAACTCATCACCGTTGTACAAGCGGCCCTGGGCATCGACCATTTGCAAGCGGTCTGCATCGCCATCGAGCGCAATTCCATAATCCGCATGGTGATCTCGAACTGCCTGCACCAAAGCCTCTGGGTGGGTCGCCCCCACATCTTTGTTAATGTTCAAGCCATCGGGTGCGCAACCCATGGCGATCACCTCGGCCCCTAGTTCGTGAAAAACCTTGGGGGCAATGTGGTACGCCGCGCCGTGGGCGGCATCGACAACAATTTTGAGGCCCTTGAGTGTTAAGTCATTGGCAAAGGTACTTTTGCAAAACTCAATATAGCGACCAGCAGCATCGTCGAGTCGGCGTGTTTTTCCTAAATTCGCAGACTGCGACCACACGGGCGGCTCTTCAAGCGCCGCCTCCACCGCCAGCTCCCACGCATCGGACAGCTTGGTGCCTTTGGCGCTGAAAAATTTAATGCCGTTATCAGCAAAGGGGTTGTGGCTCGCACTGATGACCACCCCCAATGAGGCCCGCTGCGCCCGGGTCAGGTAGGCCACGCCCGGCGTGGGCAAGGGCCCAAGCAACACCACATCCACACCGGCAGAGTTAAAGCCACTCTCTAACGCGCTCTCTAACATGTAACCTGAAATGCGTGTGTCTTTGCCAATCAACACGGTGGGCCGTGACTCCTCTTTTTTCAGAACACGCCCAACAGCATGGGCCAAGCGCAAAATGAAATCCGGCGTGATGGGTGACTGCCCTACCGTACCGCGAATTCCATCGGTCCCAAAATACTGTCGCGTCATTGTCTTTTCTCCTGATTTTTGTTTTCTTTGGATTCAGCGTTCTGCATCGCTTCTAGAACTTTCAGTCCTTGGACGGTTGCTTTCACGTCATGCACCCGAACGATATGCGCCCCCCGTTCAACCGCCAAAACGGCAGCGGCCACACTTGCGGCCATGCGGTCATCGGCTGGGGCACCGGTCACAGCACCCAAGGATGATTTGCGTGACCAACCTGCAACCACTGGGTAGTCTAGAGCCAAGAGCATTTTTTGATGGGCTAAAAGCGCAAAGTTTTGCTCTACTGTTTTACCAAAACCAATGCCGGGATCGATACAGATGCGCTGGCGCGAAATTCCTTTGCGCTCCAAAGCTTGGAGACGCTCGGCTAAAAACCCAGTGACCTGCGCCACCACATCCCCTTGCATCGGCGTCGTTTGCATGGTTTGGGGGTCACGATGCATATGCATCAAACACAAGCCACAGGAATCGAAATCAGAGACCACGTCTAAGGCGCTTTTCAGACCTTGCGGGTCACTCCAGCGCAAAGCCCAAATGTCATTGATGATGTCTGCGCCTAAGTCGAGAACAGCTTGCATCACCGAGGGCTTGTAGGTGTCAACAGATACTGGAACACCCAAAGTAACGGCGTGGCGAACCACCGGAATGACACGGGCTAACTCCTCTTTTAGCGACAAGGCCAAGGCGCCAGGGCGCGACGACTCTCCGCCAATGTCCAAAATATCAGCGCCTTCACGCAGCAGTTGCTCACAATGCGTGAGCGCGGATTGGATTTCGAAGTGTTCGCCGCCATCGGAAAAAGAGTCGGGCGTGACGTTGACAACGCCCATCACTTTGGGACGGCTGAGATCTATCTCAAAACGACTGGTTTGCCAGACAAACATATCGATTAATCCGCGAAAAAAAGGAACAAGGGGGCAAAGTGCCCCCTTGAGTCATTCGTCAATCGAATCTTATGCCGCAGAAGGCGCCGTATCCGGACTCGTTGTTGCAGTGGGCCCACTGCCACCGCCGGCATCTGCAGGAGGGATCCGAGGCGTCCAATCTTTGGGCTCGCGCGGATCACGGCCAGCCATGATGTCGTCGAGTTGGTCGCTGTCAATGGTCTCCCACTCCAGCAAGGCCTTGGCCATGGCGTGGATTTTTTCTTGGTTGTCTTCTATGAGCTTACGGGCTTGTGCGTACTGCTGGTCAATGATGCGGCGAACCTCCGAGTCCACCTTTTGCATCGTTTGTTCGCTCATATTGGTCGTCTTGGTCACGGATCGACCCAAAAAGACTTCACCCTCGTTTTCTGCATAAACCATAGGGCCCAGGGCATCGGTCATACCGTAACGGGTCACCATGTCACGGGCAATCGACGTTGCGCGTTCAAAATCATTGCTCGCACCCGTGGTCATTTGGTGCATAAAGACTTCTTCGGCAATTCGGCCACCAAACAGCATGCTGATTTGGTTCAACATGTATTCGCTATCGTAGGAGTAGCGGTCCTGGGCCGGCAGGCTCATCGTGACGCCCAAAGCCCGGCCCCGCGGGATGATGGTGACCTTGTGCACTGGATCGCACTTAGGCAACATTTTCCCGATCAAGGCGTGGCCAGACTCGTGGTAGGCCGTGTTTTTGCGTTCTGCTTCTGGCATGACCATGCTCTTGCGCTCTGGCCCCATCAGAATTTTGTCTTTTGCTTTTTCAAAGTCTTGCATCTCCACCAAACGCGCGTTGCGTCTGGCAGCCATCAAGGCAGCTTCGTTGCAAAGATTGGCCAAATCCGCGCCAGACATCCCAGGCGTGCCGCGGGCGATCACACCAGGATTAACGTCTTGGGCGACTGGAACCTTACGCATGTGAACGTTCAAGATTTGTTCACGGCCTCGAATATCGGGCAGCGTGACATACACCTGGCGGTCAAAACGGCCAGGGCGCAACAACGCGGAATCCAAAATATCGGGGCGGTTGGTCGCAGCAACCACAATCACGCCCACATTGGTTTCAAAGCCGTCCATCTCGACCAGCATTTGGTTGAGCGTTTGCTCACGCTCATCGTTACCACCGCCCAGCCCCGCGCCGCGTTGGCGACCGACTGCGTCGATCTCATCAATAAAAATAATGCAGGGTGCGTTTTTCTTGGCATTGTCAAACATATCGCGAACCCGAGAAGCGCCAACACCCACAAACATCTCTACAAAATCAGAACCTGAAATACTGAAAAAAGGAACCTTGGCTTCACCAGCGATAGACTTTGCCAGCAAGGTTTTTCCCGTACCAGGAGGGCCAACCAAGAGCAAACCGCGGGGAATCCGCCCGCCGAGTTTTTGAAATTTGGATGGGTCTTTGAGAAAGTCAACGACCTCTTTAACTTCTTCTTTGGCTTCGTCGCAGCCTGCTACATCGGCAAAGGTGACGGTGTTGGTGGCTTCGTCAAGCAAGCGCGCTTTGCTTTTTCCAAAACTGAATGCGCCCCCTTTGCCACCGCCTTGCATTTGGCGCATGAAGTAAACCCAAACGCCAATGAGCAAGAGCATAGGACCCCAGCTGACCAACAAAGTCACGAGCAAACAGCCTTCTTGGCGGGGCTTCACATCAAATTTGACGCCGTTAGCAATCAAATCGCCCACCAAGCCGCGGTCTAAGTAAGTGGCCGTGGTTTTGACTTTGCGGTCATCCGTTGTGACCGCCAAAATTTCGGTGCCGCCTTGGCCTTCTTGGATGACGGCGCATTTGATATTTTTATTGCGCACTTCTTCCAAGAAATCGGAATAGCCAAGCAAACTCGCGTTCGCGCCGCTGTGCGTATCAAATTGTTTGAAGACGGTAAACAGCACCAAGCCGATGACCAACCAAACTGCAATTTTCGAAAACCACTGATTATTCAAGCGAAGCTCCCAATAGGACGCAATAAGACAACCCTTGCTACGTGGGTGCCATTTTATGCGTTTCAAGGTGTGGTAAATCCTCTTTGTAAGGTTTCAGCCACAAAATAGCAAGGGCTTATTTCAGGCCCAATCCCACCAAAAACGTCTCTGACGACCGGTCCCGTGAGGCTTTGGGCTTATAGGGTTTAACCGTATAGAAGGCATCTTTGAAACGCTGAACCACTGCGTTATAGCTGCCGCCATGGAACACTTTAGCCACCAGTGCCCCCTGGGGCTTCATGTGGTTTTGGGAAAACTCGATCGCCAATTCAACCAAATGTTCTATTCGAGCGGCATCGGCAGAGGAAATACCCGACAAGTTAGGCGCCATATCAGACACCACAATGTCGGCTTGGCGGCCTTGCATAGCGCGCTCTAACTGGCTCAGTACGTCAGCCTCACGAAAATCGCCTTGGATAAATTGCACCCCTTCAATCGGCTCCATTGCGAGCAGATCTAAAGCGATGATGGTTCCATCCAGATAGCCCGCCGCCGCCCCTTGGGGTGACATCCGACGGCGCACATATTGGCTCCATGCACCGGGGGTGGATCCCAAGTCAACGACCAACTGGCCGGGCTTAATCAAACCCAATGCTTCGTCAATTTCTTTGAGCTTGTAAGCCGCACGCGCTCGGTATCCTTCCCTCGAAGCGAGTTTGACGTAGGGGTCATTGATATGGTCATGCAACCAGGCTTTGTTGAGCTTTTTCCCTTTGATGGAAGGCTTGGGCTGGAGGCTTGAATCGACCCGGCTGGATTCAGATGGAGATTTCTTCATTGCACCGATAATAGCGGTATGCCTCAAATATTACTGACTCCTGCACAACGCAAAGAACACCGCGCCCAAGCCCACCACCTCGATCCTGTAGTGATGGTCGGTGGTGATGGCCTCACTCCCAGTGTCAAAAAAGAAATCGATGCCAGCCTCAACGCCCACGGTTTGATCAAAGTCCGTATTTTTTCGGACGACAGAGAGGCGCGTGAAACCATGTTTCAAACTTTGGCGGAGGAACTCAACGCCGCGCCCATTCAACACATCGGCAAATTGCTGGTACTTTGGCGTCCCATGCCAGAGAAGGAAAAGTCAGTCGATGAAGATCGTATGGCAGGGCCGCGCGACTTTAAAGTGCTGAAATACAGCAAACGTGCGGGGCAAAGACCGGAAGTGAAGACTTTGCGGGTTCTAGGAAACCAACGCCTCACTGCGGGCGGCAATGTCAAACGCGCCAAACCCAAACCCAAAATCAGCCTCAAAAAACGCAGCCAGACTTGACTGCTTTCTCGCGTGCTTAGATGTAGCGAACTGCTACGACTTCATAGGCCTTATCGCCGCCCGGTGCCATCACCACAGCGGTATCACCTTCTTCTTTGCCGATCAATGCGCGGGCAATGGGTGAACTGATGTTGATGAGTCCAAGCTTGAGATCGGCCTCGTCTTCCCCCACGATTTGGTAGGTCACACGCTCGCCCGTTTCCTCTTCTTCGAGGTCAACGGTGGCACCAAAAACCACCCTCCCACCTGCATCCAAGGCGCTGGGGTCAATGATTTGCGCAGCGGATAATTTGCCTTCCACTTCTTGAATACGGCCTTCAATAAAACCTTGGCGGTCTTTGGCGGCTTCGTACTCTGCATTTTCGCTCAGGTCGCCCTGGGCACGGGCTTCAGAAATCGCGTTAATCACCCAGGGGCGCTCCACCGTTTTGAGTTTGTGCAACTCGGCCTTGAGAATCTCAGCGCCGCGCTTGGTAATAGGAATGGTTGCCATAAGAAAATAAAAAAGATTATGCCAACAGTTGGGCGTGCATTTCTTGAACCGAAATAACACCCAGGTTATCAAGGTATTTCATACCTTCAACGGCCGCTTCTGCCCCCGCGATGGTGGTGTACGTTGTCACCCGCGCTAATAGCGCGGAGGTGCGAATATGGCGAGAATCCACAATCGCATTGCGGCGCTCCTCTACGGTATTGATCACCAGGGCCACTTCATCATTTTTGATCATGTCGACAATATGCGGTCGGCCCTCAGCCACTTTATTCACGACACGGCAGGTGAGTCCGTGGGCGGTTATCGCAGCCGCGGTTCCTTTTGTCGCTATCAGCTCAAAGCCCATCGCCAACAAGTGACGCGCCACTTCAACCACGCGCAGTTTGTCGCTTTGCTTAACGGAAATAAATACCCGCCCAGAGCGTGGTAACTTGGTTCCTGCACCCAACTGGGATTTGACAAAGGCTTCACCGAATGTTTTCCCAACACCCATCACCTCACCGGTGGATTTCATCTCAGGCCCCAAAATGGTGTCTACCCCGGGGAACTTCACAAACGGAAATACGGCCTCCTTCACACTGAAGTAAGGCGGGGTAATTTCTTTGCCAATTCCCTGCGACGCCAGCGTTTGACCCACCATACAACGCGCTGCGACCTTGGCCAGCTGCACGCCGGTGGCCTTGCTCACAAATGGAACCGTACGCGAAGCACGGGGATTGACTTCAAGCACAAAAATAACGTCTTGGCCATCGATATGCTGAATCGCAAACTGCACATTCATCAGACCAACCACGTTCAAGGCTTTTGCCATGGCCGCGGTTTGGCGTTTGATCGCAGCCACAGTGGGGGCGCTTAAGCTGTAGGGCGGCAATGAGCACGCGGAGTCCCCGCTGTGCACACCTGCTTGCTCAATGTGCTCCATGACGCCGCCAATCCAGGTCTGACCGGCGCTATCGCGAATACAGTCCACATCGCACTCAATGGCATCGTTTAAAAACCGGTCTAGCAACACCGGGGAGTCATGGCTGACTTTGACGGCTTCGCGCATATAGCGCTCTAAATCACGCTGCTCGTGCACGATTTCCATCGCGCGGCCACCGAGTACATAGCTGGGCCGAACCACCAAGGGATAACCCAAGGCTGCCGCTTTATCCAAGGCTTCAGGCTCGGTACGCGCTGTCGCGTTGGGCGGTTGACGCAACTCCAACGCATGCAACAATTTCTGAAAACGCTCGCGGTCTTCGGCGGCGTCGATCATGTCCGGGCTGGTTCCAATAATCGGAACACCATTGGCTTCCAAATCTAGCGCCAGCTTCAATGGCGTTTGGCCACCGTACTGAACGATCACGCCGATGGGCTTTTCCTTGGCAACAATCTCCAAGACATCTTCTAAAGTCAAAGGCTCAAAGTACAAGCGGTCGCTGGTATCGTAGTCCGTCGAAACCGTCTCGGGGTTGCAATTGACCATGATGGTTTCATAGCCATCTTCTCGCATCGCCAATGCCGCGTGTACACAGCAGTAATCAAATTCAATCCCTTGGCCAATGCGATTGGGTCCGCCACCCAGTACCATGATTTTTTTCTTATCGGTGGGCGCAGCCTCGCACTCCGCACCTTCGGCTTCGTAGGTGGAATACATGTAGGCAGTGTTGGTACTGAATTCTGCTGCACAGGTATCGACCCGTTTGTAGACCGGGCGAACCCCCAAGGCGTGGCGTTTATTGCGAACCGCGGTATCAGATGTTTTGAACTGTTTCGCAAGGCGGCGATCAGAAAAGCCTTTTTGTTTGAGGGAACGCAACGTGGCCGCATCGATCGCATCAAGCGCTGAGCCGTTTGGCGGCGTTGGCAACTGCTCAATCTCGAGTTCAATTTTGACGATTTGTTCAATTTGAACCAAAAACCAAGGGTCGATTTTGGTGAGCGCAAAGACCTCGTCCACACTCATGCCTTGTGCAAACGCGTCGCCCACATACCAGATGCGCTCAGGGCCCGGCTCACCCAATTCTTTTTCTAAAACTTCACGGTCTTGGGTTTTTTCATTCATTCCGTCCACGCCAACCTCTAGGCCCCGCAAGGCCTTCTGGAAAGACTCTTGGAATGTCCGTCCCATCGCCATGACTTCGCCGACCGACTTCATCTGGGTCGTCAAGCGGCTGTCTGCGGTCGGAAACTTTTCGAAAGCAAACCGCGGTATTTTGGTCACCACATAATCGATGCTGGGCTCAAAACTGGCCGGTGTTGCGCCCCCGGTAATGTCGTTGCGCAACTCATCCAAGGTAAAGCCCACCGCCAATTTGGCAGCGACTTTGGCAATGGGAAAACCTGTTGCTTTGGACGCCAATGCCGAGGAGCGCGATACGCGCGGGTTCATTTCAATCACGACCATGCGACCGTCTTCTGGGTTGATAGAGAACTGCACGTTGGAGCCGCCGGTATCGACCCCAATTTCACGTAACACCGCCAGAGAAGCGTTGCGCAAAATTTGGTATTCCTTGTCCGTCAGCGTTTGGGCGGGGGCGACCGTGATCGAGTCGCCGGTATGAACGCCCATGGGATCCAGGTTTTCGATGGAGCACACAATGATGCAGTTATCCGCTTTGTCGCGGACGACTTCCATTTCATACTCTTTCCAACCCAATAGCGATTCTTCAATCAGCAGCTCATTGGTCGGGGAAGCCTCGAGTCCGCGCTTACAAATCGTCTCAAACTCTTCGGAGTTATAGGCAATACCGCCACCCGTTCCACCCAAGGTAAAGCTGGGGCGAATGACGGTTGGAAAGCCCAAAGTTTTTTGGACAGTCCATGCCTCTTCCATGCTGTGCGCAATTCCAGAGCGGGCAGAACCCAGGCCGATTTTGGTCATGGCGTCTTTGAACTTGAGGCGGTCTTCGGCTTTGTCAATCGCCTCAGGGGTCGCGCCAATCAACTCGACTTTGTATTTTTCGAGAACGCCGTTGTGCCAAAGATCGAGCGCGCAGTTCAGCGCCGTTTGGCCCCCCATGGTCGGAAGGATGGCGTCTGGTTTTTCTTTGACAATGATTTTTTCAACGGTTTGCCACGTGATGGGTTCAATGTAGGTGACGTCTGCCGTGGCCGGGTCGGTCATGATGGTGGCAGGGTTGCTGTTGATCAAAATAACCTTGTAGCCTTCTTCGCGCAAGGCTTTGCAGGCTTGCACGCCGGAGTAATCAAACTCGCAGGCTTGTCCAATAATGATGGGCCCTGCGCCAATGATCAGGATGCTTTTAATGTCGGTACGTTTTGGCATTTTCTCTGCGACTCTCTACTTTTCTTTTCGTCAGCACACCGTGCGCTGCAGATATTATTTAAAACTAGGCCAAGCTGGCATTGGCCAACTTCAAACCAAACCACACAAACAGCCCACCTACCGCACTCGAAAGAATGGCAGATAAATTTTTTCGTGAGCGAAAGCCCTGCGCTAATGTGGCGCCCATGAAAATCAAAACCGATAAATACAGTGCGCTGAAAGTCATCACAATCGCGCTCAAAATCAAAAATGGAATGGCAGGGCTGGGATAACTCGGATCAATAAACTGAACAAAAAACGACAGCAAAAATAAAATCGCTTTGGGGTTCAAGACACTGATCAGCAATGCCCGCTTAAAAGGATGGCGAAGGTGCGCAGGGACGATGGAGGCCATTTCCTCGGGAACATCGGTCAACCGCCATTTTTGTATTGCGACCCAAACCAAGTTCAGGCCCACCCAGGTTAAATAGGCCGCACCTGCGTATTTCACAAAAATAAATAGAGCGGGATAGGTGTGCAGTAAACCTGCAGCACCCAAGGCGGTCAAGGCCAACAAGACCACGTCGCCTAAAAACACGCCGAATGCCCCTTGGTAACCTGCTTTCACACCACGCGCGGTTGCGACCGACAAAATGAACAAGGAGTTGGGGCCCGGCAACAAAATAATGCCGAAAGCGCCAATCACATAGGTCCAAATATCGGTAACGCCGTAAAAACTCATGAACGCGACTCCATCTCCCGAATAAACCGGTCAAACAAATAACCAATGTCATGGGGACCTGGAGATGCTTCAGGATGCCCCTGGAAACAAAACGCAGGTTTGTCGGTTCGCTCTAAGCCTTGCAGCGTGTTATCAAACAAGCTGATGTGGGTCGCGCGTAAATTCGCAGGCAAGGTTTTTTCGTCAACCGCAAACCCGTGGTTTTGGCTGGTGATGCTGACGCGGCCGCTGTCAAGGTCTTTGACCGGATGGTTTGCGCCGTGGTGGCCAAACTTCATTTTGAATGTCTTAGCGCCTGACGCCAAGGCCATGATTTGGTGGCCAAGACAAATTCCAAAAGTAGGAATACCCGACTCAATCAAAGTTTGCGCGGCTGTTATCGCGTAATCGCATGGCTCGGGATCCCCGGGGCCGTTACTTAAAAAGATGCCATGAGGTTGGAGTTTTTGGACCTCTAGCGCAGGGGTCTGTGCTGGAACCACGGTCACTTTGCAACCCCGCTGGGCCAACATTCTCAAAATATTTTTCTTCACCCCAAAATCATAGGCAACCACATGGAATCGCGGAGCTGTCTGCTGTCCGTATCCTTTGCCCAAGGTCCACTCCGACTCCGTCCATGCATAGGCGGCATTCACGGAAACTGCTTTGGCCAAGTCCAGGCCAGCCATCGAAGGCGCTGCTTTGGCAGCCGCAATGGCTTTTTCAATGGTGGCGCTGCTTAGCGATTCGCCGGCCTTGAGGGCCAAGATACAGCCATTTTGTGCGCCATGGACGCGAAGATGGCGCGTCAATTGCCGGGTGTCGATATTGGCAATCGCTACGGTTGCGTTGCTCACCAAGTACGCAGACAGTGTTTGGGTACTGCGAAAATTGGACGCCACCAAGGGGAGATCTTTGATGATCAGACCTGCGGCATGCACGCGGTCAGACTCAATGTCTTCCGCATTGGTTCCATAGTTACCAATATGAGGATAGGTCAGCGTCACGATTTGCTGACAATAGCTGGGATCGGTCAGGATCTCTTGGTAGCCGGTCATGGAGGTGTTAAACACCACTTCACCGACGGTAGAGCCAGCCAATCCAATGGAATTTCCGACGTAGACCGTGCCGTCTGCGAGTGCCAAGATGGCGGGTGGGGTGGTTCCCTGAAGAGACAAAAGCACTGGGTTCTCCGAGTGGGTTACGGGTACGCCCAAGCGCGCTCAAGAGGGGATCCTGGCTGCTGTTATTCGAAGGGGATGTGGCTTATGAAGCGCTTGGGAGGGCTGTTTTTTTGAAAGCTATCCATTGTAACCCAGCCCCTTTATCTGGGATTTCAGGCGGGTCGGCCCCATGTGCTGGCATGCAAGCAAATCGCCGCCGCCGCCGCCACATTCAAAGACTCTTCACCGCCAGGCTGCCCAATCCGAACGTGGAGCGCTGCGCGGTCTTGCAATTCCTGGCAAACCCCCTGCCCTTCGTGACCCATCGCCCAGGCACAGGGGAAAGGTAAGGCCAGGTCTTGAATCCATTGGCCTTGGTGCGAACTGGTCACAAGCAGTGGAAGTTGGAGGGCACCAAGGTCACCCACCTCCCATCCTTCATGCAAGTGCAGGCCAAAGTGGGCCCCCATGCCAGCGCGCAACACTTTGGGCGACCACAACGCGGCTGTGCCACGCAAAGCCACAATTTGTGTAAAGCCAAAAGCGGCAGCACTGCGCAAAATAGACCCCACGTTGCCAGCATCTTGCACGCGGTCCAAAATGACAGTTGCCACCCCCACTTGCATGGGTGCCTCCACCGGCAAATCCATCACAAAGCCCATGTGGGACGGCGAATCAAGTCCACTCACTTCTTGAAACAAGGCATCCGACAAAATAGCTACTTTTTTAGCTGAGGCTAGTAAGCTGTTCTGCGCTTGATCCACAAAAGACTCGCAAGCAACAGCGATGGCAGGCGTGCGTCCCCGCAAGAGTGCTGCACGACACAAATGGTCGCCTTCTATCCAAAAACGTCCGGTCTTACGGTAGGCCGTGTTGTCCTGCGCTAATTTACGCAGTTCTTTGAGCAAGGGATTGTCGCGCGAACGAATGATGGTTTGGGACTCCATTACAAAACCTCCCGTACAGGGCGAAACGTTTTTCGGTGCTGGGGGCAAGCTCCATGCTGGCGCAAAGCTGCCAAGTGCTCGGCGGTTCCGTAGCCTTTGTGCTGATCGAAGCCATATTGAGGGAACTCCAAGTGGTACTGTTTGCACCAGCGGTCACGCGTGACTTTGGCAAGAATGGACGCCGCAGAAATACTGGGTACTTTTTCGTCCCCTTTGACAATAGCCTCAGATCGAATGTCCAACACAGGAAGCCGGTTTCCATCTACCAACACCAACTTGGGCGGCAGACGCAGGCCAAGCACTGCGCGTCGCATGGCCAAAAGCGTGGCTTGAAGAATATTAAGGGTGTCAATTTCCTCCACGCTGGCTTGCGCAATCGAGCAGCACAGCGCTTTGGCGCGAATTTCATCAAACAAAGCCTCGCGGCGTTTGGCACTGAGTTTTTTGGAGTCGGCTAAACCATGGATCGGTTGACGATCATCCAAAATCACAGCGGCAGCGACGACCGGCCCCGCCAAAGGACCCCTGCCCGCCTCGTCCACGCCAGCGACCAAACCTGAGGAGTCCCACACCAAAGAAATCTGCAATCCACCGGCCTTCTTAGCCATGCAATACCTTCTCAATGGCTGCAAGCGCCAATTGCGGCGTATCCCGGTAAAGCACGTGGTGCAAATCCAAAAATCGATTTTCTAAAGTTCGCAATTTTTGGGGGGCGTGGTGCTTGGCATCTAGCCAATCCAATACCGCGTCTGCAAGTGCTTGCGGTTGTGCTGCATCTTGCAAAAATTCAGGCACCACAAACGCTTGGCACAAAATATTAGGCAAGCCCACCCACGGCTGAAGTCGTTTGCGCTTCATCAGCTGCCACGACAAGGCCCCCATCCGGTAAGCAATCACCATGGGCCGTTTAAACAAGGCGGCTTCTAGGGTGGCTGTGCCACTGGCAATCAAAGTGACATCACACGCTGCCAAAGCCGTATGCGATTGGCCGGCTACGACCTTCACTTTGGCAGTGAGTCCTTTCTTGGATACAGCGGCCTCCAGCGTGGCTTGGAAACCGGGGGCTGCGGGCAGAACAAACTGAAGGTGCGATTTGCGTGACAGCATTTGCACTACGGCCTCCAAGAAGCAGGGTGCCAAATGCTTAACCTCCGAGTCCCTGCTGCCTGGCAAGAGCGCAACCAGGTCATCGCAGGCGTTCAACCCCAAGGCCTGCCTGGCTGCGGCGCGATCGGGTTGGAAGGGAATCACCTGCGCAAGCGGGTGTCCCACATAGGTGGAGGCGATTGCATGGCGGGCCAAAAGCTCCGGCTCAAAAGGAAAAATGCACAGCACATGGTCCACGCTGCGTTGGAGTTTTTCTATGCGGTGTGCACGCCATGCCCAAACCGAGGGGCAGACAAAGTGAATGGTTTTTATGCCATTACTTTTCAGATCTTCTTCGAGCTGCAAATTGAAGTCTGGTGCATCCACACCAATAAAAAGGGAGGGCTTTTTTACTAACAGACGCGCTCGCAGCTGCCGACGAATGCCCATGATTTCACGGTAACGCAGCAACACATCCCAACCGAAACCGTGAACAGACAACACATGGTGAGGCCACCAGGCTTGCATCCCATGGGACACCATCCGTGGTCCGCCGATGCCGACGATCGAGACCTCAGGCCAGCGTTGACGGATCGAACCGAGCAACAAGCCTGCCAATAAATCCCCTGAAGCCTCTCCCGCCACCATGCCAACTGTCAAGGCAGTCGCTGGTGTGTTCATGCTTGCAATGCTCAACGGACGATGCCGCGTTGCGGCGAAACGGCGGATAAAAAATCCAACATCATGGTGGTATCGGGCTGGCACTGCGGTTCGGATTGGGGCAAAAGTGCAATCTGCGCTTGGGCTTGCTCCAATGTCAGCTCTTGCCGGTACAAGGCTTTGTGCATGGCTTTCACGCCCGCCACCCGTTCGGGCGAAAAGCCGCGCCTGCGCAGCCCTTCAAAATTCATGGACCGCGCACTTGCGGGCTGGCCTTGGCACATGACAAAGGGCGGTACATCGGCAAACAAAAGGGAGCACATCGCGGTCATGCTGTGTGCGCCCAAACGCACAAACTGATGCACCACCGTAAAGCCGCCCAAGATCACCCAATCGCCAACGCTGACATGGCCAGCGAGTTGGGAGTTATTGGCAAAAATAGTGTGGTTGCCAACCTGGCAGTCGTGGGCCAAATGCACGTAGGCCATGATCCAGTTGTCGTCACCCACTCGGGTCACACCCACGTCGCCAGGAGAACCGATATTGAAAGTACAAAATTCGCGAACTGTATTGCGGTCCCCAATCACCAACTCACAGGGCTCTCCCGCATACTTTTTATCTTGAGGTATCGCCCCTAAAGAATTGAATTGAAAAATTCGGTTGTCTTTGCCAATCGTGGTGTGGCCTTCAATGACACAGTGTGCGCCAATGGTTGTACCAGCACCTACCTTGACGTTGGGGCCAATTACTGAGTAAGGACCGACCGTGACAGATGAATCTAATTGCGCACCCGAATCAATCACGGCAGTAGGATGAATAGCGCTGGCCACGGCTATTTATCCAATGGAGCGCATAGCGCAGGTTAATTCGGCTTCCACTGCCAACTCGCCTTCGACACTTGCGCGGGCTTTGAACTTGAAAATCCCCGCCTTCATGCGAAGCAGTTCAACATCCAAAATCAATTGATCACCAGGCTCAACAGGCCGTTTAAAGCGTGCCCCATCGATTCCTGCAAAGTAATAGACCATGTCGTCCGAGGGCGAGGTGTCCAGTGCATCAAAAGCCAACAAGGCGGCGGCTTGCGCCAATGCTTCTAACATCAAAACGCCTGGCATGACTGGGCGGTGGGGAAAGTGGCCCTCAAAAAAAGGCTCATTCATGGTTACATTCTTCAGTGCCTTGATGGTTTTACCTTTGTCTAATTCCAACACGCGATCTACCAATAAAAAAGGATAGCGATGGGGAAGCTGCTTGAGGATTTCGTGGATATTCATCATTTTTTAACTTCAAGCTCCAATTGTTTAATACGATCGCGCAGCCGGTGCAATTGCTTCAAGGTTACCGCATTACGCTCCCACGATGCGTTGTCATCCAAGGGGAAGAATCCGGTGTAATGTCCTGGCTTGCTGATGGACTTACTCACCACGGTTGCCGCAGAAATATGGACGTGGTCGGCAATTTGGAGATGACCTAAAACGATGGCGCCACCGCCAATTGTGCATTGGGCGCCTATGGTCGCGCTGCCGGCAATGCCGACACAGCCCGCAATTGCCGTGTTCTTCCCAATACGAGCGTTATGCCCCACTTGGATCAGGTTATCTAACTTGACGCCGTCTTCGATCACCGTGTCTTGCAGTGCGCCCCGGTCAACGCAGGTATTGGCGCCGATTTCTACATCGTCACCAATGCGGACATTGCCTAGCTGTTCAATTTTTTCCCAGCGCTCACCGTTGGGCGCAAAACCAAATCCATCGGCACCAAGCACGACCCCGCTGTGCAAGAGGCACCTGTCGCCAACCACACAATTTTCACCAATGGTCACGCGGGACTTCAACTCAGTCATCGCTCCAATTTTTGCACCACGCTCCACCACACACAAAGCACCCACCCGGGCAGTAGGATGGACGCTGGCACCCGGCTCAATCACCGCACTGGGGTGAACCCAGGGTCGGCCAGTGTTGTCTTGGGGTGCGCTTGCAAGTAGCGTCTTTCGCCAAAGCTGCGTCACCTTGGCAAAGTACAAATAAGGTTGGTCAGAAACGATGCAAGCACCGCGCAGCAAAGCCTCGTCTTTGAGTTGCGGGCCCACGATCACGCAAGCGGCTTGAGAGTGCCGCAGTTGCTGCTGGTATCTGGGGTTGCTTACGAAACTGAGTTGAGTCGGAGTCGCTGTCTCAAGCGAGGCCAAACCGTTAATTTGCAGATTGCTATCTGCATGCAACTCGCCTCCCAGCGCTTGAACAATGGCCGCGAGGGAAAGTTCAGACACACCAAGCCAGGGGCTGCAATTTATTTTGCGCCCGCGTTAAGAATTTTGAGGACTTTTTCAGTGATGTCATGCTTGGTGTTGCTGAACACCACCTCTTGAATCACCAAGTCATATTTTTCTGCTTCAGCCACCACACGCACTGCTTTGGTTGCCTTTTCAAGAACCTGTTGCAACTCTTCATTGCGACGGCCGTTCAAGTCTTCTTGGTACTCGCGCTGCTTGCGCTGGAAGTCTCGGTTGAGTTCGGCGAATTCTTTTTGGCGGCTTGCGCGTTGGGATTCAGTCATGGTGGGCGTATCGCGTTCAAACTTTTCGCTGAAAGTTTTCAATGACGCCTGCAAATCACCAAGCTCTTTACCCCGGCGAGAAAATTCTTGCTCCAGCTTGACCTGGGCTGCCTTGGCGATCGCCGACTCGGTCGTAATGCGTTGGGTATTGATATAACCAATTTTGGAATCTTGGGCAAAAGCTGGTGCGACCAATGCGGTCAGCGTTAGAGCAATAAGTGCTATTTTTTTTGAAATCATGATTAGAAAGAGGTTCCAATTTGAAATTGCAGTGATTGCGTATTATCGCTTTCAAATTTCTTGACCGGGACGGCCCAGGCTAAGCGCAAAGGGCCTACCGGAGAAATCCAGCTGATACCTACACCCACGGATGAACGCATATCACCGAGTTGGAAGTCTTCATTGGCTCCGTAAATTCCACCCACATCAAAAAACCCATACATCCGCAGCGTTCGGTCGTTACCCCCTCCCGGCAAAGGCGCCAGCATTTCTGCATTGAAAGTGATCTTTTTAGCGCCACCGGTGGCAACTGGCGTCGCTTGCAGACGCTGCTCTGCAGTGGTCAGACTGCCTTGCGTAAAACCACGCACGGAGCCCAAGCCCCCGGAATAGTAATTTTTAAATAAGGGGTAGGACAGCCCACCCGTGCCGGCCCCCACAGCGACCTCGCCATTTAGTGCCAGGGTCACCTTTTTAGACAAAGGGAAGAATTGCTGGACTTGGGCTGTTCCGCGAACATAACGCAAATCACCGCCCACACTCCACTCGCCCGAGGCTTTTACCAAGCGACCGGAACTCGGAACCAGTCCGCTGTCGCGCGTGTCCCGGGCCCAACCAATCGTCAATGGAAGCGCATTGGTGGAATAGGCAAATTGGGTAGCAAAGTCTTGGTAAGCCACAGGCAACAAAGTACCTGGAACAATCGTGGTCCGCTCAATTCCCCCACCGAAAAACACCGTGTCGCTGTCGCTAAAGGGAATACCAAACCGCAAACTTGCACCCGATGTTTCCAAGGAGTAACTGTTTTCGTCGGTATAGGGCTTGGAGTTTCGCAAATACACATCCACCGTTCGCGAAACGCCATCGGCTGTGAAGTAGGGGTCTGTGGTATTGAAAACCACAGTGCGGTTGAGCTTACTGGTGTTGATCTCTACGCCCAACGAGTTTCCGCTGCCAAACGCATTTTCTTGTTTAAAGCCGAGCGTCAAACCCAAGCCATCGGCACTTGACACCCCTGCGCCCAGGCTCAAACTTCCCGTTGGTTTTTCCGCCACAGTGATGGTCAGATCCACTTGGTCTGGCAGGCCTGCGACTTCTTGGATTTCAATTGAAACCTCATTGAAATACCCCAGCCGATCCACCCGGTTACGGGATTGGCGAATTTTTTCTCCGTCATACCAAGCGGCTTCCAATTGACGGAACTCGCGGCGAATCACCTCGTCACGCGTTCTATCGTTACCCGCGATATTGATTCGGCGCACATACACCCGGCGAGATGGCTCCGCACGAATGGTGATTTCAACGCGGTTTGTTTTGCGATCCACCACGGTGACCGGTTCAGCTACCGCAAAGGCGAAACCGAAATTGGAATAAAAATCGGTAAAGGCTTTGGTCGTTTGCGCTACATCGGTGGCGTTATAAGGCTCGCCGGCTTTGATACTGACCAAAGCTTGAAAGTCGGCCTCTTTGTCTAAGAGATTGCCCGCGAGCTTGACCTTGGACACCACAAAAAGCTCGCCCTCGGTGATATTGATGGTGATCGTGATGTCTTGTTTGTTAGGGGAAATGGCAACTTGGGTGGAATCTACGGTGAACTCCAAATACCCACGGGATAGATAGTACGAACGCAGGGTTTCCACATCGGCATTGAGTTTGCTGCGCACATAGCGATCGGACTTGGTATACCAACTCAACCAGCCACCGGTATCGGAGTCCATTTGGCCCCGCAAGGTGCTCTCCGAAAAAGCTTTGTTGCCTACTATTTTTAGTTCTTTGATCTTGGCAACATCCCCCTCAACCACAGCAAAACTCAGGTTCACCCGGTTGCGCTCAATAGGGGTGACCGTGGTCACGATCTGCGCGGCATACATGCTTTTGTTGATGTATTGGCGCTTGAGTTCTTGTTCGGCTTTGTCAGCCAAGGCTTTGTCAAACGGACGGCCATCGCTTAAACCGATGTCTTTGAGGGCTTTTACCAAGACGTCTTTTTCAAACTCTTTGGTGCCAGAAAAATCAACCGCTGCCACCGTGGGCCGCTCTTGCACCACCACGACCAAAACTTGGCCCTTGGTTTCAATGCGAACATCGTTGAACAAGCCCAGTCCAAAAAGCGCTTTGATGGACGCTGCGGCCTTTTCATCGGTATAGGAATCACCAATGCGAACTGGGAGTGAGGCAAAAATGGTCCCAGCCTCTACCCGCTGCAAGCCTTCAACCCGGATGTCTTCCACGGTAAAAGGCGTCAATGCCATTGCGGAGTGTGCAAAAAGCCCCAAGGCTGCTGCAACCAAAATCCGGCGAATAGTAGAGAGTGTGAATGGCATAGTTAAAGCTCAGGGAAAATCAACAAATAGCATCATACCGAAGATGGCTCTCAGGCGGCCAGTTTTCCGACCCACGCCAGGGCCACTGAACGCGCCTCCAAGTCCAAGGCCAGCAGATCACCCAAAGACGAAGGCGCCGAGGGAACGAACTGCGACAAACACGCGGTATTGACCGCATGGATTTGGTCAAACCGAAGTTGGCGCTCCAAGAAGGCCGCAACGGCAATTTCGTTGGCTGCGTTCAATACCGCCGTACTGCCCGCTGGCGCAGACAAAACGTCCCATGCCAACTTTAAACCTGGAAATCTTTCCTCGTGCCGATTAGTTTTCAAAGACTCAAAAGTCAAACCCGACAATGTCGAAAAATCGATCGCCTTCGCGCCAGACTGAATCCTTGAAGGCCAGGACAATCCGTAGGCGATGGGGCCACGCATATCCGGTGTGCCCATCTGAGCCACAACGCAATGGTCGATGTATTGCACCATCGAGTGAATCACACTTTGGGGATGAATGACGACTTCAATCTGCGCAGGATCCACCCCAAACAAGAACTTCGCTTCGATGACTTCCAAGGCTTTGTTCATCATGGTGGCGGAATCGACCGATATTTTTTGGCCCATGCTCCAATTGGGATGGGCGCAGGCCTCCCCAGGGGTCACATGTTTCAAGGTCTCTGGCTCGCGCGCCCTGAATGGGCCGCCAGAAGCCGTCAGAATGATCTTGTCAATCACATCACCCCAAATTTGGGGGTTCTCGGGCAAGGATTGAAAAATGGCGGAGTGTTCGCTGTCTATGGGCAAGAGTGTGGCGCCACCCGTTTTGACTGCAGCCATGAAAAAACTGCCGCCCACCACCAAAGCTTCTTTATTGGCCAATAACAAGCGCTTGCCCGCAAGCGCAGCAGCGATGCAAGGCGCCAATCCCGCAGCGCCCACAATGGCTGCCATCACCGTGGTGGCTTGCGGATGCGAGGCGACCTCTTCCAAAGCCGCAGGGCCCCATAAAACGGCTGTCTTGGTACCCAAACCTTGGAGCGCGGTTTGAACGGCCCGGCCATGCTTTTCGGAACCCATCACGGCAAAGCTAGGTTGGTGTTTCACGCACTGCGCCACCACTGCATCGACTTGGGTGTGGGCTGTGAGCGCAAACACCCGGAATTTTTCTGGATGCCTTGCGATGACTTCCAAGGTATTCACACCAATCGACCCGGTGGATCCCAACACCGTGATATGTTGCAATTCGTTAGTCATGCGGTGCACAAAAGCATGGCCAGCGGCAAGACGGGCAACAAAGCATCGACCCGGTCCAACACTCCTCCGTGGCCAGGCAAAAGTCCGCTACTGTCTTTGACGCCTGCGGAGCGCTTAAACAAAGACTCCATCAGGTCCCCCACCACGCTCATCGTTGTCAAAAAAACCAGTGACACCCACAAAAAATGGGGGCTTACCAAATATAAATGGTCGTACAAACTCGTCGCGGGCCAGCCGTTGGTACTTTCAACCCAGCGCCAAAGGTAGGAGCAGCCCACGACTCCTAACAATGCGCCGATCACACCTTCCCAGGTTTTCCCTGGGCTCATGCTCGGGGCGAGTTTTTGGGTAATAAAGCGTCCGCCCAATAAGCGACCGGCAACATAGGCGCAAATATCGGCAACCCAGACCAACGCAAGCAAAGAGAAAAGAAAATTAACTCCCACCAAACGGGCTTGGACCAAGGCCATCCAAGCCCCACACAATGCAAGCACTCCGCCCAGCCAGCGCAAGCCCTGTGGAACTTTGCCCCATGCTGGAACCCCTGCTACCAACAACCACCCCGACAACAGCACCCAAAAAGCGCCAAGTACCAGCCAGAACAAGGGCATTGGGCGCAGCAACCCGTCGGAGAACCACAATGAAAAACAAGAGGCTGCACATAACAGGCCTGAAGCCAGTGCCCACCGCTGACCCAAACCATTGAGTCGCGCCCATTCCCAAGCGCCTGCTGCAATTAAAACGCCTGTAACCGCCACAAAACCCAGGGGGTTGGGGTGAACCATCGCCGGCACCAAGATCGCTAACAAAAGCAGTGCGGTGATGATGCGTTGTTGGAGCATGGCTTACACCTTCGCTCTTTTGAACGAACCGTGAATTTGCGCAGATGTTTTGCCATACCGCCTCTCTCTTACAGCGTACTCTAAAAGTGCAGCATCTAAGGCTGCATCGTCAAAGTCAGGCCATAACACCGGGCTGAAATACAGCTCTGCGTACGCCGCCTGCCATAGCAAGAAATTGCTCAAACGATGCTCGCCGCCGGTGCGGATGATGAGGTCGGGTTCAGCGCAATGGGACAAGGCCATCGCACCCTCCATACTCTCCTCAGTGATCGCCATGCCTTGGGCGGCAAGCTGAGCGGCAGCGTTGGCGATATCCCATTTCCCACCGTAGTTAAAACACACGTTTAACACCAAGGTCGTATTACTTGCAGTGCGCGCTTCGGCCTGCTCTAAACCCGCGCGAATAGCCGGTGAAAGGCCAGCGCGATTGCCAACGAAATACAAGCGCACGCCTTCTTGTTGGAGTTGGGCGACTTCTTTGGACAAAGCCATTGCCATCAAGTCCATCAGGCCAGAAACTTCATCTGCAGGACGGTTCCAATTTTCTGAAGAAAAAGCAAAAACTGTGAGCACTTGAATCTTGCGGACAACGCAGGCCTTGACGATGCGCTTGAGCCCATCGATGCCCCTTTTGTGCCCCACGATTCTTGGCAGAAGACGGCTGGCCGCCCAACGCCCGTTGCCATCCATCACAATAGCGACATGGGCAGGGGGCGCGTTGGTTGGTTCCATGTCAGCGATGTGCGTAAGGCGGGAGCTTCAGACCGCCATGATGTCTTGTTCTTTAGAGACCACAAGACGGTCGACTTCTGCAATAAAACGGTCGGTTAGTTTTTGAATGTCTGCCTCCGAACGCTTTTGATCGTCCTCAGACACCAACTTTTCTTTTTCTAATTTTTTAACCGATTCGTTTGCATCGCGGCGCAGGTTGCGAACCGCAATTTTGGCGTTTTCGCCTTCGCTGCGGGCAAGCTTGGTCAACTCTCGGCGACGCTCCTCAGACATCACGGGCATGGGAACCCGAATTAAATCGCCCATGCTCGAGGGGTTCAGACCTAAATCGCTATCGCGAATGGCTTTTTCAATTTTGGAGCCCATGCCTTTTTCCCAGGGCTGTATGCCCACGGTTCGGGAATCGAGCAAAGACAGATTCGCAACCTGGCTCAATGGCAACATAGAGCCGTAATACTCGACCTGAACGGCGTCGAGCATCGCCGGATTGGCGCGCCCGGTCCGAATTTTGGAAAGGTTGTTTTTAAAAGCAGAAATGGATTGCTCCATCTTCCCCTCTACTGTGCTTCTGATTTCTTCGATTGCCATGGATTCACCTCCAAATCGTCAAACATGCACCAAAGTGCCTTCATCTTCACCCATAACGACTCGCTTCAAAGCGCCATGCTTGAAAATGGAGAATACTTTAATCGGTAATTTCTGGTCGCGGCACAGTGCAAAAGCCGCGGCATCCATGATGCCTAAGTTTTGCTGCATGGCCTCATTGAACGTGATGCTGGTGTAGCGCTTAGCGCCTGGCACTTTCTTGGGGTCTGCATCGTAAACGCCATCGACTTTGGTGGCTTTGAGAACAATTTGGGCGCCAATTTCTGCCCCACGCAGCGCGGCTGCCGTGTCGGTCGTAAAAAATGGATTTCCAGTTCCTGCCGCGAAAATCACCACCTTGCCCTCTTCGAGGTATTGGAGCGCTTTAGGCCGGACATAGGGCTCAACCACCTGTTCAATGCCAATGGCCGACATCACCCGGGCTGTGAGACCCGCCTTGTTCATTGTGTCGCCCAAAGCCAGGGCATTCATGACCGTTGCCAACATCCCCATGTAGTCGGCCGTTGCCCGGTCCATTCCGACAGAGCCGCCTGCGACTCCACGAAAAATATTTCCCCCACCGATCACAACAGCAACTTCAACGCCTAAATGGGTCACTTCCGCAATTTCATCGACCATGCGCACAATCGTGTCACGGTTGATACCAAACTGGTCATCCCCCATCAAAGCCTCACCTGACAGTTTGAGCAAAATTCGACTGTAGGCTGGCTTGACTGGGTTCATAGGAAGCTCCGTGGGCTTGGGGTTAAAGGACTAAAAGCAACACGCTTAGTTCAAGGACGCCTTAGCGCCACTTGAACAAATTATCAAGCAGTTTGCTTGGCTGCAGCGATTTGGGCAGCCACTTCTGCTGCAAAGTCGTCAACTTTTTTCTCAATGCCTTCACCAACAACGTACAAGGTAAACCCATGCACTGTTGTAGCAACTGCTTTGAGCATTTGCTCCACTGTTTGTTTGTCGTTTTTAACAAACGCCTGGTTAAACAAGGACACTTCTTTGAGGTACTTTTGAACACCGCCTTCGATACGTTTTGCAACAATCTCTGCCGATTGGACCGGTTTGCCCGCTGCCACCGCAACCGACGCATCTTCCGCTGCTTTGGCCGCAGCGACCGAGCGCTCCCGCTCGACCAACTCTGCAGGCACTTCTGCACTAGACAAAGAAACCGGCTTCATGGCCGCCACATGCATTGCAACGTCTTTTGCTGCGGTTTCATCCCCCTCGAATTCGACGACGACGCCAATACGGGTGCCGTGCAAGTAGGACGCCACTTTAGAACCAGACGCAAAGCGCTTAAAGCGACGAAACGTCATGTTTTCGCCAATTTTTCCGATCAAACCTTTGCGTACATCTTCAAGCGTTGGCCCAAAACCATCTTGGGTATAAGCCAAAGCGCCTAAGGCAGCGAGGTCTGCCGGGTTATGTTTAGCAACCAAAGTCGCTGCCGCTTTTGACAAAGCCAAGAAGCTGTCATTTTTAGTGACGAAATCTGTTTCACAGTTGACTTCGATCATCGCGCTGGCGGCGCCTTCGGTAGCCACCGAGACCACGCCTTCGGCTGTGATGCGGGCAGCCGCTTTGCCGGCTTTGCTTCCCAATTTCACGCGCAGCAATTCTTCAGCTTTCACCATATCGCCTTCGGCTTCGGTGAGTGCTTTTTTGCACTCCATCATGGGGGCATCGGTCTTTCCACGTAACTCAGCGACCATGCTTGCGGTAATTGCAGCCATTTTTAATTCTCCGTTATTTGTTCAGTTAATAAAGCTAAAAAAAAGGGGCCACGAAGCCCCCTTTTAAGGGTGAATGGACGCTTACGCAGCCACATCCACTTCGACAAATTCATCTTCGCCTTCAGCAACCACGGCTTTGACCAGATCATCAACCGCATTGGCTCGACCTTCAAGCACAGCGTCAGCGATACCGCGCGCATACAAAGTCACCGCTTTGGAGGAGTCATCGTTACCAGGAATAACGTAGTCAATACCTTCAGGCGAATGGTTAGAGTCAACCACACCGATCAAAGGAATGCCCAATTTACGTGCTTCAGCAATCGCAATTTTGTGGTAACCCACGTCAATCACAAAAATAGCATCTGGCAAAGTCGCCATGTCTTGAATGCCGCCGATGTCTTTTTCAAGCTTTTCCAATTCACGGGCAAACATGAGTTGTTCTTTCTTGCTCATCGCGTCCAGACCAGCTTCTTGCTGGATCTTCATGTCTTTTAAACGCTTGATCGAGGTTTTGACGGTTTTGAAATTCGTCAACATACCGCCCAACCAACGTTGGTCAACAAAGGGCACACCTGCGCGCTGGGCCTCAGCGGCGACGGTCTCACGCGCTTGGCGTTTGGTTCCGACCATCAAAATGGTCCCGCGCTTGGCCGTGAGTTGACGCACAAATTTTGCAGCGTCCTGGAACATCGGCAAGGATTTTTCCAGATTGATAATGTGAATTTTGTTGCGATGACCGAAGATGAACGGGGCCATCTTGGGGTTCCAGAAACGGGTTTGGTGTCCAAAGTGAACGCCCGCTTCCAACATTTCGCGCATAGTTACAGCCATAAATACTCCAAAGGTTAGGTCTTAAAGCCGGTCCGATTTTCTTCAGATGGAAAAACCATAAGGAGAACACCTTGGTAGGAACGGTTTGCGATTGAATTGCGTCTGGAGAACAACCCCCCCAGTAGCAAAGCCAGCTGATTTTACACCAGAAGAGGGTCGCCCCCCTTCCCAGTCAAAACTTAGTCGGCGATAGCCTCTTCTGGCTTGGCTCGGCCTTCCCGCTTGGGAAGTGGTTTGATATCAAGCAGCACTTCCGTTTTAGTGCTGTCTGTTTCGTCGAGTTCCACCGTTAAGCGCCCGCCATCAGTGAGACGTCCAAACAACAATTCGTCTGCAAGCGCCCGACGGATCGTGTCTTGAATCAGGCGTTGCATGGGTCGCGCGCCCATCAAGGGATCGAAACCTTTCTTCGCGAGGTGTTGGCGCAGCTTGTCGGTGAAAGTGACTTCCACTTTTTTCTCTGCAAGTTGGGTTTCCAATTGGAGCAAGAATTTATCAACCACCCGCAAAATCACGTTTTCATCCAAGGCTTTGAATCCGACGATGGCATCCAAACGGTTACGGAACTCCGGTGTAAAGAGACGTTTGATGTCAATCATTTCGTCACCCGACTCGCGCGGATTGGTAAATCCGATCGTCGACTTGTTCATCGTCTCCGCACCGGCGTTGGTCGTCATGATGAGAATGACGTTGCGAAAATCCGCCTTACGACCGTTGTTATCCGTCAGTGCGCCGTGGTCCATCACCTGCAAAAGCACGTTGAAGATGTCCGGATGCGCCTTCTCAATTTCGTCCAATAACAAGACGCAATGGGGTTTCTTGGTCACCGCTTCTGTCAACAAGCCGCCCTGGTCAAAGCCCACATAGCCCGGGGGCGCGCCAATCAAACGACTGACCGCATGGCGTTCCATGTATTCGCTCATATCAAAGCGAATCAAATCGATGCCCATGATGTAAGCCAGCTGCTTGGCGGCTTCGGTTTTACCCACACCCGTAGGCCCACTGAACAAGAAAGAACCAATCGGCTTGTCGCCTTTGCCCAAACCAGAGCGGGCCATTTTGACAGCCGAAGCCAAGATGTCCACCGCCTTGTCTTGACCAAAAACCACGCTTTTGAGGTCGCGGTCCAAAGTTTTGAGTTTGCTGCGATCGTCTTGGGACACATTGGCCGGCGGAATACGGGCAATCTTGGCGACGATCTCTTCAACCTCGGTTTTAGAAATGGTTTTCTTGCGTTTGTTCGCTGGCAATATTTGCTGCGCGGCTCCAGCTTCATCAATCACGTCAATCGCCTTATCAGGGAGTTGGCGATCGTTGATGAATTTCGCACTGAGCTCGGCTGCTGCTTGGAGCGCGCCCAGCGCGTATTTGACTTTGTGGTGTTCTTCAAAGCGAGACTTCAGACCCTTGAGAATTTCTACCGTTTGCTCGACCGTAGGTTCGACCACGTCAACCTTTTGGAAACGCCGAGACAGCGCCGCGTCTTTTTCAAAAATACCGCGGTATTCCGTGAAAGTGGTTGCCCCGATGCACTTGAGTTGGCCTGAACTCAAACTGGGTTTGAGCAAGTTGGACGCATCCATGGTCCCGCCCGACGCTGCACCCGCACCAATCAGGGTATGGATTTCATCAATAAACAAAACCGCATGCGGACGGTCTTTCAAGGCCTTGAGTACGCCTTTTAAGCGTTGTTCAAAGTCACCTCGGTATTTGGTTCCCGCCAAAAGCGCACCCATGTCCAAGGAGTACACCACGGCTTGCGCCAGCACATCAGGGACGCTGTTTTGCGAAATACGCCATGCCAAGCCCTCGGCAATCGCCGTTTTCCCAACCCCAGCCTCACCGACTAACAAGGGATTGTTTTTACGGCGGCGGCACAGGATTTGGATCACACGCTCTACCTCGTGCTCCCGCCCAATCAGGGGGTCAATTTTTCCTTCTTTGGCCAGCTGATTTAAATTTTGCGTGTAAAGCTCTAAAGGTGAGGCTTTTTCGTTCTTTTCGCCGCCTGTCTCTTCCGCTTCCGGTGTGCCTTCAGAACCTTTGCTGGTTTCTGGTGGCTCGTTCTTTTTAATACCGTGGGCAATGAAATTCACCACATCCAAACGGGTGACACCCTGTTGGTGCAAGTAGTACACCGCGTGGGAGTCTTTTTCCCCAAAAATAGCGACCAGCACATTGCTGCCCATCACTTCTTTTTTTCCACTGCCGGTGGACTGCACATGCATGATGGCACGCTGAATGACACGCTGAAAGCCTAAGGTGGGTTGCGTATCGACATCATCCAAGCCCGCCACTTGCGGCGTGTTGTCTTTGATGAAGTTGGTCAGTGATTTGCGCAGGTCATCCACATTGGCAGAACACGCACGCAAAACTTCGGCCGCGCTCGGATTGTCGAGCAATGCCAAGAGCAAGTGCTCTACCGTAATAAATTCGTGGCGTTGTTGGCGCGCCTCGACAAAAGCCATATGCAGACTTACTTCTAATTCTTGGGCGATCATGACGCTTCCTTATTCCCGTTCATTTTGAAACTCTACCCCGCTTAAATAAGCGGCAGTACCTATTTACCGATAACAATTCGCAGCCTTACACATCGACAGGCTCGCTCACACACTGCAAGGGATGGCCGGACTTGTGAGCCGCTTCCATCACCTGATCCACTTTGGTCGCTGCAACATCCCGAGAATACACGCCACACACGCCTCTTCCATCCAAATGGATTTTCAGCATGATCTGCGTGGCTGTCTCTAAATCCTTGGCAAAAAACTCCTGAATCACCATCACCACGAACTCCATGGGTGTGAAATCATCATTCAACATTAACACTTGGAACATCTGGGGCGGTTGCACCCGCTGGGCAATCCGCTCCAAAACCACAGCGCCACCATCGTCGTGTTTGGGGGTGACTTGGGGTGCCGTCCGAGGTTTAGAGGGGATTTTGGTTGCCATGTAGTTATTTTATAGACCGCTTCATCGTAATGCAGTCCGTGGGGTAATTGGTGGCGACAGGCGCAATTTCAAGCACCCAAAGAAAAACCGCCAGAGCGATACATCGCATCTGACGGTCCAGGGCCAGGACTCTCGGGCTTGAAAATACCCAATTGCAGGCATTTTTTACATATGGTCAATCATCACTTGGCCAAATCCGGAGCAACTTACCTGGGTCGCGCCATCCATCAAGCGGGCAAAGTCATAGGTGACTTTTTTGCTGTGAATCGATTTTTTCATCGAACTGATGATCAAGTCGGCGGCTTCGACCCATCCCATATGGCGCAGCATCATTTCTGCCGACAAGATTTCAGAACCAGGATTGACGTAATCTTTACCAGCATATTTCGGGGCCGTTCCGTGGGTGGCCTCAAACATCGCGATGGTGTCGCTGAGATTGGCGCCAGGTGCAATACCAATTCCGCCCACTTGGGCCGCCAAGGCGTCTGAAACGTAGTCACCGTTCAAATTCAAGGTGGCGATCACGCTGTACTCCGCAGGGCGCAACAAAATTTGCTGCAAGAACGCATCGGCAATACTGTCCTTGACAATAATTTCTTTGCCAGTTTTTGGGTTTTTAAATTTGCACCAAGGGCCGCCGTCAATCATCACCGCGCCAAACTCTTTTTGTGCCAAAGCATAGGCCCAATCACGGAAGCCACCTTCGGTGTACTTCATGATGTTGCCTTTGTGGACGATGGTCAGGCTGGGCTTATCGTTGTCAATGGTGTACTGAATCGCTTTGCGAACCAAACGCTCGGTTCCCTCGCGTGATACAGGCTTGATACCGATGCCTGAGGTGGCAGGGAAACGAATCTTCTTAACGCCCATTTCATCTTGCAAAAATTTGATGAGCTTTTTGGCTTTATCTGACTCGGCTTCAAATTCAATACCCGCATAAATATCTTCCGAGTTTTCACGAAAGATCACCATATTGGTTTTTTGTGGTTCTTTCACTGGGCTAGGCACGCCGTCAAAGTACTGAATCGGGCGCAGGCAAACATACAAATCCAACTCTTGGCGCAAAGCGACATTCAAAGAACGGATACCGCCGCCCACTGGCGTTGTCAGAGGGCCTTTGATGGACACCACGTAATCACGAATCGCGTGCAGTGTCTCTTCAGGCAACCACACATCGGGGCCGTAGACATTGGTCGATTTTTCACCCGCAAACACTTCCATCCAATGGATTTTGCGCTTTCCGCCATACGCCTTGGCTACGGCAGCATCGACCACTTTCAGCATCACCGGCGTAATGTCGGCGCCGGTTCCATCACCTTCAATAAACGGAATAATGGGCTGGTCAGGAACGTTCAACGACATGTCTTGATTGACCGTGATTTTTTGACCTTCTGTGGGAACTTTGATGTGCTGGTACATGAAGTGAGTCTCGTTGTAGGTGAATGATCAAAAGTGGGTTGGGCTGTTCCTGAACGCAGCCGCCGACTATGTAAATGGATTTTAGTCGGGAATAATTACTTGATTCTGTCAAATCCAGGCACCCATCCCCTTGCAAAATCCAGCCGTCGGCTTTAGTTCCATCACAATGCGCCTATGAAAAACCTTCACTTCCTTGCTTTTGCGGTGGCACTTGTATTGTCCGCCCCCGTTGTGGCCCAAGGGCAAGCCCAACTCAACCTCCCGCGCACCATCCTTTCGGCCGGGATCCATCAAATTGATGCCCAAGTCGCACGCACACCTGAAGAACATGCCACGGGCCTGATGTTCAGAAAAGAAATGCCCCCAAACGAAGGGATGCTTTTCGTTTTCAACGCGCCTTCCAAACAATGCTTTTGGATGAAAAACACGCTGCTAGGACTCACAGCTGCGTTTGTGGCAGACGATGGGACGGTAGTGAATCTCGAAGACATGCAGCCCAACACCACTGAATCACACTGCTCCACCAAACCGGTTCGCTATGTGCTTGAGGTCAACCAAGGTTGGTTCGCAAAAAAAGGCATCAAGGCAGGGGCAAAATTGAGCGGGGCTCCCTTCAAAGCTGCGCCTTAACAAGCTAATCCAAAAGCTCCAACATCAGTGCAATACGCGCTTTAACCGCCGAAAGTGGGCTGGCTTCGAACAATGTCGGATCCGCCTCGTGCGTTTGCGACAACACCACGCTTCCAGTTGCACAACGGGTGGTTCGAACGATGCGTACACCGTGGGATTGTGCGTCTTGCAAAGACTGCGCTAAACCGTGGTGAATATCCCCATTGCCCGTCCCGGCGACAACGATACCGCGCAGGGGGCTATCACTTTGCGAGACTGGCGCGCACAAGGCGCGAACGATTGCCCCAGTCGCACCAGCATGGCTCATGACGATCTCAACCCTGGGCCAATCCAGCTTGATTTGCGCCTGCGGACTGAAC
>JAIPDD010000075.1 GCA_021737875.1 Sulfuritalea sp.
GACCGTTGGCGGGGGTGCCCCGGTTCGCATCCAGTCGATGACCAATACCGATACCGTGGGTGTGATTGGTACGGCAATCCAGGTTAAGGAATTGGCCAATGCGGGCTCAGAAATGGTGCGCATCACAGTCAATACCGTCGAAGCAGCGCAAGCCGTCCCTTTTATCCGTGAGCAGTTGGACCGCATGGATGTCTTTGTCCCCTTGATCGGTGACTTCCATTTCAATGGCCACCGCCTGCTGACAGATTTCCCTGACTGCGCACAAGCCCTTTCCAAATACCGCATCAACCCTGGCAACGTGGGCAAAGGAGAGAAAAAAGACCGGCAATTCGGACTGATGATTGAAGCAGCGATGCGCTGGGACAAACCCATCCGCATTGGCGTGAACTGGGGCAGCTTAGACCAAGAGTTGTTGGCCTCCATGATGGACGATAACAGCCAGCGCGCTGAGCCGTGGGATGCGAAAAAAGTAATGTACGAGGCATTGATTGCCTCTGCAGTGGGTTCAGCGCAAGTGGCGCAGACCATGGGGATGCAAGCCGCGCAAATTGCTTTGTCATGCAAGGTCAGCGGCGTGCAAGATTTGGTGGCGGTGTACCGTGAGTTGGGACAGCGCACCGCCTATCCCCTGCACCTGGGTCTGACGGAAGCGGGCATGGGCACCAAGGGGACGGTTGCGTCGGCGGCTGCCCTGTCGATTCTTTTGCAAGAGGGGATTGGCGACACGATCCGTGTTTCGCTAACCCCTGCGCCGGGCGAATCTCGCAACCAAGAGGTGGTGGTTGCGGCCGAAATTTTGCAAGCCTTGGGCATTCGCTCCTATGTTCCCAGTGTCACGGCTTGCCCTGGTTGCGGCAGAACCACCAGTACGACGTTTCAGGAATTGACCCAGCAAATTGACCATTTCCTGCGGGACCAAATGCCGATTTGGCGAACCCAATACCCCGGCGTTGAAACCCTCAAAGTGGCTGTGATGGGCTGCATCGTGAACGGCCCCGGCGAAAGCAAACATGCCGATATTGGTATCAGTCTGCCCGGAACCGGTGAGGCCCCAGCCGCGCCCGTTTTCATTGACGGCGAAAAGCGAATGACTTTGCGTGGCGACGCCATTGCTACCGAATTTCAAGCGGTCGTTGAAAACTACATTCAGCAGCGCTTTGGCTCGCCCCTATCCAAGTAAAAAGCAAATGACAGAAAAAATAGCAGCTGTAAAAGCTGAAAAAATCGTGGCCGTCAAAGGCATGAATGACATCTTGCCGGGTGAGTCGCAGCGTTGGGAGGCATTAGAGGAGCGCGTTCGTGCGCTGATGCGCCGCTATGCGTTTGAAAATATCCGCACCCCGATTGTGGAACCCACCGCGCTGTTTGTGCGCGGCTTAGGTGAGGTCACGGACATCGTTGAAAAGGAGATGTACTCCTTTGATGACCGACTCAATGGCGAAGCTTTAACACTGCGCCCAGAAAATACGGCCGGGGTGGTGCGAGCGGTAGTGGAGCACTCCATGCTGTACAACGGCCCCAAGCGCTTGTATTACTTTGGCCCCATGTTTCGGCATGAGCGCCCGCAGCGGGGGCGGTACCGCCAGTTTCATCAAATCGGCGCGGAAGCCTTGGGTTTCTCAGGCCCGGAGGTCGATGCCGAATTGATTTTGATGGCGGATGCTTTGTGGAAAGAGCTGGGCATCAAAGACGTTGTTTTACAACTCAATAGTTTGGGTCAGCCAGAAGAGCGCAACCTGCACCGGGCCGCCTTGATTCAACACTTTGAATCCAACGCCAGCGCGCTAGATGCAGAAGCCCATCGCCGATTGCACTTGAACCCCTTGCGTTTGTTGGACAGTAAACATCCGCAGATGCAAGCGGTGATCGAGTCTGCACCCCAGTTGCTCGACTTTTTGGGTGAGAAATCCAAAACCCATCTTGCCTCTGTCATGGCGATTTTGGATGCCAACCACGTCCCCTATGTACTCAACCCCCGCCTGGTTCGGGGCATGGACTATTACAACCTGACTGTTTTTGAATTTGTGACGACCCAACTGGGATCGCAGGGCACGATTTGCGCCGGAGGCCGTTACGATTACTTGATTGAGCAAATCGGAGGCAAGCCTGCACCCGCTGTCGGTTGGGCTATGGGGGTAGAGCGGGTTTTGGAACTACTCAAGGAGCAAGAAGGCGCACTTGCCATTGAACCCTTGGATGCGTATGCGGTTGTGTCGGAGGTTTCGGATTTACCGCGCGTGAGCGAGTGCCTTCAAACCTTACGGAGCTTGGGGGTTTCGATTCAAATGCATGCCAGTGCAGAGGGTGCCATGGCCAGTATCAAATCCCAATTCAAAAAAGCCGATGCCTCAGGCGCACGGTATGCCCTGGTTTTTGGAGTCGATGAACTCGCCCAGGGCTGTGTCACCATCAAATCCCTGCGTGACGCAAGCCAAGTCCAGCAACTTGAGCCCTTAAGTCAATTGCCGCAATGGGCCAAGCGCCTACAATCGAAGGCTTAACGGAAATATCGCTATGGCAAACCAACTCGATCTCGAAGAACAAGAACAACTCGATGAACTCAAGCACTTTTGGAGCCGCTACGGAAATCTCATTACCTGGGTTTTGATCGCGGTCTTGGGTTCATTGGCGGCTTGGAATGGCTATGCGTACTGGAAAAAAAACCAGGCTGCGCAATCTGCAGTGATGTTTGACGAGATGGAAAAATCGCTTCAAAGCGCAGACCTCAGCAAAGTCGAGCGGACTTTCAATGACATGAAAGAACGTTTCCCGTCCTCAACTTACACCCACCAGGCCGCTTTGCAATTGGCAAAAATGGCTGCTGACACCCAAAAGCCCGACATTGCCAAAGCCGCTTTGCAGTGGACTGCACAAAATGCATCGGATGACGGTTATGCGTCTGTCGCGCGCTTGCGGCTTGCCAGCATGCATATGGAGACCAAGTCTTTCGAGGCTGCGATCAAAGTACTAGACGACGTCAAATCACCAGCCTTTCAAGCCTTGGTCGATGACCGCAAGGGCGATGTATGGATGCTTGAAGGCAAAAAAGCGCAAGCCAAAGCGGCCTACCTGCAGGCGTTTAATGCCTTAGAAGAGCGTTCGGAGTACCGGCGTTTGGTCCAGGTTAAATTGAATGCTTTGGGCGTAGAGCCTGCAGACGCAGCAGCAGATGCCGCGAAAAAATCAGCCGACGGAGTCCGTTAATGCCTATGCAACTCAGTGCGCAAACGCTTATTCGCTGGGCCATGTGTCTTTTGGCCGCAGCCTTGCTGCAGGCTTGTGCTGGAAGTGAAAAAGTCAAACCTACATCCCTCGAGCCCAACCCCTCGCAAATTGCAGTGCGCCAGGTGTGGAAGGCCTCGATGGGGCCCAGTCTGTCCAGACTAGAAATTCGGGCCGTTGACAGCCATATTTTTGCCGCATCAGAAAAGGGCATCGTTCTTGGTATCAACGCTGAAACTGGCCTTGAATCTTGGCGGGCCAATGTGGCTTCCCCACTGAGTGCGGGTGTGGGCAGTGACGGGAAGTACGTTGCTGTCGTCTCTCAAGAAAACTATGTGATTGTGCTGGCCTCAGGGAAAGAACTGTGGCGACAAAAACTCAATGCCGTGACGCTGACCGCTCCTTTGGTGGCCGGCTCCAGGGTGTTCGTGATGACTGCCAATCGAACGGTTTATGCGTTTGATGCGCTCTCAGGTCGCAAACTCTGGCAGCAACAGCGCCCCAGTGACTCCCTCATTTTGGGTCAGGCCAGTGTATTGATGGCGGTAGGAGACACCTTGGTGACCGGTCAAAGTGGTCGTTTGATTGCCTTGAACCCACTCAACGGAAGCGTTCGGTGGGACGCTGGGGTCGCAACAGGGCGCGGAGTCAATGAAGTTGAGCGCTTGGTTGATTTGGTCGCAGGCGTGAGCCGCCATGCTGACAATGTTTGCCTTCGTGCTTTCCAAACGGCAGTTGCATGTGTTGACGTCCAAGCGGGACGGACCCTTTGGAGCAAACCGGCCTCTGGTTCTAAGGGAATCACAGGCAATGCGGACACCATTTTCGGGACCGAAAGTGACGGCAAAGTGGTGGCTTGGCGCCGCGCGGACGGCGAACGCTTATGGAGCGTCGATCGCTTGCGTTTCCGTGAATTGTCAACACCCCTGTGGATGGGTCAGTCGGTGGCTGTAGCTGACTTTGAAGGCTATATCCACCTTTTGTCCGCGAAAGACGGCTCCCTCATGAGTCGCATTGCGACCGACGGCTCTCCCATTGTGGGTTCGCCTGTGTTGGTTGGCGATACCTTGGTTGTGGTTACACAGCGCGGTGGTATTTTTGGGTTTCGACCTGAGTAAAAGTTAAGAAATTATTGATGAAACCTGTTGTCGCTTTGGTCGGAAGACCCAATGTGGGTAAATCCACATTGTTCAATCGGCTGACGAAAACGCGCGATGCGATCGTTGCCGATTACGCAGGACTCACCCGTGACCGCCACTATGGCAATGCAAAACACGGCAAGCATGAATTCATCGTTGTAGACACCGGTGGCTTTGAGCCCGATGCTGCCGACGGTATTTACAAAGAAATGGCCAAGCAAACACGCCAAGCCGTGGCGGAGGCAGACGTCGTTTTGTTTGTGGTGGATGCCCGCAACGGCGTCTCGGCCCAGGACCATGAGATTGCGAAATACCTTCGCAAATTAGGTAAATCTTGCTTTCTGGTGGCCAACAAAGCCGAGGGAATGACGGAAGGCGGACGCTTCAGTGAGTTTTTTGAACTCGGACTCGGTGAAGTCGTCCCCATTTCAGCGGCCCACGGCCAAGGCATTCGTCCTTTGTTGGATCTGACGCTGACGCCTTTGTTGACTGCCATTGAAGAAGCGCAAGCCGAGTCCGATCCTGGCACCATCAAGTTGGCAGTCGCTGGGCGGCCTAACGTGGGCAAATCCACCTTGATTAACACCTGGCTCGGAGAAGAGCGCTTGGTGGCGTTTGATTTGCCTGGAACCACGCGCGATGCGATTTCTGTTCCCTTTGAGCGCGGTGGGCAAAAGTTCGAGCTGATTGACACCGCTGGTCTGCGACGCAAAGGCAAGGTCTTTGAGGCGATTGAAAAGTTCTCCGTGGTGAAAACACTGCAAGCCATTGAGTCCGCCAATGTGGTGTTGCTGCTCATCGATGCGATTCAGGGGGTCACAGACCAAGATGCGCACATTGCGGGCTATGTTTTAGAGTCCGGCCGCTCGGTGGTGGTGGCGGTCAATAAATGGGATGCTGTCGACGAATACCAGCGGGAGTTGGTCAAGCGTTCGATCGAAACCCGACTGGGATTTTTAAAGTTTGCTTCCCTGCATTTGATTTCCGCCAAAACGCGCCAGGGTTTAGGCCCCTTATGGGACTCGATTGCCCAAGCGCACCGATCGGCCAACCGAAAGATGCCAACACCGGTGTTGACCCGCGTTTTATTGGAGGCGATTCAGTTCCAGACCCCCAAAAAAACCGGGATGTACCGTCCCAAACTGCGTTATGCCCACCAAGGGGGGATGAACCCGCCCATCATCATCGTCCACGGAAACTCTTTGGAGCATGTCACTGACGCTTACAAACGCTTTTTAGAGGGGCGATTCCGCAAAGAATTTGATTTGGTGGGGACGCCCTTGAGAATTCAGATGAAGTCCGCATCTAACCCTTACGCAGACAAAGACTAAATTAACCCCATTGCCAATGAGCCGACTGAGGTCGACCTTAGCCTGTGGTATCTTCTAAACTTATATTTTTAACACGGAGAATATCGTGAACAACAAAAGTCAACTCCTTCAAGACCCTTTTTTGAACGCACTGCGTCGGGAACATATTCCCGTTTCTGTGTATTTGGTTAACGGCATCAAGCTGCAAGGCCAAATCGAGTCGTTCGACCAGTATGTGGTCCTGCTGCGTAACACCGTGACCCAAATGGTCTACAAACACGCCATCTCAACCATTGTTCCAGGCCGTGCGGTGAGTTTCCCCGCCAATGGTGAGAGCAGCGAGCCCGTAGAGGCTTCTTAGGTCTTCACAGCCTGCCATGGCTGCTTGCCCTGTTTAATCGTTGACTTCCTCACTCGAATCCTCAGAAGCACGGACCCTCTTGGTGGGCGTCGATTTGGGCCTACCGCATTTTGATACAGAGCTCCACGAGTTGGGTTTGCTGGCGCAAACAGCGGGCTTGACCCCTGTGGCATCCATCACCTGCAAGCGCCGAGCGCCCGATGCCGCCTTGTTTGTCGGGACGGGCAAAGCCGATGAAATTAAATTATTGGCGCAACAGCATGGCGCTCAGGAAGTCCTCTTTGACCAGAGCCTAAGCCCTGGGCAACAGCGCAATTTGGAGCGCCGCTTAGAGTTACCCGTCAATGACCGAACTTTTTTGATTCTGGAGATATTTGCCCAACGGGCCAGAAGCCATGAAGGCAAGCTACAGGTCGAACTGGCAAGGCTGCAGTACCTCAGTACCCGCTTGGTTCGCCGCTGGTCCCACTTGGAGCGCCAACGCGGCGGTATCGGGACCCGGGGTGGTCCGGGTGAAACCCAAATTGAGCTGGACCGGCGGATGATTTCTGCCAATATCAAACGCACCAAAGAGCAGCTCCAAAAGGTCAAGCGCCAGCGCCAGACCCAACGCAAGCAGCGCGACCGCCGTGGCGCATTCAACATTTCCCTGATTGGCTACACCAACGCAGGCAAATCGACACTTTTTAATGCGCTGGTCAAAGCCCGTGCGTATGCCGCAGACCAGCTGTTTGCCACGCTTGACACCACAACGCGCCAACTTTACTTGGAAGGTGCTGCGCGATCGGTCTCCTTGTCCGATACCGTGGGTTTTATTCGCGACCTACCCCATGGGCTCATTGATGCGTTTCAAGCCACCTTGCAAGAGGCGGTGGATGCCGACTTGTTGATCCATGTGGTAGATGCATCTAACCCGGAATTTGCACTGCAAATTGAACAGGTTCAAAAAGTACTGCTTGAAATCGGTGCAGATACGATCCCGCAGCTACTTGTATTTAACAAAATGGATGCGATGGAGCCAGGCCATTTGCCCATACTTCGCCAAGATACATTTGAGATCGACTCGGTTCAAATTCCCCGTATATTTGTCAGTGCGAAAGAGTCGGTGGGATTGGATATTTTGAGACAATTTTTAACCGCACAAGCAGCGCACAGTGGTTTAGATGGAGGCAACACCGTCAATGCCCCTGAAAACTTTGTGGCCGCGTCTTAATTGTGGACAATGGAACTCGTTGAGTAAGAGGCTAATAATGAAATTTTTTAAGCTGGGCATGTTTAATTTAAACGACAGTCGATGGGGTCGTTCTGATGAGAGCGGGTCGGAAAAGCCCAAATCTGATGATGCAACTCCCGAACCCGATGCCCCAAAACCGCCGCCTGCGTCCGAGGGGCGCAGGGCAGGGCAAGCGTCTGGACCACCCGATTTGGACGTGTTGTGGCGTGATTTCAATCGAAAGCTCAACGGCATGTTTGGCGGTGGCAACAAAGGCCCTGGTTCCAACGGCCCCGGAAATGGGGGTCTGCCACCGGACATGAAAACGGCAGGAATTGGCGGTGGCGTTATTTTGGGCCTTGCTTTCTTGATTTGGCTGGGAACAGGCTTTTTCATTGTTCAAGAGGGCCAACAGGCCGTCATTACCCAATTTGGCAAATACAAAGCTACAGCCAATGCCGGTTTCAATTGGCGTCTGCCTTTCCCCTTTCAACGCCATGAAATGGTATTTGTCACCCAAATTCGCTCGGTCGATGTCGGCCGCGACAATGTTCTGAAGGCAACGGGACTCAAAGAATCTGCCATGTTGACCGAAGATGAAAATATTTTGGACATCAAGTTTGCAGTGCAATACCGCTTAAGTGATGCCCGTGCCTTTCTTTTTGAAAGTAAAAATCCCGCAGAGGCGGTCGTCCAGGCCGCTGAGACCTCGGTGCGTGAGGTTCTGGGAAAAATGAAAATGGACGCAGCCTTGTCCGAAGAGCGCGATCAAATTGCGCCACGGGTGCGCGCCATGATGCAGGTGATCTTGGATCGCTACAAAGTGGGCGTAGAAGTCGTTGGTATTAACTTGCAGCAGGGTGGGGTACGTCCGCCAGAACAGGTTCAGTCCTCGTTTGATGATGTTCTCAAAGCCGGTCAAGAGCGCGAACGCGCCAAAAACGAAGCGCAGGCCTATGCCAATGATGTCATTCCCCGTGCCGTGGGTGCTGCCTCCCGCTTGAAAGAAGAAGCGGACGCCTACAAAGCCCGGATCGTTGCGCAAGCACAGGGTGATGCCCATCGTTTTCGATCCATCTATGTGGAATACCAAAAAGCGCCCCAGGTCACGCGCGACCGCATGTACTTGGAATCCATGCAGCAAATTTACAGCAATGTCACCAAAGTACTGATCGATTCCAAACAGGGGTCGACATTGTTGAACTTGCCACTTGAGAAAATTTTGCAAATGAGTGCAACTGCCGATGCGCCGGCAAGTGCTGCACCTTCTAGCAATTCACAAACTGCCCCCACGGCACCCGCCGCCAGCACCGATGCCCGCAGTCGCGATGCTGCTCGAACCCGCGAACGTGACGTGCGCTAGGAGAACCACATGAACCGTATTGGATTGATTTTTTCTTCGCTGTTGGTGCTTTTGGCATTGGCAAGTTCGACCTTGTTTGTGGTTGATCAACGCCAGTTCGGCGTGGTCTACGCTTTAGGGCAAATTAAAGAGGTCATCACAGAGCCAGGCTTGAATTGGAAATTACCCCCGCCCTTTCAAAACGTCTCCTATATCGATAAGCGTTTGCTTACGCTTGACAGCACCGACGCCGAACCCATGTTGACGGCAGAAAAGCAACGGGTCGTGATCGACTGGTATGTGCGCTGGAGAATTTCTGAACCCACCGAGTACATCCGTAATGTGGGCCTGAACGAAGGTGCTGGTGCGAGCCAACTCAATCGGGTGGTTCGTAATGCATTCCAAGAGGAGATTAACAAACGCACAGTCAAAGAACTCCTGTCGTTGAAGCGCGAGGACTTGATGGCTGACGTGAAGGCAGAAGTCCTTGACAAAGTGCGCGGTGCCAAACCCTGGGGTGTCGATGTGGTCGATGTGCGCATCACCCGTGTCGACTATGTGGAGGCGATCACGGAGTCGGTCTACCGCCGCATGGAAGCCGAGCGCAAGCGGGTTGCCAATGAGTTGCGCTCAACCGGCGCTGCAGAAGGCGAAAAAATCCGTGCTGACGCGGACCGCCAGCGCGAAGTGACGATTGCCAACGCCTACCGGGACGCGCAAAAGATCAAAGGTGAGGGCGATGCCGAGGCTGCAAAAATTTATGCCGAAGCCTTTAACCGGGACCCCCAGTTCGCCCAGTTTTATCGGAGTTTGGAAGCCTACAAGAGCAGTTTTGCGAACAAAAGCGACGTGATGGTTTTAGATCCCGGTTCTTCCGAATTCTTTAAAGTCTTTCGAAATGGCGCAAGCGGCTCCTCGGGTGCAAAGAAGTAAGCGCGATTAAGTTGTCGATTTGGCCCACCTGATTCCAGAAATCAGGTGCTTAGCCCGGTAAAATCGCAGTTTTAACAGCTGCCCATTTATTTCATGTCCGCTTGGGTCCTCCCGGATCACATTGCCGATGTGCTGCCTTCCGAGGCGCGCCACATCGAAGAAATTCGTCACCAATTGTTAGACATGGCCCGGTGCTATGGCTACGAACTGGTGATGCCTCCGATGCTGGAGCATTTGGAGTCCTTGCTGACTGGCACGGGCGAGGCCTTGGACCTGCAAACTTTCAAGCTGGTTGACCAAATTTCAGGGCGCATGATGGGTTTGCGTGCCGACAGCACGCCCCAGGTGGCTCGTATCGATGCGCATCTGTTGAATCGCTCGGGCGTAACCCGCTTGTGCTATTGCGGCCCAGTCATTCACACCCGGCCAAGCGGACCCCACGCCACACGGGAGCCTTTGCAGCTCGGTGCTGAAATCTATGGCCACTCCGGTTTAGAGGCCGATCTAGAAATACTCGAGTTGGCGCTTGACAGCCTGCGGGTTGCGCACATTCAAGAGATGACGGTAGATATGGCGGACGCCCGCATTGTGAATGCCTTG
>JAIPDD010000076.1 GCA_021737875.1 Sulfuritalea sp.
CATGGCCAGGTCTTTGCGGCGCAAATCGATCAAGGCTTTTTTGGACATGGCTGCCACGTCTTGGCCTCCCACCAGAATCTGCCCATGGGTGGGCTCCACCAAGCGATTGAGGAGCCGGATCAGGGTGGACTTGCCAGAGCCTGAGAGACCCATCAGAACAAAGATTTCGCCTTCATTGACTGAAAAGTTAGCGTCTGTGACGCCGACCACCATGCCTGTTTGTTGAAATATCGCATCCTTGCTTTGGCCCGCGTGAAGCATTTGCATCGCTTGCTGCGGATGGGAACCATAGACTTTATAAAGGTTTTTAACGACGACTTTTTCAACCACAGATGGTTCTCCCTATTTTTTTATTGAATCAGCTTCATTTGAGGAAAAGAGCAGTCATAAGCGTATCACCAAAAAGCAAAAAGCCCTCTGAAATAATTCAGAGGGCTTTGCGTTTTTGGTGCGGCTGGCAGGAATTGAACCCACGACCCCTTGGTTCGTAGCCAAGTACTCTATCCAACTGAGCTACAGCCGCTAAGCTGCAAATTCTATCACAGGTTCATGAGTGCGCGGGCCTCGCTAGGCGACGCAATGGCGCGGCCGGCACGCTCTGCGCAGCGTGCTAATTCTGCGATCAACACACCATTACCATTGGCACGTTTTCCGTCAGGCAAGTAAAACGTATCCTCTAATCCGGTGCGCAACATGCCGCCCATATCGGCCGTTTTTTGGTGCACCGGCCAAATTTCTGCGCGACCAATCAGCGTGCTTTGCCACATGCTGTTGGCAGCCATATAGCGCGGTAAAAGCGCTAAGAGCTCGGCGTCACAAGGCATGCCTGAGGCCACGCCCATGACCAAGTTGTATTCCGCTTTGCCCATGCTGGGCTGGAGCATTCCCGCTTTGAGGTACATGGTGACCGATCGCACAATGCCCACATCAAAACACTCAAACTCCGGGTGGGTTCCGCACTCGGCCATCACATCTAAAAACTGCTGCACCTTCGCAACTGGGTTATCAAACACCATGGGCGGCCACGCCCATTGGCCGTCTTCTTTGATCTTGAGGTAATTCAAACTGCCAGCGTTACAGGCTGCAATTTCGGGTTTGATCCGGCGAATACAGTCCAAGGGGCCACTGATGTCTTTGCCGACCACGCCCGTGGTGAGGTTGATGATGACACCCGGACACGCATCCCGAATAGCGCTCACGACGGACTCCATCACATCCGGATCCCACGAAGGCAAATGCCCTTTACCAGGCTCTTGTTGGCGCACATGCACATGCATCACGCTGGCACCCGCATTGAAAGCATCTCTGGCTTCAGCGGCCATCTGGGCCGGCGAAACAGGTACCGGATGTTGCTCTGGGTTGGTAAGAACACCCGTCAGGGCGCAGGTCAAAATCGCTTTGTCCATCGTTTGTCTTTCTATGAAATTTCTACCAGGAAGGTGCCCGCATCGATTTGTTGGCCTTCCTCCGCATGCACGGCCATCACGCTTCCAGCCACTTGCGCGCACAGCCACATTTCCATTTTCATTGCCTCCACGCACAGCAACTGCTGCCCCTCAGATACCGTATCGCCCACAGCCACCAAAACGCGCGTTACTTTACCGGCTACCGCTGCATGGGCTTTGCCAGGCTCTTGAACAGAATGCTTTTGGTCCAATGCGTTGTGTTCTGAAAAAATGAACGGGTGGCCGTCCATTGCCAAATGAACGTGCAAACCATCCAAACAAGCGACTGCGGACTGCAGCACCCCCGCTACCGAATAACGCAGTGCGCCCTGCTCAAATGAGTGAACCTGGGCACGCATCGGCAATGCTTTATCTGGGCTCTCTTGGGAGGTGAGCTCGATTAAAACGCCACCCTGGTCATCGGGCACCACGCGCAAAAAGCGTGTCTCGGACTCGCAGTGCAACTGCATACCAAACCCGGCCACACTGTCGGAGCGCCAACTGCTGCCATGCTGCGCCACCCGTGCCAAGGCTGCAACTTGCCACGCCTTGGAGCTGGGTTGTGGTTTTTCTAATATCGCCTCGCCATCGCTGGCCCATTGGTCAATCAGCGTGGTGGTCATCTGGGCTTGGCGAAATGCGGTGTGTTCCAACAGGTCCGTCAAAAACCGGCTGTTATTTCGCAAGCCTAACAGCGGAGCGTTTCGCAAAGCTGCACGAAGCTTGCGAGTGGCATCGTCGCGGTCACGGCCATGCGCAATCACTTTGGCAACCATGGGGTCATAAAACGGCGAAATCTCATCCCCTTCTTGAATGCCGTGGTCGATACGAACTCCCGCATGCAAAGCCGCTTGGGGCTTCCACCAGCATATTTTTCCGGTTTGCGGTACAAAGCCCGCATAAGGATCTTCGGCATACAAACGCGCTTGGATCGCATGGCCCTGAAAAACAATTTCTGCTTGCTTCAAAGGCAGAGGCTCTCCTGCAGCTACGCGCAATTGCCATTCGACCAGGTCTAAGCCCGTCACCATTTCTGTGATCGTATGCTCCACCTGCAAGCGGGTGTTCATTTCTAAAAAATAATGGTTGAGATCGGCATCGACGATAAATTCCACCGTGCCTGCACCTTGGTAGCCTACTGCCAACGCAGCGGCAACGGCGTCACGGCCCATGCGTTCGCGCATGGCAGGGCTGACAATCGGCGAAGGGGTTTCTTCAATGACTTTTTGTCGCCTACGCTGTGCGGTGCAATCGCGCTCACCCAAATAAACCGCGTTGCCGTGCTGATCGGCAAAGATCTGAATTTCAATATGGCGTCCCTTGTCAATCAAACGCTCCAACATGAGTTCGCCATTGCCAAAGGCGCTCAGCGATTCGCGGCGTGCGCTATCAATGGCAGAAGCCAGTTCGTCTTGGCGGTTCACATGGCGCATACCCCGCCCTCCGCCGCCCGCAGTCGCTTTCACCAGCAAAGGAAACCCAAGCAAAGCGCCTTGGGTGAGTAACTCTGCATCATTCGCATTGGGTGCCATAAAACCAGGGGCGCAAGGAACCCCGGCAAGAATCATGTGCTGCTTGGCCTGGGCCTTGTCGCCCATGGCCAACATGGCGTGGGGTGTAGGGCCAATAAAAACCAAACCTGCATCCAAGCAGGCTTGGGCAAAGCCCGCGTTTTCGCTGAGAAAACCGTAACCGGGGTGAACAGCATCGGCCCCGGTTTGGTGGGCGGCTTGCAAAATCGCAGCAATATTCAGGTAAGAATCTTTAGCCTCGGGGCCTCCGATATGCACGGCTTCATCGGCCATGCGCACGTGCAAAGCTTGGCGATCGGCATCGCTAAAAACTGCCACAGTGGCGTAACCAAGATCCCGGGCTGTGCGCATCACGCGGCAGGCAATTTCGCCACGGTTGGCAATGAGTATTTTTGAAAAAGTCATGGGCTTGGCTGTATGAATAACCGGCGCTTACATCCGCGCCACGCCAAACGTATTGGGTCGCAAAGTGCGTTGATCGGCCTCGGCGGCAATTGCCAGGCACAAACCCAAAACACGGCGGGTGTCGCGCGGGTCAATGATTCCGTCATCCCACAGCCGTGCGGTACCAAACAAGGCGGTGGACTCTTTGTCTAAACGCAAACGCAGGCCATCAGACATCGCTTGTAAAGCCTCTTCGTTGGGCACTTCCCCGCTGCGGTCCATCTTGCTGCGGTTCACGATGTCCATCACTTTGGCCGCTTGCGCGCCACCCATCACAGCGGTACGCGCTGTGGGCCAAGCAAAAATAAAACGCGGATCAAAGCCCCGTCCGCACATCCCGTAATTTCCAGCACCAAAAGAGCCGCCGAGCACAAAGGTGAATTTAGGAACCCGCGCATTGGCAACGGCTTGAATCATTTTGGATCCGTGCTTGATAGCACCGCCGCGCTCTGCCACCGAGCCAACCATATAGCCCGTGGTGTTTTGTAGAAAAACCAAGGGGGTGGCGCTTTGGTCGCACAGCTGAATGAACTGGGCCGCTTTGGTAGAGCCCGTCGGCTGAATCGGCCCGTTGTTACCCAGAATTCCGACCAAGTGGCCTTGCACACGCGCGTGGCCACACATCATCTCCGGCGCATAACTGGCTTTGAATTCCAGAAAGTCAGAACCGTCCACCAAACGCGCAATCACTTCGCGCACGTCATAGGGCTCACGATCATCGGCAGGAACCACGCCCATTAACTCCTTCGCGTCATACAAGGGCTCTACAAAGGAAGAAAGCGGTGACGCAGCATCCCAACGCAATTTGTCCATCACTTCGCGCGCCATGGCAATCGCGTGCGCGTCGTCTTCGCACAGGTATTCACCCAAGCCCGTGGTCTGCGCATGCATCTGCGCACCGCCTAGCTCGTCTTCGGTGCAGTCCTCACCCACTGCCGCTTTCACCAAAGGCGGGCCGGCCAGAAAAATATTAGAGCGGCCTCGTACCAAAATCACATAGTCTGACAGCCCCGGCAAATACGCTCCACCTGCAGTAGAAGAACCATGAACCACCGAAATTTGCGGCAAGCCCGCTGCAGACATCCGCGCTTGGTTTGCAAAACTGCGGCCACCCTCCACAAAAATTTCTGCTTGGTAGAGCAAGTTCGCGCCACCGCTTTCAACCAAATTGATGATGGGCAATTTGTTTTCCATGGCAATTTGTTGAACCCGCAATGCTTTGCGCAAACCCATGGGTGCGACTGTGCCGCCTTTGACCGCGCTGTCGTTGGCCGAGACCACGCAGCGTTTTCCGGCCACGACGCCAATGCCCACAATCGAGCCACCGCCGAGTACTGATTTTTTGCCATCGTCGTCGTGCATATTCAAGCCCGCCAAGCGGCTCAGCTCTAAAAATGGCGTCCCCCTGTCAAGGAGGCGCGCAATGCGCTCGCGCGGCAAGAGCTGATTGCGTTGCTCAAATTTGGCACGTTTGGACTCTGACTCGGCCAAAACCATGGACTGAAGCCGCTGCACCTCGTCCCACAAACCCTGCATCCGCGCCACATTGGCTGCAAACGCACTAGAACGGGGTTTAAGCAGTGATCGCAGTGCGCTCAGGGGTTGGGAGGCGGGCATGAATGAATAATCCTAGGCGTGCGCAAGGCACTGAGGTGACAGACTAACAGGTGAACTTTATTACAATCAAATCACCACTAACGGTCAATCCAAGGAAACCCCTATGAGCCTCGAATCTATTACCCAATCCATCCGCACCAAAATGGGCGACGACAGCGGCTTAGAAGCGACATTGAAGTTTGATTGTGGCGCAGATGGCGTCATCGTATTAGACGGCGTGTCCAGCCCCAATACGGTCTCCAACACCGACGCCGAGACCGACTGCACTGTCACCGTCAGCTTGGAGAATTTACAAGCCATGATGGACGGCCAATTGAATTCCGTGACTGGCTTCATGTCGGGCAAGCTCAAAGTCTCTGGCGACATGAGCGTTGCCATGAAACTTCAGCGCGTGGTTTAACGAACGCAGTAAAAATGGTATTGCGAAGCCCGAATTTCATCCGCTGTTCGCACGGGGGAAGGGTTTCGCAAATCCGGGGCGAGCACTTTGCCATCTGCCATCGCCCAAAAATCATGGCGCATGTCAATACCGCCACTCCAATCTCCCAAGCTCGATAAAAATTCGTACTCGGCCTCTGTCGGTAAACGGCCCTGAATTTTTTTACACGAACTAGCTGCATTCTCAGGAGACGAGGCATGGCTAATCGGAGTGCCTGGCGCACCCAACAAGTCAATGGTTTTGTCCCCATACTTCACCTTGGATGGGAACTGCGTTTTTTGAAAAAACTCAAACACCTGTGAAGCCATCGGTTGCATAACAGCAGCAGGCGCACCTTGCGCTTGAAAGTTAAACGTAGCCCCATCCTTGGTTTCGATGTGCAAGGTCACTGACAAATCACCCTTGCAGCTGGGGCTGTAAGAGTACGTTCCCCAAGCCACGCCCGACAAGCCCGCTAAATACCGTTGGTCTAAATAGCCTTGGCGTTTTTGTTCGTGCAAGTCCCGAACCAGTTGGGTCAAAGGCAAGGGATTGAAAAATGCCACTTTTTTGGAAGAGGGATTGATCGCACGGTACAAACCGTCAAGGTTGGACTTGAACGTGCCCTCAAGCATCACATCCATCCCCACACCGGCATTGGCATGGGCGCGGTTCTTATTGGCCAAGTCATCCATGGCAATGACAATCGTGAGTGCATCACGCGCTTTGGCCCCTTCGCGCATTAAAAGCAGCATGTCTTGGGTGGAGTCCTGCGCAATCTGAATTTTGTTGCGGCCATAGGCATCTTGGTATTGGCAAAGGTCTTGTCCGCGAATAAACGGAATCGTTGGCCATAACTGCAAGTCAGGCAATGCTGCAGACGCGTTCATGCTCACAAAAAACAATAACGTGGCAGCGCGGCGCATGTGGAAATCCTTTGGGAAATGGTAGGGCGTGAGTGACTTGAACACTCGACCAAAGGATTATGAGTCCTCTGCTCTAACCAACTGAGCTAACGCCCCACACAGCTTTCGATTGTAATGGGACGCGCCAAGCGCAATGCAGTCGATGTCAGGCGTCGCCTTGGGTGGGATCTAAAAATAGCGCTTGCAAGTCACTTAAAAAATCAAACCCCCGCACCGTCGGGCGAACGCGGGCGAAGTCCCGCTCTATGAGTCCTTTGCCTTCGGCCACTTTCAAAGGTGCCTCAATGGCCGAAAGTGGCAAACCGGTGCGCTCGGTGAACTCTTGAAGAGAAAAACCATGCCTTAAGCGCAGGGCGTTAAGCATGTACTCAAAAGGCAAGTCTGCGCGGCCCACCTCTTCACTTTGTGCCAGCGCATTGCCAGCCAAGGCTTTGTCTTGGTAAGCGCGGGGGTCGCGGATACGCACCTGGCGCACCACACGGTGGGCAAAGCTGAGTTTGCTGTGGGCACCCGCCCCAATGCCAAGGTAGTCACCAAACTGCCAGTAATTGAGGTTGTGTTTACAGCGGTGGCCGTCTTTGGCGTAGGCTGAGACTTCGTAACGGTTCAGGCCTGCACTTTGCGTGGTCTCGGTAATGCGGTCCAACATGGCATAAGCCATGTCGTCTTCAGGAATCACCGGGGGGAATTTCGCAAAGTAGGTGTTGGGTTCAATCGTGAGGTGGTAAATCGAAATATGGGGTGGCGAAAACTGCAATGCCGTGGCTATGTCTTCGTCGACCTGCGCCAGCGTTTGGCCTGGCAAGGCGTACATGATGTCTAAATTAAAAGTTGAAAAAGACCGGGCGGCTTCTTCGACTGCAGCGATCGCTTGCGCGCGGTTATGCACCCGGCCAAGGGCCTGTAAATGGGCATCGTTGAAGCTTTGCACCCCCATCGACAAACGCGTCACCCCTGCGCTGGCAAAGGCGCGAAAGCGGTCTTTCTCGAAAGTTCCGGGGTTGGCTTCCATCGTGATTTCACAATCGGCTTCCAAACGTACGCGCGCGCGAATCGCACCCAGAAGCCGATCGATTTCTTCTGGGGAAAACAAACTCGGCGTTCCGCCGCCGATAAAAATAGTGTGCACGCCCCGGCCCCAAATCAAAGGCAGTGCGGCCTCTAGATCGGCAATCACGGCATCGACATAACGCGCTTGGGGCAGCGGTCCTTCGGGCTGCTCGTGGGAGTTGAAATCACAGTACGGGCATTTTTTCAAGCACCAAGGCAAATGCACATACAAGGCCAAGGGCGGCAGGGCTGTTAACTGCAAGGTGCCTGGGCGCATGTAATGTGTGATGTCGCTGGGCTCCACGGCCTGGACGTTGGGAACGATGGGAACGATAGGAACCATGCAACCCAGTCCTATGCGCTGAGCCAGCGCTCGCGCATCAGAGCCACCATGGCCTTTGCAGCGCGGCCGCGGTGGCTGTTGGCATTTTTCACATCCACAGGCAGCTCGGCAAAGGTCTTCTGAAACTCAGGAATCCACATCACTGGATCAAAGCCAAAACCATTGTTTCCAATCGGCGCACGGGTAATGTCACCCACCACGCGACCCACCGCGACCAAGGGCTCAGGGTCGTCTACTGAGCGCACGGCGACCAAGGTACTGACCAAGGCCGCGCGGCGTTGCGTCACATCCTGCATTTGCTCCAGCAAGGCGACGACGTTGTTGTCGTCTCCTTTGGGGTAGCCAAATTGGGTGGCGTAGTAGGCCGTATCGACCCCTGGCAAACCGCCAAAGGCATCCACACACAAACCTGCATCATCGGCTAACGCAGGCAAGCCGGTATGGTGCGCCGCGTTGCGCGCCTTGGCCAATGCGTTTTCAATAAAAGTACGGTATGGCTCTGGGGCCTCTGGCACGCCCAGGTCGCCTTGGCACACCAAGGTACAAGCCAGCGGCGCAAACAAGGCTTGCAACTCAGCAAGCTTGCCCGCATTGTTGGAGGCCAAGACAATTTTCATCAGCATGAAATTCAAGCCAAAGGCTGCGCCAAGGCTTTTTGCTGCAAGGCCATCAACTCCACAATGCCGTTTTCCGCCAAGTGCAGCAGTTGGTCCATCTCTGCGCGCGAAAAGGCCGCGCCTTCCGCAGTGCCTTGGACTTCCACAAAATGGCCCGCACCTGTCATCACCACGTTCATGTCGGTATCGCAATCAGAGTCTTCGGTGTATTCCAAGTCCAATAAAGGGGTGCCTTGCACAATGCCCACCGAAATTGCAGCGACGGCAGAAATAATCGGCGACTCCGTGGTCTTGCCGTGGGCAAGCAAGAAGTTCACCGCGTCTTGGGCTGCCACAAACGCCCCGGTAATGGCAGCCGTTCGGGTGCCGCCATCAGCTTGGATGACATCGCAATCCAAGGCAATGGTGCGCTCGCCCAAGCGTTTCAAGTCAAACACCGCACGCAGGGACCGGCCAATCAGACGTTGAATTTCTTGGGTGCGCCCGCTTTGTTTGCCTTTAGCGGCTTCGCGGTCGCTGCGGGTGTGGGTGGCACGGGGCAGCATGCCGTACTCCGCAGTCACCCAGCCTTCGCCGCTGCCGCGCTTGTGGGGGGGGACGCGCTCTTCTACGGAGGCGGTGCAAAGCACTTTGGTGCCCCCAAACTCAATGAGAACCGATCCTTCGGCATGAACGGTATAGCCACGGGTGATGCGCACCGGGCGCAAAGCATGGGCGGCGCGGGCGCCACTGCGAACAAACGGGGTCATAACTGGCCTTTCAATGGAAATTGGCCCAATTATCAATGCATCGCCAAAGCGCATCGGGTCAGAAGGCGGTTATTCTTGGCGCAGTTTATTGTTCGAAGGATGTAAGACATGCCGGTTTTCAGTATGACGGGCTACGCCAGCGCGCAGCACAGCACAGCCCACAGCACCGAGCAGCCCCACCTGCCCCCAGCCCAATTGGGCTTAGAGATTCGCTCGGTCAACAGCCGTTTTTTGGATCTCACCTTCAAACTCCCTGAAGACCTGCGGCAGTTTGAGCCCGCCTTGCGGGAGGTATTGAGCGCCCAATTGAAACGCGGCAAGGTGGAGGTTCGGGCGTCCATCGAGGTCCAAAACGCCAACAGTGTGAGCGAACCGTCACCCAAGCTCTTACAGCGCCTCAACGCTGTTCAAGACAACGTGAAAGCTTGGCTTCCCTTGGCCAACGCATTGAGTGTGGCCGATGTGTTGCGACTCGCGGCCAGCGAGCAGTCCAGCCACCGCGATTGGAGCCAAGACCTGATTCCTTTGGCGCAGACCGCGCTCAAAGCCTTGTTGGCGGCGCGCCAGCGCGAAGGCGCCCGGCTTGGAAAAATGCTGCTTGACCATATTGCGCAATTGCGCATCTTGGCTGAAAAATCAAGCCCCTTGGTGCCCCAACTTGTGGCGCAACAACGCCAGCGCTTTCTTGAACGCTGGAAAGAAGCGATGGCACTTACCGATGGCAGCGCCCTGCCCGAAGCCGCGCAAGACCGAGCGCTAACAGAGGCCACAGCCTTCGCCATTCGCATTGATGTCGCCGAAGAACTCACCCGGCTGAACTCACACCTTGACGAGTTAGAACGCTTGATCAAAAAAGGCGGCGAAATTGGCAAACGGATGGACTTTTTAATCCAAGAACTGCACCGCGAGGCCAACACCATGGGCTCCAAATCCGCAGCCTTGGAGCTCACCCATATTTCGGTG
>JAIPDD010000077.1 GCA_021737875.1 Sulfuritalea sp.
TATCGTTCGGTTTGAGGATGCGTATGGGCGGGCTGCTGGTACCCCAAAGGTTTAAAGACTGTCATGCATTGGTACCTCATCCACACCAAACCCAGGCAAGAAAACATTGCCTTGGAAAACTTGCAGCAGCAGGGCTATAGGCTAAAATGCGGACCCGCTCAACATACCGCATGACAGTGTCGACTTTCCTCCATCCGCCCTTTGCCATGATTTGGGGGAATGCCAGTTGAGCAAGTCGCTGAAGTCCATATGATGACCAATGAAGACAAGATTAAAATTTACAAAAAGAAACCAACCCGTAAAGGATAAGATAGGGTGCATTGAAGCTCGCTATTTCCTCATGCTATGCTCATCAAAATTGAAATATGAAGCGCTTACTTGATATTGTCCTAGTGTTCGCTGTAACTCCGTTGCTGATATCACTACTATTAGTAGTTGCGTTAACCATCAGACTAACTTCTAATGGCTCTGCACTTTATTGGTCTGACCGAATCGGACATGGAAACAACATTTTCAAAATGCCAAAGTTTCGAAGTATGCAACTGGGTACCCCAACCGCAGCCACGCATTTACTTGGAAATCCTCAAGATTATTTAACGCCAATCGGTTCTTTTTTGAGAAGAACTAGTTTGGACGAATTGCCTCAGTTATGGAGTATTTTGATTGGCGATATGAGTCTTATAGGTCCACGCCCTGCGTTATTCAATCAGCAGGACTTAATACAGCTACGAACCAAATATGGAGTCCACTTATTGCTTCCTGGACTTACCGGTTGGGCCCAAGTGAATGGCCGCGATGAATTATCGATAGAAGATAAAGTTGACTTGGATGTTTATTACTTAAAAAACCAATCTTTCTGGTTAGACATAAAAATTCTATGGATGACTTTGATTAAAGTGGTTCGCCGTGAAGGAGTTTCTCATTGATTCGTCTATACTGTTGCGGTAATAATTTTCTAAAGGAGTGATATATGTCCAATCTCATCGATATTCAAACCCAAATAGAAAAATTGCAAAAGCAAGCCAACGAAATCAAGTCCAAAGATTTCCACGCTACTGTTCAAGATATTCTTGCGAAAATGGCGGCCTTTGGTATTACTGTCAAAGACTTGGAGTCTGGAAAAGGCAAAAGCAAAGCTGGTCGCGCAGCCAAAGGTAAAGTCGGTGCTACAAAATCCGTGAAAGCTCCAAAAACCGTTCGTAAAGCGAGTAACCCAGTGGCCCCTAAATACCGTGGCCCCCACGGGGAAACCTGGACCGGTCGTGGGTTAACACCAAAATGGTTGTCCACATTAATCGCTCAAGGCCAAGCCAAAGATTCATTTTTGATATCTGCTTAAATAAAGCGAAAACCCCATGCGGTGCACTTGTAATCAAGGGCAGCATGGGGTTTTGTGTTTTTGATTGTTATGAACCTTAAAGTTTTGGCTTGGCCTCGTTTATACAAACGACTTATTGTCGTTGCGGTAGATATTGCGCTCGCGTTTATCGCCACGTGGCTTGCGTTTTCATTGCGGCTTGATGTACTGCACCGACCAGTAGGTCTGCAATGGATGGTTTATTTCTTGACGCCTTTATTGGCTGTTCCAGTTTTCGTCAAGTTTGGTCTGTACCGCGCTATTTTTCGCTATACGGGCCAGGCCGCATTAGTTTCTACAGTCAAGGCAATTGCTGTCTATGGATTGGCCTTGTTTGCAGTCCTGCTGTGGATGCAATGGCCGATGGTGCCGCGCAGTGTGGGGGTATTGCAGCCCCTGTTGTTTTTAATTTTGGTGGGCGCAAGCCGAGCCTTTGCGCGGTTTTGGCTGGCCGGGCTGGCGCTGGCTGCAGGTAATAAATCGGGGCGTTTATTGATTTTTGGTGCGGGCACGGCTGGCGTTCAAACAGCTGTTTCCATTGGGATGGAACGACAACTGAAGTTGGTCGGGTTTGTAGATGATGACGCGCACAAAGTCGGGCGCAGCATCAACGGCGTGCCTGTTTGGGCGTCGCAAGACTTGCCGAGTTTGGTGACACGCCATGAGGTGACGGATTTATTGTTGGCAATGCCCAATGCCACACGAGAGCGGCGCAAGCAAATCATTGCATCTTTGAGCAAGCTGCCGGTTCACGTTCGCACCCTGCCAAGCATGGCTGACTTGGCCAGTGGCAAGGTGAGTGTCAAAGATATCCATGAGTTAGATATTGATGATCTTTTGGGGCGAACCCCAGTCCCACCCCAAGCGGATTTATTGGCCCGCGACTTAAGGGGCCAAGTGGTGATGGTTACAGGCGCAGGCGGCAGTATTGGCGGGGAACTAACCCGCAATATCGTTCTTCAATCGCCAAAAAAATTGGTGCTGCTTGACCACAACGAGTTTGGTTTGTATGCGATTCACCAAGAGCTAGAGGCTCTTTGCCAATCTCATCACTTATCTGTGGAGTTGGTTCCTTTGCTGGGAAGCGTTACAAGCGCAGAACAAATGCAAGCGGTTTGCAACAGCTACCAACCTGCAACTGTCTACCACGCAGCGGCTTACAAGCATGTTCCTTTGGTTGAAAGTAACCCCGGTGTGGGCGTACTCAACAATGTCTTTGGAACCTTGAATGTGGCGCAGGCTGCGCAGGCCAGTGGTGTGAAGCGCTTTGTTTTGGTAAGTACCGACAAAGCCGTTCGTCCAACCAATGTGATGGGTGCGACCAAACGCATGGCAGAGCTGGTGTTACAGGCCTTGGCAGAAAAGTCAAAGAACGCAGGAGGCAGCACAACCTGCTTTTCGATGGTTCGCTTTGGCAATGTATTGGGCTCTAGCGGCAGTGTCGTCCCCTTGTTTCGCCAGCAATTGGAAGGCGGTGGCCCGATCACCGTCACCCACAAAGAGGTCACCCGTTATTTCATGACCATCCCCGAGGCCGCACAGTTGGTTTTGCAAGCCGGCGCGATGGGGCAGGGTGGCGATGTGTTTGTTTTGGACATGGGCGAGCCGGTCAAAATCATGGATCTCGCCCAACGCATGGTTCAGCTCTCCGGCCTGACAGTCAAAGACGCCGCCTACCCCGAAGGGGATATCGAAATAGCCGTGGTCGGATTGCGTCCGGGTGAAAAGTTGTATGAGGAGTTACTCATTGGCGAAAACCCCGAGCCCACCGAACACCCCCGCATCATGAAAGCCTACGAAGATTTCTTTCCTTGGGCGCAGCTGTCAGACCAGTTGCAAGCTTTGAATTTAGCCGCGCAGAGCAATGATATGCAAGGGATTCGCAAAGTCTTGAGTGCATGCGTTCGAGGTTTTTCAAGCTGATAATCACACCATGAGCAAACCACACCCCATCAGCCCCCACGACAAGGCCGAAATTTTGGCCCATGCGCTGCCTTACATCCGTCAATTCCATGGCAAAACCATGGTCATCAAATACGGCGGCAACGCAATGACCGACCCCGCCCTGCAGGCTGCGTTTGCCCAAGACGTGGTGCTGCTCAAATTGGTGGGAATTAACCCCGTGGTGGTTCACGGCGGTGGACCGCAGATTGAAAACGCTTTAAAACGGCTTGGCAAAACCGGGGAGTTTGTTCAAGGCATGCGCGTCACCGATGCTGAAACCATGGAAGTCGTAGAGTGGGTTTTGGGGGGCGAGGTGCAACAAGATATTGTTGGGCTGATTAACCAAGCCGGCGGTAAGGCGGTGGGTTTGACCGGGCGCGATGGCGCCATGATTCGGGCGCAAAAATTGAAAATGCTTGACGCTGCCAACCCAGCTATAGAGCATGATATCGGCCAAGTGGGCGATATTGTCAGTGTGGACCCCAGCGTCGTGAAGGCTCTGCAAGACGATGCGTTTATTCCGGTGATCAGCCCCATCGGTTTTGGCGAAAACAACGAGAGCTACAACATCAACGCTGACGTGGTGGCTGCCAAGTTAGCCATTGTTCTCCAGGCCGAAAAACTGTTGATGTTGACCAATATCAGTGGTGTTTTGAACAAAGCGGGTGAGTTGCTGACCGAGCTCAGCGCCCGTCAAATTGACGCATTGTTTGCTGACGGCACCATCTCAGGCGGGATGATGCCAAAAATCAGTGGAGCGCTTGATGCTGCGAAAAGCGGTGTGAAAGCCGTCCACATCATTGATGGACGCGTACCCCACGTATTGCTTCTGGAAATTCTGACGGACCAGGCCTTTGGGACGATGATTCGCTCGTCTTGAGCCGCAGCCATTCTCAGTTCAACCCTCTTGAAGCAGGGGCAATTCAAGTTTGCCGTGGAAATAGTGCAAAATAGCACGATCGTTCTATTTTCACTCCGCCGCCTGTTTCATGTCTTCTTCTCTTGTAGTTGCCACTGTTGATCCTGCACCGGAGCGCAAACCTGCGCTGCGGGTGCTGCAAAAAGGCCAGCAAACCAAGCAAGCCATTGTTCAAGCCGCCGTGACCTTGGGTACACAAGTGGGGCTCGAAGGCCTGAGTATTGGTGCGTTGGCTGAGCGCATGCACATGAGCAAGTCGGGTGTGTTTGCGCATTTTGGGTCCCGGGAAGAGTTGCAGATTTCGGTGATCCACGAATACTTTGCCACCTTTGAGCAAGAAATTTTTTACCCCGCTATGCAAGCGCCCCGGGGTTTGCCACGATTGCGCGCCTTGTTTGACAACTGGATGAAGCGCGTCGCGGTCGAGTTGCAGTCGGGCTGTATTTTTATCAGCGGCGCAGTGGAGTTTGACGACCGAACCGGCCCTGTGCGCGATGCGCTGGCTGACTCGGTACAAACTTGGCTCAGCGCACTGTACCGCGCCGTGGTCTTGGCCAAAGGCTGTGGCCATTTGGTAGCCGATGCGGATGAGCAGCAAATTGCGTTTGAGATTCATGCCCTGATCTTGGCTCTGCATTACGAAGCCCGCTTTTTGCAAAAACCAGGATCCTTAGCCCGCGCCAACCGCGGCTTTGACGACATTTTGGCCCGCTACGGTACGCCTGCAGCCAGCACTTAATTTTTTTCCTATCGATTTCAACCTTCAAGGAGTTCTTTCATGCCCAGCTATACCCCGCCTTTGCGTGACATGCAATTTGTGATGCACGAATTGCTGCATATCACCGACACCCTCAAAACCATTCCAAAGCACGCAGACATGGATGCAGAAACCATCAATGCAGTGCTTGAAGAAGGCGGTAAATTTGCTGCTGAAGTGCTGTTCCCACTCAATATCAGTGGGGACGCAGAAGGTTGCCAGCTCGATGTCAAAACCCATGCGGTGACGACGCCCAAAGGATTCAAGGAAGCCTACGCCAAGTATGTAGAAGGCGGCTGGGCAGCGCTCGGTTGCGACCCCGCTTTTGGCGGCCAGGGTTTGCCATTGGTGGTGAACCAAATGTTTTACGAGATGCTTAACAGCGCCAACCAGGCGTGGACTATGTACCCCGGCTTGACCCACGGGGCCTACGCGTCCTTGGCCGCGCATGGAACCGATGCGCAAAAAGCCACCTACCTTCACAAAATGACCAGCGGCCAATGGACGGGCACGATGTGTTTAACCGAGCCCCATTGCGGAACCGACCTCGGTTTGATGCGCACCAAAGCCGAACCCCAAGCGGACGGCACGTATCGATTGACCGGCAATAAGATTTTTATCAGCGCGGGTGAACACGATATGAGTGAGAACATCATTCACTTGGTGTTGGCACGCTTGCCCGATGCGCCTCCCGGAATCAAGGGTGTGAGTTTGTTTATCGTTCCGAAATTCATGGTGGGCGCTGACGGCGCTTTGGGTGCGCGTAATGGCATTTACTGCGGCGGCCTCGAACACAAGATGGGCATCAAAGGCAGCGCAACCTGTCAGATGGTTTTAGACGGCGCCGTGGGCACCATGGTCGGTGTGCCTAACAAAGGCATGAACGGCATGTTTGTGATGATGAATGCCGCGCGTCTTGGGGTGGGAAACCAGTCTTTGGGTCTGACGGAAGTGGCCTACCAAAACGCCTTGGTGTATGCCAAAGATCGGATTCAAATGCGCTCCCTCTCTGGAACCAAAGCCAAAGACAAAGCGGCCGATCCGATCATTGTGCACCCCGATGTGCGCAAGATGTTGCTCACCGCCAAGGCCTACGCCGAGGGCGGGCGGGCCTTGCAGGCCTATTGCGCCATGCTGCTGGAAGAAGAGCACAGCCACCCCGATGAAAAAGTCCGTACCGATGCGGGCGAAATGCTGGCGATGCTCACGCCCATTGTCAAAGCGTTTATTACCGACAACGGTTGGACATCCACTTCCATGTGCATGCAGGTCTTTGGTGGCCACGGTTATGTCAAGGAATGGGGCATGGAGCAATACGTGCGTGATGCCCGTATCAATATGATTTACGAAGGCACCAACACCATTCAATCGCTCGATCTTTTGGGCCGCAAAATTTTGGGCAACAACGGCGCGACACTCAAGCGTTTTGGAAAGCTCATTGTGAAGTTGGTTCAAGAAGAAGCTGGAAATGAGAAGATGGCTGAATTTTTGGAGCCCCTTGCCAAATTAGGTGAGCAGATGACAAAGTTCACCACTGAGATTGGCATGAAAGGGTTCCAAAACCCCGACGAAGTGGGGGCGGCAGCAGTGGACTATTTGCGCGTTGCTGGCCACATGGTGTTTGGCTACTTTTGGGCCCGCATGGCACAAGTGGCTTTGCGTGAAATCGCAACGGGCAATACCGATGCGTTTTACTTGGCCAAGGTCCAAACGGCGCGGTTCTATTTTGCTAAGCTCATGCCAGAAACGGCAATGTTGATGCGTACCGCGAGTGCTGGCTCCGACGTTCTGATGGACACCGAAGCGGCATTAGCCTGATCAAGAATTCCCCTTTACCTTTTTACCTAGGAGACCCCACCATGAAAAAATTTCTTTTGACTGCCGTGTGTGTAACCACTGGCGCCCTGTCGTATGCACAGATGACGCCCTTGGGCCTGTGGCATAGCATTGATGACACAACCAATAAACCCAAGGCCGAGATTCGTATTACTCTGAACACCAGCGGTGGGCTTTCAGGCGTTGTGGAAAAAGCACTTGACCCCAAGCCTGGCGCTGAGCCCAATTGCGTTGAGTGCACCGATGACCGCAAAGACAAGCCAAAAATCGGAATGGAAATTATCCGTGGCGGTAAAAAAACCGATGGCAAAGATGTGTGGGAAGAGGGCAAAATTTTGGACCCTGAAAATGGAAAAAATTACAGCCTGCGTCTCACACCCATCGATGGCGGAAAAAAACTTGAAGTGCGGGCCTTTATCGGCACCCCCTTACTAGGTCGCACCCAGACTTGGATTCGCGTTCAGTAACTCGCTATGCCACCCTTCCCCGAAGCAGCCCACCCCTTTGATGCCGCACTAGCGCTGACGCGCCAAGACGGCACCAATTACCTGGGTGCTACGCATCCGGCCTGGGCCAATATGGTCGGCCCGTTTGGGGGAATTACAGCAGCAACCGTTACGCAGGCGATCTTGGACCACGCCGAATGCCTGGGTGAACCGGTTGCATTGACTGTGAACTTTGTGGCGGCGATTGCAACAGGTCCCTTTGTGTTGAACCTGCGCATTGCCCGCACCAACCGCTCAACCCAGCACTGGGTGTTTGAAATGCAGCAAACCCAGAAAGACGGCAGCGTGGAGTCGGTATTCACCGGAACTGCGATGACGGCGGCGCGGCGGGAAACATGGAGTGCCAATGATTTGCCTATGCCCCAAGTCCCGCCCCCTGAAACCCTTGCCGCTGCACATATCCCGCAAGGCGTGGAATGGTTGACGCGCTTTGATATGCGCGGTGTGTTGGGCGGACTGCCGCACACGTGGGACGGCGCTGAGAGTATCTTGTCTTCTTCCGAATCGAGTCTGACCCAGTTGTGGGTGCGTGACCGCGCAGGTCGCGCCATGGACTTTGCCGCGCTTACCGCTTTCTCTGATATTTTCTTTCCCCGTGTGTGGGTGCGCCGGGCCCAATGGGTGCCTGCGGGAACCGTGTCGATGACGGTGTACTTTCACGCCGACAGTGCGCAGTTGTCTGCCGTGGGTTCGGGTTTTGTTTTAGCCCAAGCCCGCGGACAGGTCTTTCGCAACGGATTTTTTGACCAAAGCGGGTGTTTGTGGAGCGAGGCGGGCGTCTTGCTCGCAACGACCCACCAACTGGTCTATTACAAAGAATAAATTTAAAAGAAGGATTTGCCATGCAAGACGTACTGACCCACACCGCCGATGGTGTGATGACCCTCACGCTCAACCGCGTGGAGAAAAAAAACTCCTTCACCCAAGCCATGTACAGCACCTGCGCGGACGCCTTGTTGCAGGCAAGCACCGATGCAGCGGTGCACGTGGTGGTGATTCAAGGCCACGCCACCGTGTTTAGCGCTGGCAATGACATTGGCGACTTTTTAGCCAAACCGCCCAAGGAAGAAGACGCACCCGTGTTTCGCTTTATGCGCGGCCTGGCCACTTTCCCCAAGCCTCTGGTAGCCGCAGTGTGCGGGCCTGCCGTTGGCATTGGCACCACCTTGCTGTTTCACTGCGATTTGATCTACGCCGGTGACAACGCCGCTTTCTCCATGCCCTTTGTGAATTTAGGATTGTGCGCAGAGGCGGGATCGAGCCTCTTGGCCCCCCAGCTCTTGGGCTACCACCGTGCGGCGGAAGCCTTGCTCTTGGGCGAGCCCTTTATGGCCGAAGCGGCTTTGGAAGTGGGCTTGGTGAACCGCATTGTTCCTCCCACCGAGGCCAATGCTGTAGCCCATGCCCAAGCCTTGAAGTTGGCAGCCAAACCCCTGCCTTCACTGGTGGAGACCAAACGCTTAATGAAAAAAGGGCAGACCGAGCAACTGCTGGCCCACATCAACGAAGAAGCCCAAAGTTTTGGCCGCCTCTTGCAAGCGCCCCATGCCAGCGAAGCCTTCACAGCGTTTATGGAAAAACGCAAACCCGACTTTTCCAAAATTTAAATCATAGACCCCCCAAGCTATTTTTACCAAGCGAACGCTTGCTAAAAATAAGGGGTTTTGGTATGGTGTCGCCATGCCAGTTCTTGAGCCCCAATCCCCCCAGCGACCGATACCCCCGGTATTGCTCCTTAACGCAGAGGTAAAGCGTCCGCGCGGGCGTCCGCGCAAAACCGCCCAAGACCGCGATGACGGAAATCGCAGGGCGGCTTTGTGGCAAGCCGCGGGCGCGCTTTTTAGAAGCAAGGGCTTTGCAGCAACCACCACCCGCGACATTGCCGCCGCAGTGGGCATGCAAAGCGGCTCTCCTTTTTACCATTTCAAAAGCAAAGACGCCCTGCTGTTTGCGGTCATGGAAGAGGGAATGCGCGCGGCCTTGGCCCGCCAGCAAGCGACTTTGGAACGCACCCAAGACCAAACGCCCCTGGCGCAGTTGCGCGGCTTGGTGCATACCCACTTTCTCGTTTTGCTAGGCACGCAGAGCGACTTTATTCCGGTGATGTTGTACGAGTCGCGTTCGCTCACGCCTGCGCAGCGCGACACCTTGTCCGCACTCCAAAGCCAGTACGAAAATTTATGGGTGCCCGTGTTGAAGGCCTTGCATGCCAGCGGCCATTTGCGTGCACCCGTGGTGTTAGCACGGTTGCTTATCTTGGGCGCGCTGAACTGGTCGGTGCAGTGGTTTGATCCCCATAAAAAAGCGTCGGTTGACGATCTCAGTGATGCGGCCATGGCCTTGTTTGTCGGTGGCTCGGTAGCATCTTCCTAATACATTTTCGGTAGGAGTTTTCATGGCGTATGCGTCGGTATTTGTTCCCGGTTTGTTTGCGGGAAAAGTGGTGATCGTCACAGGGGGCGGCTCGGGTATTGGCCGCTGTGTGGCCCACGAATTGGCAGCGCTGGGCGCCAGCGTGGCTTTGGTGGGGCGAAAGTTAGAAAAGTTAGAAATCGTAGCCCAAGAAATCAGCCATGATGGTGGCCAAGCCAGTGCGCATGCTTGCGACATTCGCCAAGAAGAAGCAGTTCGACAAACCATTACGGCGATCAAAAGCCACTATGGTCAGATCGACGGTTTGGTCAACAACGCCGGTGGCCAGTACATGACGCCTTTGGAAGCCATCAG
>JAIPDD010000078.1 GCA_021737875.1 Sulfuritalea sp.
TTCAGCCTATGCATTGCTGGGTTTGCAGACTTACTTTACCGCGGGCGTGAAAGAGGTTCGTGCCTGGACGGTTCATGTTGGAGATACAGGCCCCCAAGCCGCTGGTGTGATTCATACCGATTTTGAAAAAGGCTATATCCGCGCTCAGACGATTGCTTTTGATGACTTTATTGCTTTCAAAGGAGAGCAAGGGGCCAAAGATGCAGGCAAGATGCGCGCTGAGGGGAAAGAATATATAGTTAAAGATGGTGATGTTATGAATTTTTTGTTTAGTTCCTAAATTACTTCGAAGGACACTGCGATGCCAGGACTGTTAAAAAACATTGATCCCGATGGGTTGTTAGAGTTTTCTGTGGTCTACACCGACCGTGCACTCAACCATATGTCTCAACGCTTCCAAGGGGTAATGCGGGATATTTCCAGCATGCTGAAGTCTGTCTACCACGCGAAAGCCAGCGTACTCGTTCCCGGTAGCGGTACCTTCGGAATGGAAGCAGTTGCGCGGCAATTTGCCACAGGCAAAAAAGTATTGGTCATCCGCAATGGTTGGTTTAGTTATCGGTGGACGCAAATTTTCGACATGGGACAAATCCCGTCGGAATCCATCGTACTGAAGGCGCGACGTACATCCGATGGCTCGCAAGCACATTGGGCTCCATGCCCGATTGAAGAAGTCGTAGCCGCGATTTTGAAAGAAAAGCCAGCGGTGGTTTTCGCACCGCACGTTGAAACGTCAGCGGGCATGATTTTGCCGACGGATTACTTGAAGGCAGTGTCAGATGCTGTACACCAAGTCGGAGGCCTCTTTGTGTTGGACTGTATCGCCTCAGGCACCATTTGGGTGGACATGCAAGCCACTGGAGTGGATGTCATCGTGACGGCGCCCCAAAAAGGATGGAGTGGATCGCCTTGTTGTGCGATGGTCATGTTGAGTGAGCGTGCACGCACTGCAATTGAGTCTACCAACAGCAGCAGTTTTGCATGCGATCTAAAAAAATGGCTGCAAATTATGGAGGCGTATGAAAACGGCACCCATATGTACCACACGACCATGCCAACTGACGCTTTGACACGCTTGAGCGAAGTCATGCGTGAAACCCAAACCTATGGCTTTGACAAAGTCTGCGCTGAGCAACATACCTTAGGCCTGAAAGTCCGGGCTTTGCTGGAAAGCCGTGGAATCAAAAGCGTTGCAGCCAAGGGTTTCCAAGCCCCAGGCGTTGTGGTGAGTTACACCACTGACGTAGGAATGCATAACAGTAAGAAATTCATGGCACTCGGTTTACAAACGGCAGCCGGTGTGCCATTGCAGTGCGATGAACCCCCTGATTTCATGACCTTTAGGATTGGACTCTTTGGCTTAGACAAACTGCACAACCCCGATCGGTGTGTGGCGCAACTCGAAGCTGCTTTGGACGAAATGGTGCCAGTCACGGCTTAAAGACCTAATGCCCTATTGCCCTATTGGCCGAGAAGGGCTTGATAGCTTCCAAGAAAAGCAGTGGTCATCACCACATAGCGTAAAAATTTGCCAATCAGCATATAGCCAACGCACGGCCAAAAGGGCAATTTAAGCCAGCCAGCGAGCGTGCACAAGGGGTCACCAACGATGGGAAGCCACGCTAATAAGCAAGCCTTTGGACCCAGTTTTTGCAGCCAAACCAAGGCCCGCGCGTTCGCTGATTGGGGTCGGTAATGCTGAACCACATTGGAGGCTCCGAAGCCAAGCCACCAGTCTATAGCGCCCCCAAGCGTGTTACCTACAGTCGCCACAAGCACCACGGGCCAAAACTGGGCGGGATTGATTTCAACCAAAGCCAAAACAACTGGTTCAGACCCTAGTGGTAACAAAGTGGCAGAAATGACAGACACCACAAACACCGTCACCAGGCTGTACTGCGGAAGTGCCAATAGATTGATCAGAGTAGTAATCCAAGCGTCCATAAGCCTTGAAGTATAGGCAGTGGCTAGATTGAAAATATTTTTCACTGCTGAAAATTTAAGCAGTTAGAATCCCCATCCGGCTTGCATCTAGCAAGCACGGATTCCATCTTTTTTGTTTTTTGAACTCCATGCATATCGGCCCGTATTTATTAGCAAACAATGTGTTTGTTGCCCCGATGGCTGGAGTCACGGACAGGCCCTTTCGTCAGTTGTGCAAAAAACTGGGTGCCGGTTACGCGGTGAGTGAAATGGTGACATCGCGCAAAGACCTCTGGGATACCCTCAAAACGTCTCGGCGGAGTAACCACGAGGGTGAACCTGGGCCCATCGCCGTACAAATAGCAGGGACCGATGCAGCCATGATGGCGGAAGCGGCGCTGTACAACATCGAGCGCGGTGCGCAAATCATTGATATCAATATGGGTTGCCCAGCTAAAAAAGTGTGCAATAAATGGGCTGGGTCGGCGCTCATGCAGGACGAACCTTTGGCGCTGTCTATCGTTCAAGCCGTGGTGTCGGCGTGCTCTGCACACGGGGTCCCGGTGACACTCAAAATGCGTACGGGTTGGAGTGCAGGACACAAAAATGCAGTCACGATTGCGAAAGCGGCACAAGACGCTGGTGTGCACATGCTCACGGTTCACGGCCGCACACGTGAACAAGGCTACAAAGGGTATGCGGAATACGACACCATTGCCGCAGTCAAGCAGTCGGTGTCCATCCCTGTCGTTGCCAATGGCGACATTACCAGCCCGGAAAAAGCCAAAGAGGTGCTGCAGTGGACGGGTGCTGATGCGATCATGGTAGGTCGAGCCGCCCAAGGCCGCCCATGGATTTTTAAGGAAATCGCCTATTTCCTGGAAACCGGCACCCATCTTGCGCCGCCACTGATCAGTGAAGTGAAACGGCTTTTGGTAGACCACCTCTGGGACCACTACTCGCTTTACGGTGAGTACAGCGGTGTCCGTACGGCCCGAAAACATATCGGCTGGTACGTGCAATCGCTTCCAGGCGGAGAAGCGTTTAGACGCCAAATGAATGGTCTTGAAGAAAGCCACGCACAAGTAGAGGCAGTTGAGCAATTTTTTGACCATCTCAACCAACACATGGATCGTATCCCCGGCAAGCAAGCGCGTGATACCGAAATTACAACAAGAGACAGCGTGGAGATCGCCGTATGAGCAATAAAAATTTAGACGAATGTGTTCGTACCAGTTTGGAAGCGTATTTTCGCGATCTAGATGGTATCGATCCCCATGGGATGCATGACATGTTGGTGCGTGCGGTTGAAAAACCTTTGTTAGAGGTTGTCATGGCCCAAGCGGACAACAACCAGTCCAAAGCCGCGCAATGGCTTGGACTGAACCGCAATACCCTGCGCAAAAAACTTCTTGAACACCAGCTCGTATGAATGCTCTTCTTTCCGTCTCCGATAAAACGGGCATTGTTGAACTGGCCCAGGCACTGCACAAATTAGGCATTCATTTACTTTCCACAGGTGGCACGGCCAAATTATTGGCTGAGAGCGGCCTGCCCGTGACCGAAGTGGCCGAGATGACAGGATTTCCTGAAATGCTCGACGGCCGCGTTAAAACATTGCACCCCCGTGTGCATGGAGGTCTCTTGGCACGGCGTGAAGTACCCGCCCATATGCAGGCGCTCAAAGACCACGGCATCGACACCATTGACCTGTTGGTGGTGAACCTTTACCCGTTTGAAGCCACGATTGCCAAACCCGGTTGCACGCTTGAAGATGCGATTGAGAACATTGATATCGGCGGACCTGCCATGGTTCGCAGTGCTGCGAAAAATTGGAAAGACGTTGCGGTGTTAACCGACGCATCGCAATACGCGGGTGTGATCGATGAGCTCACGGTCCATGGCGCAGTCAGCGAAAAAACCAAATTCGCTCTTTCGGTTGCGGCGTTCAACCGAATCAGCCAATATGACGGTGCCATCAGTGACTACTTGTCGTGTATCCAAGCCGATGGGACGATGGCTGTTTTCCCCGCGCAGTCCAATGGGCGTTTTGTGAAGTTGCAAGACTTGCGCTATGGTGAAAATCCGCACCAACAAGCCGCCTTTTATCGCGATCTCTACCCCGCGCCGGGATCCTTGGTGACAGCCGAACAGGTACAAGGCAAGGAGCTTAGTTTCAATAACATCGCCGATGCCGATGCCGCTTGGGAGTGTGTCAAAAGCTTCGCGTCACCCGCGTGTGTCATCGTCAAACATGCCAATCCATGCGGCGTAGCGGTGGGAGTCGATGCGCTCGATGCGTATTCCAAAGCATTTACCACCGACCCTACCTCGGCTTTTGGCGGCATCATCGCGCTCAATTGCACCGTCGATGAACGCGCTGCCAACCAAATCTCACAGCAATTTGTAGAAGTTCTTATGGCACCTGACTTCACCCCAGGGGCCTTGTCGGTATTGAAAAACAAAGTCAATGTCCGCGTTTTGCACATTGCGCTTCCCACTCCCCTGGGCTCAGCGGCAGTTGCCAACGCGAGTGCGTGGATGCAGGGCCGCAATGCGGTGGACGTGAAACGCATTGGCTCTGGCCTGCTGATTCAAACCGCAGACAACCAAGAACTCAATTTGGCTGATTTAAAAGTGGTAACGGCTAAGCAGCCCAGCGCGGAGCAACTTCAGGATATGTTGTTCGCTTGGAAAGTGGCTAAGTATGTGAAATCTAACGCCATCGTTTTTTGCTTAGATGGGATGACCATGGGTGTGGGTGCGGGTCAAATGAGCCGCCTCGACTCTGCCCGAATCGCCAGTATCAAAGCCGAGCATGCTGGTTTAACTTTGCAAGGGAGCGTGGTCGCAAGCGATGCTTTTTTCCCGTTTCGCGATGGCTTAGATGTCGTCGTGGACGCAGGAGCGACCTGCATCATTCAGCCCGGGGGCAGCATGCGTGACGACGAAGTGGTCAATGCGGCCAATGAACGTGGCGTGGCGATGGTCTACACCGGCGTACGCCACTTCCGCCACTAAGCTAGTAAGCGAAAGACTTTTGCTGCGGCTTCGACGGTGTGCTTGATGTCGGCTTCGGTATGGGCGGCACTCATAAAGCCAGCCTCGTACAACGCTGGTGCGAAATAAACGCCGCGCTCCAGCATGCCGTGAAAGAAGGTATTGAAGCGCTGGTTGTCAGTCGTCATCACGGTTGCGTAGTTTTGCGGCAGCGTAGGCATCAGGAAAAATCCAAACATTCCGCCTTCGCTGTCGCCACAAAAAGGAACGCCCGCCGCATCAGCTGCACCCTGCAGGCCGCTCACCAATGCGCGGGTTTTTGTGCCCAAGGCTTCATAAAAACCCGGCCGACTAATCTCACGCAGGGTGGCCAATCCGCAGGCGGTTGCAACGGGGTTACCGGACAAAGTTCCGGCTTGGTAGACCGAGCCCATGGGTGCTAAATGTTCCATCACGGCGCGTTTACCGCCAAAGGCTGCCAAAGGCATGCCCCCGCCTATGACTTTTCCCATCACCGTCATGTCTGGCTCAAAGCTTGGAATGCTTTTAGCGTAAACACTTTGCGCGCTTCCCAGTGCAACCCGCATTCCGGTCATCACTTCATCAAAAACCAAAAGTGCGCCGTATTGGGTGCAAAGTTCACGGGCTCTTTGCATAAATGCGACTGAGGCCCGCACAAAATTCATATTCCCGGCAATCGGCTCAATCATCAGGCAAGCCACATCCTTGCCGTGCAAAGCAAAAGCTTCTTCCAGTTGGGCAATATGGTTGAACTCAAGCACCAGCGTATGCTGAACCACTTCAGGCGGCACGCCCGCACTGGTTGGGTTGCCAAAGGTTGCAAGCCCAGAGCCCGCCTTCACCAAAAGCGCATCGGCATGGCCGTGGTAACAGCCTTCAAATTTAATAATTTTGTTGCGCCCTGTTGCGCCCCGCGCTAAGCGAATGGCACTCATCGCCGCTTCTGTTCCTGAGCTTACTAAGCGAACCATCTCCATGCTAGGAACATGTTTGAGAATTTCTTCTGCCAGTTCAATTTCTCGCTCGGTCGGTGCACCAAAAGAAAACCCTTCGAGCAATGCTTTTCGAACCGCCTCGACCACGGCTGGGTGCCCATGTCCCAAAATCATGGGGCCCCAGGAGCCGATGTAATCGGTGTAACGCTGGCCATTGGCATCCCAAAAGTAAGCCCCTTGTGCCCGGGTTACAAAGCGAGGCGTACCGCCTACGGCCTTAAAGGCCCGTACCGGTGAATTAACCCCTCCAGGAATCACCCGAGAGGCGCGTTCAAAAAGTTCTACGTTTCGGTCAATGGCGGGTTTCATTCGGAGGCATTTCAAAAGGAAAATCGGTTTCGTGGTCTTCAAAGTCTTCGTCGTCTGATTCGGCGTGGGCCCAAAAAAGGCGGTCTGGTTGTACATGGCCCATCCCTGGGCGAAAGCCGCCTTCAAGACTGCGATCAAGGTAGCTCAGCGCTTCTGTAACGGCTTCGCGCAGCTCAGAGCCCGCAGCAATCAAGGCAGCAAGGGCGGCAGACAGGGTGTCGCCTGCGCCAATAAAAGTGGCTTCAAATCGCTCAAATTTTTCATTGCACACCACCGCCGTCGGCGAGCAAAGCGCGTTGTCAATAAATTGTTCTGGCAACGCAATTCCCGTGACCAAGGTGTAGGGCACACCAAATTCGTGGGCGGCTTTAGCAATATCTCGGGCTGTGGGTGGGCGCTGAGCGCTCCAGTCTGGCAATAGCCAACGCGACAGCGTGCTGTGGTTGCCCACCAGAACCGTGGTTTGAGGGAGCAACAACTCTGCGCACGCGTCGAGGTACTGGTCGATCAAATCCTCTTGCCACCACGATAAGTCGGGCATATAGGTAACGACGGGCACATCAGCGTAGTCTGAAACCAAAGACGCGATCGCACTGAGGTTTTCGGGGCTGCCCACAAAACCCACTTTAAAAACATCGGGGGGCACGTCTTCAAGAATGGTGCGCGCTTGGGCGCTCACAGCGTCGTCATCAAAGGCAAAGTGATCCACGATCTCACTGGTGTCTCTGGCATAGGCGCCCGTGACCACGGGCATGGCGTGCACGCCCACGGACGCCATGGCCGCCGTGTCCGCTGACAAGCCGCCTGCACCGCTGGGATCGTTGGCATTAAAGGCCATGACGCTGGCTGCGGGTCCGTCGTCCTCTACCTCTTGGATAAAGTCCTCAATATCTTCAGCGATGGCGATGGGGGACGGCATGTAGGACCTTATTACAATCAGTCAATTCTATTCTCAAGGCGATGTGACACCGTGACCGAAGCTAAAACCTGGATGTGCCTGATTTGTGGCTGGATTTATGACGAAACCTTAGGCGCGCCTGACGACGGCATTCCTGTTGGAACGCTGTGGGCCGATGTGCCAATGAACTGGACGTGCCCTGAGTGTGGTGCCCGCAAAGAAGACTTTGAAATGGTGCAAATTTAAGCCTCTTCGCTTATCGGCAAGGGTGCTTTTTTAACCACGCCGTAGCGTTGCAAGGTTCGGGCTCGGGCCGTGGCGTGGTCCACCACTGGTAGCGGGTAGTCCCGCCCTAATTTCACACCCGCGGCTTCTAAAACCAAGGGTTTGGCAAGCCACGGCGCATGGATACTTTTGGTGTCAAGCCCCGCCAACGCGGGCAGGTAACGCTTGATGAACTTGCCTTGAGCGTCGAATTTTTCACTCTGACTCACCGGGTTAAAAATGCGGAAATAGGGTTGCGCGTCACAACCGCTGGAACTCACCCACTGCCAGCCTCCGTTGTTGGCTGAGAGGTCAAAGTCGTTGAGATGCTTGGCAAAATAGGATTCACCCCAGCGCCAATCGATCCCTAAATGCTTGACTAAAAAACTACCCGCAACCATTCGCAGTCGATTGTGCATGTAGCCCGTTTGGTTGAGCTGGGCCATGGCGGCGTCCACCAATGGATAGCCCGTGCGCCCTTCGCACCAAGCCTGAAACAATTGTTCCGCGTGGGGACCGGTTTCCCAAGCGATAGCGTTGTATTCGGGCTTGAATGCGCCTTGGGCGACATGGGGAAAATTGGCCACGATTTGAAAGTAAAAATCCCTCCAAATCAGTTCGCTCAGCCAAACGCTTGCCCCCGTGCGTCCGTCGTTGTGCAGCGGCAGGGCAAGGCGAACCAACTGGCGAATAGAAACCGTGCCAAAACGCAAATGGACACCCAAGTAACTTGGGCCTTTGATGCTCGGAAAATTGCGTGTTTCATCGTACGCCTCCAGGCGACCCCAAAAATCGGCAATCAGCTGCTCGCCGCCTCGGGCCCCTGGCTGGAGGCCTAAACTTTGTAAGTTGGTGGTTTCAAATCCGAGGGCTTCTAAAGAAGGAGGGGCGTTTGCGTAAGCAGCGGGTCGAGCCGCCAATGTGTGTCCAGCGCTATGGCAATCCCAGTTTTCTATATCTGCGTCCTGGAGGCGTGCCAACCACGCGCGCATATAGGGGGTAAAAACGCCATAGGGCTTGCCCATTTGGGTGAGGACTTCGCGTTTTTCAAAGATGACATGGTCTTTAACGCCAACCCAGGTGATATTTTTTTGATCCAGCGCGGCTTGTACCGAAGCGTCTCGGGCAAGGGCTTGGGGCTCGTAGTCATTGGCCGCAAAGACAGCCTGCACCTTTAAGACTTGCGCAAGGATAGGAATCTCATCTTCGGCAATCGCATGCCGTACGATCAAACCGGCTTGAGGTTGGTGCTTGTCTGCTAGCGCACGCAAATCATCGTCAAGAGCCAGCACGCTGCCCCATATGAATTCAACCCGCCTGTCAGAACGGGGAAGGCTGTCCAAAATAGCCCGGTCAAAGACAAAAACACAATGCACGTGATCGCATTGTTGGAGCGCTGTCGCCAAGGCGGCGTTGTCATGGGCGCGTAAATCGCGCCTGAACCAAACTAAACCGGTCGAAAAAAGTTTTTGCATACCTACCGCTAAAATAAAACCATGTCTGGCGATTCTGCACCTACCAACCTTACCCACCATTTTTTAATTGCAATGCCGGGCTTGGAAGACGGGCTATTCTCGAAAAGCGTCATCTATCTGTGTGAACACAGCCCCCGCGGCGCCTTGGGAATCATTATCAACAAGCCCGCCGAGCTCAAAATGGCGGCCCTGTTCGGGAAAGTAGATTTGCATTTGCAGCGCGCCGATCTGGCCGACCAAGCTGTTTTCCAAGGCGGGCCGGTCCACGAAGAGCGCGGTTTTGTGTTGCACGAGCCCACTTACAAAGAGTCAGAGCGCCCCCAAGAGCCTACGTACGCTTCCACCATGGTCATCCCTGGCGGCTTAGAGATGACAACCTCTCGGGATGTGTTGGAAGCGATCGCAGGGGGAATGGGCCCGCGTAAAGTGCTGGTGTCTTTGGGCTATTCCTCATGGGGCGAGGGGCAATTGGAGACAGAAATCAAAGAAAACAGCTGGCTCACGGTGGACGCCGATGCCAGCATTATTTTTGACACCCCCATCGAAAAACGCTACGACAGCGCCTTGTCTTTGCTGGGCGTGGAAGCTTGGATGATTTCTCCCCAGGCGGGCAGCGCATGAGTGAGGTGGCTGCGCGCCTGCGTACCTTCATGGCCTTTGACTTCGGCATGAAGCGAACCGGCGTAGCCGTTGGCAACCGTTTATTAGGAACTGCACAGACCCAACCGACGATTGCCGCCCTAGGCGGTGCGCGATTTACGGAGATTGCCTTGCGTTTAAAAGAGTGGCAGCCTGACGCACTGGTGATTGGCGTGCCCTACCATCCCGATGGTGCGGCCCATGAAAACACCCTACGAGCCCAAAAGTTTGGACGCCAGTTACATGGTCGCTTTGGCTTGCCGGTGTTTGAGGTCGACGAGCGCTACAGTACCACCGAAGCCT
>JAIPDD010000079.1 GCA_021737875.1 Sulfuritalea sp.
ATCCGCCAACGCAGCTGAGGAACATCTCCAAGCCCTCGCGCGCAAAGGCGTCATCGAACTCGTCAGCGGAACCTCACGCGGCATTCGCCTATTGGGTGAAGCCCTGCGTAGCTTACAGGCCTCCCGGTCTAAACAATATGACTTGCCCATTCCCGGGCTTGCGCAACTGGCCTTGCCCTTGATTGGCCGTGTCGCAGCCGGATCCCCCATCTTGGCGCAAGAGCATGTAGACCAAACCTATTACGTAGAAAACAGCTTGTTCCAACGCCAGCCCGACTATTTACTCAAAGTCCGCGGCATGTCCATGCGTGATGCAGGAATCATGGACGGCGATTTGCTGGCGGTTCAATCCACCAAAGAAGCAAAAAACGGACAAATTATCGTGGCACGTATTGGCGAAGAAGTCACCGTCAAACGCTTTCGCCGTAATAAGGAAGTCATCGAGTTGCATCCTGAAAATCCAGATTTCCAAACCATCATCGTTGAACCCGGCGAGCCCTTTGAGATTGAAGGCCTGGCAGTCGGTCTCATTCGCAACACCATGTTGATGTAATTTTTGCTGACTCATTTTTCTCAAATACCGAAAGTTTGAAATGAAATTCCCCAACTACCCCAGCGCCAAAACAAACCAACGCAGCGCCTTTCACCAACAAAGAAAAGCCCTGCGAATCGTTCGCGTGGTTGAAGCTGGGCAAGCCCGCAGCAGCGTCGGCCGAATGCTCATCTCCGGTTGCATTGCCGACATCTGCGCTGAATTAGACCGCTTGGCACAACGCGAATCTGCAATGGCATAAAACAGGGCTAGCCCTGCGTCACAATGCCAATGGGAACGGGCACAATCCGTTCTATGCATATTGTGATTCTTGACGACTACCAAGACGCTGTGCGCAAATTGCCTTGCGCCAGCAAACTAGACGCCTTCCAAGCCAAGGTTTACACCAATACAGTTAAAGGACTGGGCCAACTTACCGTGCGTCTCAAAGACGCTGAAGTCATTGTGCTTAATCGCGAAAGAACCCCTATTTCGCGGCAATTGGTTGAGAAACTCCCCAAACTCAGACTCATCGCGCAAACAGGATCTGTCGGCTCCCACATCGATGTAGACGCCTGCACCGAGCGCGGCATTGCAGTGGCAGAAGGAAAGAGCTCTCCCCTTGCTGCAGCCGAACTGACGTGGGCACTCACCATGGCCGCCATGCGCCGGCTGCCCCAGTACATCGGGAATTTAAAGCATGGTGCTTGGCAACAATCCGGATTGAAAGTGGGAACCATGCCACCCAACTTTGGCTTAGGCAGCCAACTGGCAGGAAAAACACTCGGCATTTGGGGCTACGGGCGGGTTGGTCAACTGGTAAGTGCTTATGGCAAAGCATTTGGAATGCAAACCGTCGTTTGGGGAAGTGCCGCGTCAAGGGAAAAAGCCCTGGCAGACGGACATCTTTGCGCCTCAAACCAAGCCGAGTTTTTTGAACAATGCGATGTTTTATCCTTGCATTTGAAGCTCACCGAGGCCACCAAAGGCATTGTCAAAAATGCCGATCTCTCGGCAATGAAAACCACGTCCTTGTTGGTCAACACATCCCGCGCAGAGCTCATTGAGCCTGACGCACTCATCAGCGGATTGAACCGCGGGCGCCCCGGCTTGGCCGCGGTGGATGTCTATGAGGTGGAGCCCATCTTGCAGGGCCAAGCCCTGTTGCGTTTAGAAAACTGCATCTGCACACCCCACATTGGTTATGTCGAGCAAGAGCATTACGAACTTCTCTTTGGAGCCGCATTTGACAATGTGGTGCGGTTTATCCAAGGATTTCCGACCAATATTGTGAATCCAGGCGCACTCCAAAACCACAGATGACAAACCAATAGCGCCAAGTTGTCAAAGGCTTGTAAGACCCTTGCTTAGACACGAAGGTGACAAAACCCACCCCTGCAATGCAACAAGGCGGTCACAATGCATCATCCCTCAATGAGAACCGCAGTAGCCAAGTTTCCCCATGGATGAACCCATTCTCACAATTGAAGAGCGCTCTGCGATCAACGCAGGGCGGTGGTTTTCAACACTCTCGCCGTCTTTAAAGCACGACATCCTTCGGTGTGCCTACGTCAAGCGACACAGCGATGGCGATCTTATTGCCGCGCGGGGAGAACCTCCCGAAGAATGGGTTGCCTGTGCCAAAGGGGCGATACGGGTCAGCTCAACCTCCATCTCAGGCAAACAAATTACCTTGACCTATGTCGAGCCCGGTATTTGGTTTGGCGACGTGTCTATTTTTGATGGTGACCGGCGCACCCATGACGCCTATGCCCACGGCGAAAGCACGACCTTGTGCGTTGCCAAAGCAGACTTCAAAAAAATTCTAGCCAACCACGTCGAACTTTACGAAGCCCTCCTGCGGCTTCATGCCCGGCGCATTCGCCAGCTCTACGGCTTGGTAGAAGACCTCAATACCCTGCCCCTTCGCGCCCGGTTGGCAAAGCAACTTTTACACTTGGTACGCAGTTACGGTGTGCCTTCGCTCAGCGACGGCAGTGAGGTGCGTATTGGTTTGCAACTGGCACAAGAAGAACTTGCACAATTGCTTGGCGCATCTCGCCAAAGGGTGAACCAAGAACTCAAATCGATGGAACGCGAAGACACCATTCGCATTGAGCCCGGTGGACTGGTGGTGCGTGACCGGGTCGCACTCATGAAAATCGCTGACGCTGATATCTAAAAAAAATTTTACTAGGCACTTTCCAACACACCCTTACACCATGAGCGACTTTGACCATTTTGTAGGCACCCGTGCGGTATCTGAGAACCAAGCCTTTGACATTGCAGCGCTCTCAGCGTGGTTAGACATCCATTTGCCTGGATTTACGGGGCCACTAAAGGTAGAGTCTTTCAAGGGCGGTCAAAGCAACCCCACCTACAAGCTCATTACCCCCAGCAAGAGTTATGTCATGCGGGCCAAACCAGGCCCAGTCGCCAAACTACTGCCTTCGGCCCACGCGATTGAGCGCGAGTTTGCGGTCATGCAAGGCCTTTACGGAACGGCGGTCCCCGTTCCAAAAATGCATTGCCTGTGCGAGGACGAAGCCGTCATTGGTCGGGCCTTTTATGTCATGGAATTCATTGAAGGCCGCATTCTTTGGGATCAAACCCTTCCAGGCATGGAACCACCGCAGCGCAGCGCCATTTATGCAGAAATGAACCGCGTCATTGCGGCCCTCCACGCCGTTGCATTTGCCGAGCGCGGCTTGGCCAGTTATGGCAAGCCAGGCAACTATTTTGAGCGCCAAATTGGCCGTTGGAGTAAGCAGTACATTGCTTCAGTGACACAGCCCATCCCAGAGATGGACGCGCTCATTGCGTGGCTACCACAGCACATTCCGGCCATGGCACGCGCGGAAAACATGGTGGGCATCGTTCACGGAGATTTTCGTCTCGATAACCTGATTTTTCACCCTACCGAGCCGCGGATTTTGGCGGTTTTGGATTGGGAGCTGTCAACGCTCGGGCATCCTTTGGCCGACTTTAGCTACCACGCCATGGCATGGAATATTCCGCCGGGGAGTTTTCGTGGGATTGCAGGAATTGATGTCAAAGCCTTGGGTATTCCCACCCAAGAAGAATACATCGGCATGTACTGCGCGCACAACCACCAAGTCACGCCGCAAGAACTCCAGGCCGACTGGAATTTCTATATGGCTTACAACATGTTTCGGATCGCCGCCATCTTGCAAGGCATTGCCAAACGCGTTGAAGACGGCACTGCCTCCAGCGCCCAAGCCGTCAGCTCGGCTGCGGGCGCGAAACCGTTGGCCCAACTGGCCTGGCAATTCGCCCAAAAATCACATTCACACTGACAGGAGACACCATGGACTTCGAATTTTCACCCAAAACCCAAGCCTTGCAAGCCAAGCTGTTGGCCTTTATTGACGAGCATATCTACCCAGCAGAAGCGGCCTACCACGCTGAAATCATTGCCAACACAGCTGCGGGCAAGCGCTGGACCCCACTTCAAACGATTGAAAAGCTCAAAGTCAAAGCACAGAGTGCGGGCCTGTGGAACCTCTTCTTACCGGTCGACAGCGCAGAAGCCTCGGGCTACCACGGCGCAGGTTTGACCAACGAGGAGTACGCGCCCTTGGCAGAAATCATGGGCCGGGTGATGTGGTCAAGCGAAGTGTTCAACTGCTCCGCACCAGACACCGGCAATATGGAAACCATTGCCCGTTATGGCTCAGAAGAAAACAAAAAACGCTGGCTCAAGCCCTTGCTTGCCGGTGAAATTCGTTCAGCCTTTGCGATGACAGAACCTGACGTCGCCTCCAGCGATGCCACCAATATCGCCACCCGCATTGAGCGCGATGGCGACGAATACGTGATCAATGGCCGCAAGTGGTGGACGTCAGGCGCAGGCGATCCACGCTGCGCGATCTACATCGTCATGGGCAAAACTGACCCCGAAGCAGCCCGCCATTCGCAGCAAAGCATGGTCTTGGTACCTGCAAACACCAAAGGCATTACTGTGGTTCGCCCCTTGAATGTCTTTGGCTATGACGACGCTCCGCACGGCCACATGGAAGTGCTGTTTGAAAACGTCCGTGTACCCGTGAGCAACATCTTGTTGGGCGAAGGACGCGGCTTTGAAATCGCCCAAGGCCGCCTTGGCCCTGGCCGAATTCACCACTGCATGCGTTTAATTGGATTAGCAGAGCGGGCATTGGAGCTGATGTGCAAGCGCGCCTCGTCGCGTGTCGCCTTTGGCAAACCGATTGCTGCGCAGACCGTCACCCAAGAGCGTATTGCCGAATCCCGCTGCAAAATCGATATGGCCCGACTGCTCACCCTCAAAGCGGCATGGATGATGGACAAGGCGGGCAATAAGTTTGCGAAAAATGAGATCGCCATGATCAAGGTGGTGGCGCCCAATATGGCGTGTGAGGTGATTGACTGGGCCATGCAGGTTCACGGCGGGGCCGGCATGTGCGATGACTTCCCGCTGGCTTACAGCTACACCAATGCCCGCACTTTGCGCTTTGCAGACGGCCCCGATGAAGTCCACCGCAATGCGATTGCCAAACTCGAACTCGGTAAATATGCCCTGAACCCCAAACCCGTAGAAATGCCGATTACGCGGGGTTGTTAATTGAACGGCCTAGCCTTGGCCGTGGCCGTTTAGTGCAGGTGGCGCGGCTTGCGCCCGCCGCCGTGCCCGCTGCCAAAGTTTCCGCTGGAGCCACCAGAGCCGCGGGGGGGCTTGCCGATTTCAAGCGAGCTGACCAGCGCGTCAAAACGTTGAACGAAAAGCTTATCGACTTCAGCGACCACGCCACTTAATTCGGCGCCATCGAAATGGCGCTCCATGAGATTCACCACGTCTTGCACCAAGATATCGCGCTGGACTTGCATGATGGCGGCCGGATTGGGGCCCACAAACAGCATCACAAAATCATCGCGTGAGTCGCTCTCCGACTGGTGCTCATCCTCTTCAAAGTCAGCGTCGTAAAAAGTCACTTCAATGGCAGCGCCCACCGCAGCAAGCTCATTGAGATTCATGCACATCTCATCCAGCGCTTGTCGAAAATCCTCATCCCCTGCCACGGTCCAGCACATCTGCAGCAGGTGCTCTTGCGCGACAAAAACAATGCCCGGCTCGTCCTCGTAAAAACTATCCACAGCGTCTGCCATCGACCGCGCGCCTGCATATTTCCACAAAGGCTTGAGCGCATCCTGTACATCACCCAAGGTCACTTCTACCCGCAAAGCCACTTGCCCGTGGACGTGAATTTCAAAAGGGGAGTTATGACTAGACATAGGAAGCTGATTGTAATTGGAGCGTTTGATTAAGGAATAAATCAGCTCTCAGTGCGCGTGGAGTGCGACTTTGGAAAGGCTTTAACAAAGCAATTGGTGCCCGAGACCGGAATCGAACCGGTACGCCCGTTATTCACGAAGCGGCGGATTTTAAGTCCGATGTGTCTACCTATTTCACCACTCGGGCAGGTTGGTCAGTGAAGACCAACAATTTCTGGAGGCGCGGTCCGGAGTCGAACCGGACTAACCGGATTTGCAATCCGGGGCATAACCGCTTTGCTACCGCGCCATGATCAAAGAAAAATACGACTTAACAAAAAAGGGAAGCACTGGGCTTCCCTTTCGGAATTTGGAGCGGGAAAAGAGTCTCGAACTCTCGACCTCAACCTTGGCAAGGTTGCGCTCTACCAACTGAGCTATTCCCGCATTTCAATGGAATAATTGTAGCGTATTTTTTTGGGATTTGGGAGGCTCTCCCGAAAAAAACCAAGCGCCACAGCCCTTAATGCTTGACCGAACCCTGCACCTCGGCTACAGGGACCACCGCGGCTACAACAGCCTCAGATGCCGCAATTTCCTCCTCGGTCAAGGGAACGGGCTGGCGCTCTAATGCCAGCTCCAAGACCTTGTCGATCCAACGCACAGGGATAATTTCCAGTCCATTTTTCACGTTGCCAGGAATGTCTTGCAGGTCTTTGGCATTGGCCTCGGGAATCAACACAGTTTTGATGCCACCGCGCAATGCGGCCAACAGTTTTTCCTTGAGTCCACCAATCTCCGTGATCTCGCCACGCAAAGTGATCTCGCCTGTCATCGCCACATCGCCACGAACTGGGATTCCGGTCAGCGCCGATACAAAGGCCGTCGCCAAGGCAGCGCCAGCGCTGGGTCCGTCTTTTGGCGTTGCGCCATCGGGCACGTGAATATGGATGTCTTTTTTCTCAAACACGGAGTCTTTGATACCCAAGCGTTTAGCGCGACTTCGGACCACGGTGCGTGCCGCCTCGACAGACTCCTTCATCACATCGCCCAGAGAACCGGTACGCGTAATGACCCCTTTTCCTGGCATCACGGCCGCCTCGATGGTCAGCAAGTCGCCGCCCACTTCCGTCCACGCCAAGCCAACGACCTGCCCGACTTGGTTTTGCTCTTCAGCGCGGCCGTAGCTGAACTTTCGAACACCGAGGTACTCGTTCAAGTTATCCGCCGTTACGGTGACTTTGGGCGTGAGTTTTTTAAGCAACAACCCTTTGACGACTTTGCGGCAAATCTTAGACAACTCACGCTCTAAAGAGCGAACGCCTGCCTCCCGGGTGTAGTAGCGCACGATGTCGCGCACCGCGGCATCTTCAATCTGCAATTCGGCCTCTTTCACGCCGTTATTTTTCATTTGCTTGGGCAGCAAATAGGTAATTGCAATATTGGTTTTTTCGTCTTCGGTATAGCCCGCCAAACGGATCACTTCCATCCGGTCTAGCAAGGCAGAAGGAATGTTCATGGAGTTGGACGTAGCAACAAACATGACGTCGCTCAAATCGTAATCCACCTCCACATAGTGGTCACCAAACTTGTGGTTTTGTTCGGGGTCTAGTACCTCTAACAACGCGCTGCTGGGGTCACCTCTAAAGTCGGTTCCGAGTTTGTCGATTTCATCGAGCAAGAACAAAGGGTTGCGTGTTCCCACCTTGGCCAAGCTTTGCAAAACCTTACCGGGCATCGCACCAATATAGGTGCGGCGGTGGCCACGGATTTCTGCTTCGTCACGCATGCCACCCAAAGCCATGCGCACATATTTGCGACCCGTGGCTTTCGCAATCGATTGACCCAGCGATGTTTTACCGACCCCGGGAGGGCCGACCAAACACAAGATTGGCGCTTTCACTTTGTCAACGCGTTGCTGAACTGCAAGGTATTCCAAGATGCGGTCTTTGACTTTATCTAAGCCAAAGTGGTCTTGGTTAAGGACTGTTTCTGCATTACCCAAATCATGTTTGATTTTGGTTTTAGCTGTCCAGGGCAGACCCGCCAGCACGTCAATGTAGTTGCGCACCACCGTCGCTTCTGCCGACATAGGCGACATGAGCTTGAGTTTTTTGAGCTCGGACTCGGCTTTTTTCAACGCCTCTTTGGGCATCTTGGCCGCTTTGATCTTTTTCTCGATCTCTTCAATGTCCGAGCCGTCTTCGCCCTCACCCAATTCTTTTTGAATGGCTTTGACTTGTTCGTTCAAATAAAAGTCGCGCTGATTTTTTTCCATTTGGCGCTTGACGCGACCACGGATCTTTTTGTCGACATTCAAGATGTCTACTTCATGTTCAATTTGCTCGAACAAATTCTCTAAGCGTTCTTTGACAACCGACAAGCCCAATACGGTTTGCTTGCTTTCCAATTTGAGCGGCAAGTGGGCGGCAATGGTGTCGGCTAAACGACCGGGGTCATCGATACTGGCGATCGACGTCAGAATTTCAGGCGGGATTTTTTTATTGAGTTTGACGTATTGGTCAAACTGCTGCATCACCGCGCGGCGCAAGGCTTCAATTTCGCTAGCAATTTTTTTATCGTCGTCGGCAACCACGGCAGGCGGCTCTATCGGCGTGACATTGGCAACAAAGTGAGACTCGCCGTCTTCAATTTTATTGACAGTTGCCCGCTGGTGGCCTTCGACCAAGACTTTGACCGTTCCGTCTGGAAGCTTGAGCATTTGCAAAATGGTCGATACGCATCCGACATCAAACATGTCAGAGATCACTGGATCATCTTTAGCAGCAGTCTTTTGGGCTACCAACATGATGCGCCGCTCAGACTCCATCGCAGCCTCAAGGGCTTTGATGCTCTTGGGACGCCCCACAAACAAGGGGATCACCATGTGCGGAAACACCACCACGTCACGCAGTGGCAACAGGGGCAGATCAATCGGGGTGGCTGGCAGGGTCGCTGGATTAGACATAAAAACCTTTCACGTATTTCGGACTAGGCTTTTTTAGCTGCTTCGCGGTAAACCAACAAGGGTGCTTGGTTTTCTTCAATGGTGGCTACATCAACCACCACTTTTTCAACGTTGATGGCGTTGGGTAACTCGTACATGGTGTCTATCAAGGATTGCTCCAAGATAGAACGCAGGCCGCGTGCGCCGGTTTTGCGGTCTAAAGCGCGTTTGGCAATTGCACGCAAGGCTTCAGGCCGAATTTCCAACTCGGCGCCTTCCATCGCAATCAATTTGGCGTACTGTTTGACCAGCGCATTTTTAGGCTCCGTCAAAATTTGCACCATGGCGTCTTCGGAGAGTTCGGCCAAGGTTGCAACAACGGGCATACGACCCACCAACTCCGGGATCAAACCAAATTTAATCAGGTCTTCAGGCTCCACGTCTTTAAAAACTTCCGTCAAACTGCGCTCGGCCTTGCTTTTAACCGAAGCCCCAAAGCCCATGCCAGAGGACTGGGTTCGGTTTTCGATGACTTTTTCTAAGCCGGCAAAAGCGCCGCCGCAAATAAACAAAATATTGGTGGTGTCGATTTGAACAAAGTCTTGATTGGGATGCTTGCGCCCGCCTTGAGGAGGGACGCTGGCCATCGTGCCTTCAATGAGTTTGAGCAAGGCTTGTTGAACACCCTCGCCCGACACATCACGGGTAATCGATGGGTTGTCGGATTTCCGTGAAATTTTGTCGATCTCATCGATATAGACGATGCCGCGCTGCGCGCGCTCCACCTCGTAATTGCAACTTTGGAGCAGCTTGAGAACAATGTTTTCAACGTCTTCACCTACATAACCCGCCTCGGTGAGGGTTGTGGCATCCGCCATCACAAACGGCACATCCAACATTCGCGCCAAGGTTTGCGCCAGCAGAGTCTTTCCCGACCCCGTTGGGCCGATGAGCAAAATATTGCTTTTCGCGAGTTCGACGTCGTCTTTTTTAGACT
>JAIPDD010000080.1 GCA_021737875.1 Sulfuritalea sp.
CGACCACTACAACGTGTTGCTGCATCGGCTTGGCCTCAGGCGTACTGGCTGCGCAGGCTGTTTTTCTGCACCTTGCCCATGGCGTTTCGTGGTAAGTCGTCGACCACAAAGCAGCGCTTGGGAACTTTGAAGTTGGCAAGCTGGGACTTGATCTGTGCAATCACATGCAGCGGGTCCACCGTGAAACCGGGCTTGGCCACCACCACCGCCACGCCAACTTCACCAAAATCGGCATCGGGCACGCCTACCACCGCACTTTCGGCCACGCCAGACAATGCGTTGATAAAGCCTTCGACCTCGGCCGGATAGACGTTGTAGCCGCCACTGATGATTAAGTCTTTGCTGCGCCCAACAATACAAATCGTGCCTTTTGCGTCAATGGTTCCCACATCCCCAGTCTTAAAAAAGCCATCGCTGGTGAACTCTTGGGCGGTTTTTTCTGGCATCTGCCAATACCCTAGGAACACATTGGGACCTTTGACCTCAATCCCGCCGACTTCGCCCACACCCAGGGTTTGGCCGTGGTCATCGCGCACACGCACTTGCACCCCAGGAAGCGCAAAGCCCACGGTTCCCCCTTGGCGAACGCCGTCTACAGCGCGGCAGGGGTTGGAGGTCAGCATCACTGTTTCCGACATACCGTAACGCTCCAAAATCGTATGGCCTGTGCGCTCTTGCCAGGCTTTGAAATGTTCGATCAACAAAGGCGCTGAGCCCGATACGAACAAGCGCATCGATTGCGCAGATTGCTGCGTTAAAGCTTCTTGTGCGAGCAAGCGCACATACATGGTTGGAACCCCCATGAACACCGTGGCTTGGGGAAGCCAACGCAAGACGGTTTTGGGGTCAAATTTATTCATCCACAGCATCTTGCTGCCGTTAATCAGTGCGCCGTGAATAGCAACAAAAAGGCCGTGCACATGAAAAATAGGCAAGGCGTGGATAAGTACATCGGATTTTTGCCAGTCCCAATACTGCTGCAACACCTGCGCGTTGCTGCGCAAATTGTGATGCGACAGCATGGCACCTTTGCTGCGGCCGGTGGTGCCGCTGGTGTAAATAATCGCAGCCAGATCGTCATTGCGAACAGCCACAGGCTGGTGCACCCGGCTGAACTGGGCCGCCCGCTCTAAGAGCGAGCCCGTGCGATCGTCATTGAGCGTGAATACATAGCCGGTACCCGAGGCAAATGCCAGCTTACTCACCCAGCCAAAATTAGCACCTGAACACACCACGACGGCGGGCGCCGCGTCGGCGATAAAGTATTCCAACTCTGCCTTCAAATACGCGGTATTGAGGGGCAAAAACACCAAGCCTGCACGCAGGGTGGCCAAATACACCACCAGCGCTTCTACCGATTTTTCCACCTGAACTGCAATGCGTGCACCCGCCTCCAAGTCCAAAGAGGCGAATAAATTTGCCACCATGGCGCTTGCGTCTTCCAAGTCTTGCCACGAGTACGCCAAACCGGTGTCTGTTTCCACAGCGCATTGCTTCATATGAGAAGGGAAAGCGGAACGCAAGGCCACATAGAGATTGGAGTCTGTGCGTGCGCTTGAGCGATCGGCGGACTTTGGCTGGGGTTCAATGGAGCTTGAGCGCATAGGAGTTTTTACGAATGGGTTCAAAAAAGAGGGCTGCGTTTTTCAAGAAAAGCAGCAATACCTTCACGGTGCTCCACGCTACTGGCATAAGAGTAAGGGGAAGAAGGAGCGGAGCGCCATGTCATTTTGTTGAGGCGTGCTGATTGGGGGCCGAGTTGAACCACGCGTTGGACCAAGGCATCACAGTGCGCCTGGCAGGCTGGGTCTGCGAGGCAGTGAGTCAAAAATCCGCATCTATGCATGTGGGCCGCGTCAAACACTTCGGCCGCTAGCAGCATGGCGCGGGCGGTGGTCTCACCCACCGCTTGAGAAACCAAAGCGGCTTCATTGGGGGCCATCGGAAATCCGAGGCGGGCAATCGGCGCGCCAAAGCGGCTGGAATCTTTGGCAACGCGCAGATCGCAGCAACTGGCTATTTCAACACCCGCGCCCATGCAATTGCCTTCGATTTGGGCCAGGATGGGGATGTCACAGTCGAGCATTGCATGCAAAGCGCCCCACACCTCTTGCTCATGAAAATGCTGAAGTTGCGCTTCATCAAAGCGAAAGCTGGGGTACTCTGAAATATCACCGCCAGCACAAAAATGGCCCGCAGTGCCTTGGACCACCACGCAGCGGACCGCGGTGTTCGTTTGTAGTTCCAAGAAAATGCCTTTTAACGTAGCCCACATGGAGCGCGTCATGGCGTTGAATTTTCCAGCGTAGTCGAGGGTGACCCGCGCTACAGGGCCGTCAACAACAAGGTGGATGTGGCCCGCCATTTTTCTTTTGTCCTTGCAACGCGCTCAGTGGCGCCGTCCGGCCCAAACCCATAGGCCGATCCCACCCAAGACCATGGGAACGCACAACCACTGCCCCATGCTCATGCCTAAAGAAAGGTACCCCAAGTGCGCATCGGGTTCACGAAAGAACTCTGCAATATAGCGAAAGGCGCCGTAACCCACCAAAAAGGCGGCGGCGACCCGCCCGGTTTTGGGGGTGGTTTTGGCGTACCACCACAGCAAGACAAACAGCAGCAAGCCTTCTAACAAAAACTGGTAGACCTGCGAGGGATGGCGCGGCAAATCACCCGCTCCCCGAAACACCATGGCCCAGGGCAATGCAGGGTCCGCCAAGCGCCCCCACAACTCGCCGTTGATAAAGTTACCTAAGCGCCCTGCGGCAAGGCCCGTTGGAACGCAGGGGGCCACAAAATCCGCAACTTCCCAAAAAGACCGTTTGCGTGAATAGGCAAACCAGACCATGGCACCGATGACGCCCAACATCCCCCCATGAAAACTCATTCCACCTTGCCAAACTGCAAAAATTTCCAAAGGATGAGACGAAAAATATGCGGGTTTGTAAAACAAACAATAGCCTAAGCGCCCGCCCAACACCACGCCCACCACGCCAAGAAACAAAATTTCATCGACGTCTGGGTAGCTCCAAATACGGCTTGTGTTGGCCTGAGAAAAAGGCGCGTGGCGCAACCGACGGCTACCGAGCCACATGAACAAACCGAAGGCCGCAAGGTAGGTCAAACCATACCAATGCAAGGAGAGCGGCCCAATCTGCAGGGCCACGGGGTCAATTTGAGGGTGTATCAACATGGGCAGCATTGTGCCTGTCTTAGCAGGGCTTACACACACCCGATCGCAGGAAAATGCGGGTCTGTAACAATACGGCCTTATCCGCCAATTTTTGCCCCACGGGGCCTACCCTCAGAGAGCCGACCATGGACATCAAGCCTGTTATTTTGAACCCGCGCAGCAAAAACATCACCGAAGGCAAATCGCGCGCACCGAACCGCTCGATGTACTACGCCATGGGCTACCAAGAAAGTGACTTTAAAAAACCCATGGTCGGCGTGGCCAACGGCCACAGCACCATCACCCCTTGCAACAGCGGCTTGCAAAAACTCGCCGATGCAGCGGTCGAAGGCATTGAAGAAGCCGGCGGCAACGCCCAAATTTTTGGCACACCCACGATCTCTGATGGCATGGCCATGGGAACAGAAGGCATGAAGTACTCCTTGGTGAGCCGTGAGGTGATTTCAGATTGCATCGAAACCTGTGTCCAAGGCCAATGGATGGACGGAGTCTTGGTCGTGGGGGGCTGCGATAAAAACATGCCAGGCGGCCTCATGGGCATGCTTCGGGCCAATGTGCCTGCGATTTATGTGTACGGTGGCACCATTCTTCCCGGACGCTACAAAGGCCAAGACCTCAATATCGTCAGCGTGTTTGAAGCGGTGGGACAAAACGCTGCGGGCAACCTCAGCGACTTTGATCTTCACGAAATTGAACAACGCGCCATCCCAGGAACGGGCTCCTGCGGCGGCATGTACACCGCCAACACCATGTCCAGTGCGTTTGAAGCCTTGGGTATTTCCCTCATCTACTCCAGCACCATGGCCAACCCCCATGATGAAAAGATGAACTCGGCCAAAGAGTCGGCCAAAGTCTTGGTTGAAGCCATCAAAAAAGACATCAAGCCGCGCGATATTGTGACCCGCAAGTCGATGGAAAACGCCGTGGCAGTCATCATGGCCACGGGTGGCTCCACCAACGCGGTATTGCACTTCTTAGCGATTGCCCACGCGGCAGACGTGGAGTGGAGCATTGATGACTTCGAGCGGGTTCGCGTGAAAACCCCCGTGTTGTGCGACCTCAAGCCCAGCGGCAAATACCTTGCAGTGGACCTGCACCAAGCCGGTGGCATCCCCCAAGTCATGAAGACCCTGTTGGTTGCAGGTTTGCTGCACGGCGACTGCCTCACCATCACAGGCCAAACCATCGCTGAAGTGCTCAAAGACATTCCTGACGCGCCGCGCGCTGACCAAGATGTGATTCGTCCGATTGACAAGCCCATGTACGCCCAAGGCCATTTGGCTATTCTCAAAGGCAATCTCTCGCCGGAAGGCTGTGTTGCCAAAATCACCGGCTTGAAAAAACCTGTGATGACGGGACCGGCCCGGGTATTTGACGACGAGCAATCCGCATTGCAAGCCATCCTGGCAGGCAAGATTGTTGCGGGCGATGTCATGGTGCTGCGTTACCTCGGCCCCAAGGGCGGGCCAGGCATGCCAGAAATGCTGGCCCCCACAGGGGCTTTGATTGGCGCTGGTTTGGGCGAAAGTGTGGGCCTCATTACCGATGGCCGTTTTTCCGGTGGTACCTGGGGCATGGTGGTGGGCCACGTGGCTCCTGAAGCCGCGGTGGGCGGCACCATTGCCTTGATTCATGAGGGGGACTCCATCACCATCGATGCGCACCAACTCATTTTGGAACTCAATGTAGACGCCGCTGAAATCGCCAAGCGCCGCGCCGTTTGGAAAGCCCCCGCGCCACGCTATACCCGCGGTGTCCAAGCCAAGTTTGCCTTTAATGCATCCACCGCCAGCAAAGGCGCCGTGTTGGACAACTACTAAGCCATGCCCAAAGGGTTCACGCTTTTCACGTTTTGCTGCCTGGCTTTAGGGGCCCCATTCGCACAGGCTGATCTTGCGCTTGCCAAAGCAAAGCACTGCATGTCGTGCCACGCAGTGGAGAAAAAAATTGTCGGCCCCGCCTTCTTGGCGGTGGCTGACAAATACCGCAAAGACCCCAGCGCAGCGAACCGACTCGCAGTCAAAGTAATCAAGGGCGGCTCAGGGGTTTGGGGGGTGAACTACATGCCCGAGAACAAGCAGATTTCTCCAGAAGAAGCCCAAAAGCTCGTAGCTTGGGTGCTCAGTTTGAAATAGCCCGTGGTGAGCGGACCATAAAAAAAGCCAGTTGGACAAACCAACTGGCTTTTTTACTGGCTGCACCCTTGCAGGTGCAGACTTGTAATTACAAACCGCCGTGCGACTGGGCCACCATCATGTACAGCATGGGGATAGACAACATGGTGTTGGTGCGTGAAGTCAGCATAGCCAGGCGTGCAGCACGGGCTTTTTCTTCAGGTTCGACCACCACCATGCCCAGGGCTTTCTTTTGGTTGGGCCAAATGATGAACCACACGTTAAAGGCCATGACCAAAGCGATCCACATGCCAATACCAATGGCTACAAAACCAGGCTGCAATGTGAATGCAGCGTGCAAGTAGCCTTGCAAGGCAGCAACGACTAAGCCGGTGACCACTGTGGCCAATGCAGCCCAACGGAACCAGAACAAGGCAGCGGGGGCAATGACTTTACCGATGGCTGGTTTTTGCTCATCGGGAATTTTTGGCATGCTAGGAATTTGGACAAAGTTGAAGTAATACAACAAGCCAATCCACATGATTCCGGACGCGACATGCAACCAACGGAACAAAAAGCTCGTCCACACAGTAGTGAGCTGGATCGGGCTACCCGATACCGAACCCACAATCAGGACGATCGCAATCAACAAAATCAAACCTGCTAGCAGCGTTTTGTTCAGGGATTGAAGAATTTGGCTCATAAGCATCTTTCACAAAAAATAAAACTAAAGGGAAACCGAATATTAACCTCTGCCCCAAAGCATGGCAGGGAACCGAGGCGATTGTAGGAACTAAATATCCCGCACAGACTGCACGGTTAATTCCACCGATCCGTCGGCCAGTCGGGCACCGACTGACTGGCCAGAGTGCAATTGGCTCACACGCGTTAATGCCTGCCCTTGCGCATCTGTCAGCCACGCATAACCCCGCGATAAAACAAGGGTCGGATCGAGCAAGCCCAAGCGCAGCTCGGCCCTTTGGACCCGATGGCGCCTTTGCTCGAGATCGCGGTGCAAAGCGTGGCCCATGCGCTGGTGCGCAGAATCAAGTCGATGGCGCATGCCGGCCACCACCCCGGAAGGTTTTCCGATGCGCACCGCAGCCAAGTCCAAGCGTTGCGACTGGCGATCGAGCAAGCGGGTGAGCGCGCTGCGCAAGCGCTCTTGCATCTGATCAGCCGCATCAAGCCAGCTTTGCTGGGTCGTGGCGCACAACTCTGCAGCTGCTGTCGGGGTGGGCGCGCGCACATCAGCAACAAAATCTGCAATCGTGAAATCGGTCTCGTGGCCTACGCCAACAATCACAGGCACCGGGCTGGCCAATACCGTGCGCGCCAATTGCTCATCGTTGAAAGACCATAAATCTTCCATCGCTCCGCCACCGCGCACCAGCAAGATGACATCGATGGCAGGCGCGTTGGGGTCTTGGTTGGCGCTGTCCTTGGCTTGCGCCAATTGGTAGAGCTGTGTGAGGGCTTTGCACAATTCGCCAGCCGAACCTGCGCCCTGAACTGCGGCGGGTGCAAGCACCACAGGAATATGCGGCACGCGTCGCGCAAAGGCGCTCACCACGTCATGCAAAGCCGCCGCACCCAAGGAGGTGACCACGCCAATGCCACGCACATGGGCAGGAATGGGGCGCTTGCGGACGGGGTCAAACAGGCCCGCGGCTTCGAGCTTGGCTTTGAGGCGCAAAAACTGCTCAAACAAGGTACCCTCACCCGCGAGCACCATACGCTCCACCACCAATTGCAGCTCACCGCGGGCCTCGTAAACGCCCAAGCGACCGGAAACTTCAACGCGCTGGCCATCGCGGGCTTGAAAGTCCAAACCACTGGCAGCGCGTTTGAACATTGCGCAACGCATTTGGCCGCTGTCATCTTTCAAAGAAAAATAGCAGTGCCCACTGGCCGCCTGGACAAAGCCGCTGAGTTCACCGGTGACGCGCACCGGGTTAAACCGTGCATCCAAGGTGTCACTGATAGCCCGGCACAAAGCGCTGACCGTCCAAATGCGGGCAGGAGCGGCAGACACCATTTCAGTTTCAAGGGCAGGGAAATCGCGGGACATCGTGGGTTGGGGGTGGTATCTCAGATAATGCCCTTTTCAATTGACCAAAAGGGACTCTTCTTTGCTTTCCATCATACAAGCTGCGGGTTGGCCGATTTGGCCCTTGATTGCCAGTTCCGTGCTGGCCTTGGCCATTGTTTTAGAGCGTTTCATTAGCCTGACCGATCACAAAATCGCACCCACCGACCTGTTGGACAAAGTAATGGCTGCTGCAAGCCAGCGTATTCCTGAAAAATCGGCCGCCATTGAACTGGAAAAAAGTTCAGCCTTGGGCAGCGTTTTAGCAAGCGCTTTCCTTTTGTTAGAAGCCCACCCCCAGGCGTCTGACGAAGACCTTCGCGAAACCATGCAAACCGCCGGGCGAACCCAGGCGCACCGCATGGAGGCCTACCTCAGCACCTTGGCAACCATTGCTTCAGCAGCGCCCTTGATGGGCTTATTGGGAACCGTCATTGGCATGATTGAGATTTTTGGCTCGCAAGCCCCTGCCGGCGGCGGCAACCCAGCGCAACTGGCCCAAGGTATTTCCATGGCGCTGTACAACACGGCTTTTGGCTTGGTCGTGGCGATTCCTGCACTGATTTTTTGGCGCTATTTCCGCGCCAAGGTCGACACCTACCTCGTCACGCTAGAAACCAGCGCAGAGCGCTTGCTACGCCACCTGCAATTGATGCGTATGCGTTAAATACCGGCCATGAACTTTCGCCCTCACCGATCAGACCCGCCAGAGATCAACCTGATCCCTTTTATTGACGTGCTCTTGGTTGTGTTGATTTTCTTAATGCTGTCGACCACCTACAGCACCCATACCCAAATGCAAATCACGCTGCCCACGGCGGACACCGAGAGACAACGTGAGCAACCCAAAGCACTGCGCATCGGCGTAACTGCAGGGGGTAATTACAGCGTGAACGACCAAGTGCTCAGTGGAAAAACCATCAAGCCGCTGCTGGCTGCGCTGACGCAAGCCGCAAGCGCGGGGCCTGATACGGTGGTAGTGATCAGCGCAGATGCCAAAGCCACCCACCAATCGGTGGTGACTGCGATGGAAGCTGCGCGGCGTGCAGGCTTGAGCCGCATTACCTTTGCCATGCAGTCCTCGCTGGGTAAAAACACCAAGTAAGTCATGCGCTTTCGTCTCACCTTAGAAGCCACACTGCAACGCGCATGGATGCAACGCGGCGCGCTGGCCTGCCTTTTGTGGCCCGTGGCAACAGCGTATTCCGGCTTGGTTCGGCTGCGTCGTCAGCTTTTTCGCTGGGGCATTTTGAAAACACAGCGGGTCCCAGCGATAGTGATTGTGGTGGGCAATGTCATGGCCGGCGGCGTGGGGAAAACACCGTCCGTGATTTCCATCGTGGGCCACTTGCAAGCGCAGGGCCGCAAGGTTGGTGTTGTTTCCAAAGGATATGGTCGCCAATCCAAGGCATGCCTTGAAGTACTGGCAGATACCATTGTTTCCATGGGCGGTGATGAACCCCATCTCATTCACAAAGCCACACATGCGCCGGTCTTCGTGGCCCAGAGCAGATGGGAAGCGGCCAGCGCCCTGCTACACCGCTACCCCGATACGGAGATCATCGTTTGCGACGACGGCTTACAAGACTACACACTTTACAGAGACATTGAGGTTTGTGTTTTTGATGACCGCGCATGCGGCAATGGGTGGCTTCTCCCAGCCGGACCCTTGCGCGACCATTGGCCAAGACCCCAAGTGGCGGTAAGTGGCGCAAATACTGAAAAACAGCTCCTTATCAACACAGGTAAGCAACCCAAAGCAGGTCAGTTTCAGGCCCAACGCAGTCTTGGCGATGGGCTTAAAGATATCCAAGGCAACACCCTTACCTGGTCACAGCTTGCGCATTGGCAAGGACTGCCGCTTAAAGCCTTGGCAGGCATCGCTCGGCCTGCGGTTTTTTTCCAGATGCTGCGAGACAACGGCGTGGTCTTGGCGCAAACGCTAGCGCTTCCTGACCACTTTGACATGGCGCCCGACACACTGGCAGCCCTGCAATCCTGCCAAATCATCTGCACAGAAAAAGATGCCAGCAAAGTATGGGCGCATGACCCCAGCGCATTAAGTAGCGCATTGACGCAAACCATAGAACCCGCCTTTTTTGACGCTCTCCATCAGCACATCGCCCGCACTGACCCACCCCGACTATCATTGCACCATGGACACTAAACTTCTCGCTCTCTTGGTTTGCCCCGTCACCAAAGGCCCCCTGGAATGGGATGCAGCGCGGCACGAACTCCTCTCCCGCAGCGCACGGCTGGCCTACCCGGT
>JAIPDD010000081.1 GCA_021737875.1 Sulfuritalea sp.
TACAGGGTTTGGGCGTGGATATGCCCACCAAACACGTAGCGCACTGCGCTGAACTGTTGGGCTGCATCCAAGCTGGCAGTTGCCGACCGCGTGTCAGTGACATAGCGGCACAACGTGGGCTCATTGAGGCTGGCATGCCCCAATAAAGCCGAGCCCACTTGCAGCGTCATAGGAAGTTGGTCTAACCATGCGCGCTGTGCGCTGGTGAGCTGTGCATGAGTCGATGCTGCCGATTGATCTCCGACAGTTTGCGGCGTCACCGGCGGATGCACCGCGCCTTGGTCGTGGTTGCCTTTGAGAACGACTGCGCCTTCTTCGGTGAGCAGCATGATGCGATCAAGGACTGCGCCAGGATGCGCTCCGTACCCGACCAAGTCACCCAAAAACGCAAAGCGTTGCGCCCCTTGGGCGCGGGCGTGGGCCAAGCAAGCGTCTAAGGCGTGCAGGTTGCTGTGGATATCAGAAAGCAGAGCCAGCTTCATAGGAAGGGCACGGGACGTTATTGTCCAAACCGTTTGCGCGTTAAGCCCAATGCCACCCAAAAAGACACCACCGCGTAGACCAATAAAACGCTGCCATGGCCAATCACATTGACAGGCCACTGATCCATAAACAAAGGCCGCACCAAAGCAACGGCGTTCGACAAAGGCAACCAGTCCGCTACCAAACGCACGCCAGTGGGCAGTTGCTCCAAGGGAAAAAAAACACCGCTTAAAAACATTGTGGGAGTCAAAAACAAGGTGAAGTAATAGGTGAAGAAGTCATAGCCTTTGGCCATGGCGTTAAATACCAAAGCCATAGAACTAAACGTAATGCCCACGCCCAGCAAGATCGGCCACGCCAACAGAAGTTTGGGGCTGTGGCTAATGTTCAGTACCAACATCACGCCCAAAATCGCAGTCACCGTGAACAACGCTTTGAACGCAGCCCAGAGCATTTCGGCCAACACAATGTCGTCCAAGCCGACGGGCGCGTTCATGATGCCGTCCCATGTTTTTTGGACATGCATGCGGGAAAAAGCGGAATAGAGTGCCTCAAAGGAGGCGGCTTGCATGGCGCTCATGCAAATCGAGCCACTGGCTAAAAACAAAATATAGGGAACGGGTTGGCCATTCACGGTGATTTGCCCCACCAAGGCGCCCATGCCATAGCCAAAGGCGACCAGCCACATCAAAGGCTCGGCAATGTTTCCCACCAAACTCGGAATCGCCAGCTTGCGCCAGACCAAGAGGTTGCGTAAAAAAACAGGCCAAAAGCGCAGCGTCAAGCGCGGTGCGCGCCACGGGTTTTGCATGGGGTTATTTTGCATATCAGGCGTCTTCGCGGATCTGGCGTCCGGTGAGTTTGAGAAAAAGGTCTTCTAAATTGGCAGGGCGGTGCAGGGTGCGCAGCGCGGGGTATGGGCCCAAGGCGTTGAGAAGTTCCGTGGCGGTATGGGTATAGAAAAACACGGTTTCACCGCTGACCTCTACCCGCGCAGCCAGTGCGGCCAGCGGACTCTTGGCCAGCGCTAAAGCGCCCACGCCAAAGACTTCCACCACGTCGGGCTCGAGGTACTGCGCAATCAGGTCACGCGGCGCGCCTTCAGCAATTTTTTTGCCATGGTCGAGCACCAAAAGGCGCGAGCACAGGCGCTCGGCCTCATCCATAAAGTGGGTGGTTAACAAGATGGATTTGCCTTGCTGTAAGAGAAGCTGCAAACGCTCCCACATCAAATGGCGCGCTTGGGGGTCCAGGCCCGTGGTGGGTTCGTCAAGCAAGAGCAAGCGGGGGTCATTGACCAAGGCGCGGGCCAGGCTCAAGCGCCGTTTCATGCCGCCAGAGAGCTCACCGGGTTTGGCTTTGGCTTTACTGGTAAGCGAGGCAAATTCCAATAGCGCAGGAATGCGCGCATGAATTTCTGTATCTTTCATACCGAAATAGCGGCCATAGACCAACAAGTTTTCAGCGCAGTTGAAATCGGGGTCCAGCGTATCGAGTTGCGTGACCACGCCCAACTGCGCTTTGATCGCCAGCGCGTCGCGCGGCATCTGCAAGCCCAAGGCTGTGATGCTTCCGCTGTCGGGAGCGGTCAGGCCCAAGCACATCCGAATGGTGGTTGTTTTACCCGCGCCGTTGGGGCCAATCACGCCCAAGCATTCACCAGGGGCAATCGAAAAAGACAGGTCATCGACCACGGTGTTGTCGCCAAAGCGTTTGCTTAAGTGCGCGACTTCAAATAAAGAATCCATTGTCATGAAAGTTGGTAGTGGGTTGGAACGTTGTACGAATCTTATTGAAAGGCCACTTCGGCAAAACTACGTAATTTTCGGCTGTGCAATTGGTTCAGACCGCGTTCTCGCAAGAGCTCAATCGCGCGCATACCGATGCGTAGATGCTGGTCTACGCGTTCGCGGTAAAAGTGGTTCGCCATGCCGGGCAATTTAATCTCGCCATGCAGGGGTTTGTCGCTCACGCACAGCAGAGTTCCATACGGTACCCGAAAGCGAAAACCATTGGCTGCAATGGTTGCGCTTTCCATGTCGAGGGCCACGGCGCGGCTTTGGCTAAAGCGCCGTTGGGGTTGGTTGTTGGGTAAGAGTTCCCAATTGCGGTTGTCGGTGGAGGCTACGGTGCCGGTTCGCAAAATGCTTTTAAGAGCAGCGCCTTGGAGGTGGGTGACATCGGCAACCGCTTGCTCTAAGGCCAATTGAATTTCGGCCAAGGCGGGAATAGGTACCCACAAAGGCAATTCTTCATCGAGCACATGGTCTTCGCGCACATAGCCGTGGGCCAAAACATAGTCGCCGAGTTGCTGGGTGTTGCGCAGTCCGGCGCAGTGTCCGAGCATGATCCACGCGTGCGGGCGCAACACTGCAATATGGTCGGTGATGTTTTTTGCGTTGGCAGGACCCACGCCAATATTGACCATGGTGATGCCACTGCCGTCACTTCGAACCAAGTGGTAGCCCGGCATTTGCGGCAGGCGCGCTGGCGCGATCCCTTGGGGGGCTTGCGCAGACAAGGCCAAACCCGTACGGTGGGTAACAACGTTGCCTGGTTCTACAAAAGCGGAGTAATCACTGTGGGGATCGTCCATTGCAGCCCGGCCCAAGGCGATGAACTCGTCGATATAAAACTGGTAGTTGGTAAAAAGTACAAAGTTCTGAAAATGCTCGGGCGCGGTTCCGGTGTAGTGGCGAAGGCGGTGTAAAGAGTAGTCCACACGCGGTGCGGTAAACAGCGACAAAGGCATGGCCTCCCCCGGCTTTGGTTCAAACGTGCCGTTGGCAATGCCGTCATCCATCGCCGCCAAGTCGGGCAGGTCAAACACATCGCGCATGCGCGCGCGCCGTGTGGCGTCCATGCTGCCTTCGACGTGGTCGTTTTCAGCAAATGAAAAATGCACGGGAATAGCTTGGTTGCTGGTGCCGATTTCAAGTTCGGCGCCGTGGTTTTTCAAAAGCAAGCGAAATTGTTCGAGGTAATAGGCTTGGTAGAGATCCGGGCGCGTGAGCGTGGTTTCAAAACGGCCGGGGCCGGCGACAAAGCCGTAACTTAAACCGGCGGCATCTTGTCCGCCGTGCAAAGAAACACTCTCGGTATGAATGCGCACCAAGGGATAGCACGCCCGCACACCCGCAACGCGGTCGTCCCCCGCCACAAACTGCTGCATTGCTTGGCGCAAATGGGCAATGCTGTTGTCATAAATACGCACCACCTGCGCCAGTGCAGCCGCAGGGTCGGTGAATCGGGTCGGGGCGATGAAAGGGGGAAGGGTCGGCATGGGGGTATTTTGCCTGTGTGGTGTGAAGGTTTTCAAAAAAACCTACTTGTTGGCTAGGTTACGATCAGCTGCAAGCAAAATCCAGGAGTTCTACCCTATGACTTCCAAACCGTCGCCCGCTTTTCATGCCGAAGCGATGATCAACCGTCGCAAGCTCCTGCTTTGTACAAGTGCAATGCTTGCAGCGTCCCCCTTGTCTGTGCTCTCGCAGCCCGTGCGCGTCCCCATTTCAGACATGCACAGCCATTACGGCATGTTCAGCAGAAGAATGGGCGACTCGGGTTTGGCGCAGGAGATGCGCGAGCAGGGCATCGCATTGGTGTCTTGGAAGTTGGTCGCGGATGCGCGATGGATTCGCAGTACTGACAAAGGGATTGTGCAAGTCAGCGAACCTGTGCCTGGAGAACTTTCCAGATACTTCAACGCCGCATTAGATCGCATGAGTGCGTATCTGACAGCGCAAAAGCTGAAGCTCGTCCTCACCAAGGCGGACGTAGATGCCTGTATCGCGGGTGAATCGGGTGTGGTTTTGTCCAGCGAGGGAGCGGATTTCTTGGAGGGGCGCATTGACACTATGGACGTCGCGTATGACAAAGGCCTGCGCCATCTTCAGTTGGTCCATTACATTCGCACGCCGGTCGGCGATTTCCAGACCACAGAGCCAGTGCACAACGGCCTGAGTACGATGGGCAAACAATTGGTAGAAAAGTGTGGGGCCCAAGGGGTGCTGGTGGACTTGGCCCATTGCACTTCAGCCGGGGTGGACCAAGCGCTCGCAATTGCCAAGGTTCCCGTTATTTGGTCGCATGGTTGGGTGGATGGCGATGGCGGCGACTGGCGTGATCCGTATGGGCACATGAAGCGCCGCTTGTCGTTGGCTCATGCCAAAAAAATCGCAGATCGCGGTGGTGTCGTCGGATTGTGGGGGCTGGGTTTTTCTCGCCCAGGGCCGGGATGGGCTGTGGGGCTTGGCGATACGCGAGGCTACGCCAAAGAAATCGCAAGTCTTGTCAACAAAATTGGCGCAGACCATGTGGCTTTTGGAACCGATATTGAAGGTGTGGGCCTGAGTTGGTCTGTCAATAATTACACGCACCTGCGCAGTGTGGTGGAGCATTTGCAGGACATGAAGTTGGAATCTTCAGTCATTGAGCGCGTGGCCTACGGTAACTACGCGAGGGTACTCAAAGCAGCCATGAGGGTGTAGTTTTTTCAACGCGGCAGAGGTAGTGCAATCCCTAGTACATGGCAGCGCTTAGCCCACCACAGGGTTCGTGTTGATACTCAGGTTCAGGCCATATTGCCCATCAAGGAAGTTCAAGTATGAAATGGAATCAGACCCACGCTTTAGTGACGGGGGGCACACGGGGTATTGGCCGTGCGCTGGTGGATCTCTTGGTGGCGAAAGGCGCAGCAGTCACGGCTACGGGCCGCACCCTCGCCAGCGTGGAACAAGCCCGCCAAGATTGCCCTGCGGCGCATTGGATCGTTTACGACCAGTCGGATGCAAATCAGCGCGCCGGCCTGGTGGAGAAAATTCAAGGCAAAGGAATCAACTTGTTGATTCACAACGCGGGTGTTCAGCAGCTGCATGACTTCACTCAAAGCGAAGTATTGCAGTTCAACACTGAGCTGGAGACTGCCATTAATTTCACTGGGCCGGTGGAGTTAACGAAGTCCATGTTGCCCCACCTGCGTCACCAAGCCAATGCCCGGCTTGTTTTTGTGACATCGGGGCTTGCCCTGGCTCCCAAGCGCAGCAGCCCGGTTTACTGTGCCAACAAAGCGGGCTTGCGCTCCTTCGCCAAATCACTGCGCGCCCAACTTCGCCACGCGCAGTGGCCCATTGAAGTCACAGAAGCGTTGCCTCCGCTGGTGGACACCGACATGACCCAAGGACGAGGACGCGGCAAGATCACACCCCAAGCCGCGGCAAGTCAGATCGTGCGGGGCATTGAGTCTGGTAAGGACGAAATTTACGTGGGGGCGTCCGCATTGCTGCGGGTGATCAGCCGCATCAGCCCCTCCTTGGCGGAAGCCATCATGATCAAGCGCTAGCCCTTTATGCTCTCTTCGCCTTCACTTTTACAGCGATTTTTCCAGTGGGTCGAAACCACGCTTTTGCGCCATGGCACAGAACCTATAACTATCTTTTTCCTGGCCGTTTTTTCGGTTTTGGATGGATTTTTGCCCATGTTGCCTGCGGAAATGTTTGTGATTGCCTTGTGCATTCTCCAGCCGCAAAAAGGCAAAGTGATTGTGCTGGTGTTCGCACTCGCATCTGCATCGAGTGCTTTTTTATTGGCCTGGGGTTTGGGTACCTTGAGTACATCCGCCGAAACAATGAGCCAACAGCTGATGGGGTCACAAGGGCCGCAAGTATTGGCCACGCTGCGAGACTGGGGGCCGGTTAGCATGGGTTTTTTCTCGGTCTTTCCAGACTCCCCGCGCTCCTCCATCGCACTGTTCGCTCTGAGCGGCGTTCCGCCCGGGTCGATCGCTGGCATGGTGTTCATCGGCAAACTGATGCTTTACGCCGTATTGCTGTTTTTGATCTATCACTTGCCATCCCGGGTGGGGCGTTGGCGCGGTGCCGGGCCATTCTGGGTGAGATGGTTACAGCGCCGGGCGAGCCGCTTCGTGGCCTACTGCCGCCGAATCCGCTGGCGTGCACGGTGTCTCAATCGAGGGACTGCCACATCACTATGAATTTCGTGATGGGCATTTCAACCGTGCGGTAGGCCTTTAAGCCGCCGCTTTCACCTTGAGCCGCCAAGCATGCAAGAGTGGCTCGGTGTAGCCGCTAGGTTGCGCCAGGCCTTTGAAGACCAGATCAGACGCGGCTTTAAATGCGGCAGAAGTGGAGAAATGTCCTGCCATCGGCTGGTACACCGCATCGCCTGCATTTTGCGTATCCACCACACCGGCCATGCGCTCCAAGGTTTCTTGAACTTGCTTTTTGCTCACGACGCGGTGGAGCAGCCAGTTGGCAATGTGCTGGCTGCTGATACGCAGCGTCGCGCGGTCTTCCATCAGCCCCACGTTGTGTATATCAGGCACTTTGGAACAACCCACGCCTTGGTCAACCCATCGCACCACATAGCCCAAAATACCTTGGGCGTTGTTGTCCAATTCTTGCTGTTTTTCTTTCTCGCTCCAGTTCGGTGTAGAGGTCACTGGAATAGTTAAAAGGCCATGCAACAGGGCTGCGCGTTCTTTCTTGGCATCGATTTTTTCGAGTTCCTTTTGTACGTCGCTGACCAGTACTTGGTGGTAATGCAAGGCGTGCAATGTCGCGCCCGTGGGGCTGGGAACCCAGGAGGTGTTGGCACCTGCTTTGGGGTGGGCAATTTTTTGCTCCAACATGGCTTTCATCAAATCGGGCATCGCCCACATGCCTTTACCAATTTGTGCTTTACCGCGCAATCCGCAGGCCAGTCCGACCACAACGTTGTTGCGCTCGTAGGCTTGGATCCACGAGCTGCTTTTCATGTCGCCTTTGCGCACCATGGGGCCGGCGTGCATGGCGGTATGCATCTCGTCGCCCGTGCGGTCGAGAAAGCCAGTGTTGATAAACGCAACACGGCTGCTGGCCGCGGCGATACAGGCTTGCAGATTGACGCTGGTTCGGCGTTCCTCGTCCATGATGCCCAGCTTGACAGTGCTCGCAGGCAAGCCGAGCATTTTTTCTACGCGGCCAAAGAGCTCGTCGGCGAATGCCACTTCGGAAGGGCCATGCATTTTGGGCTTGACGATATACACCGAGCCTTTGCGAGAGTTGCGAATGGCATCTTTTTTGGTGCGTTGCAAATCATGCATGGCGATGGTGGTGGTCACCACCGCATCCAAAATGCCTTCCGGAATTTCGTGCATTTTCCCGTCAGCGCCTGTGTAGGTAATGGCGGGGTTGGTCATCAGGTGACCTACATTGCGCACAAACATCAGTGAGCGGCCATGCAATGTGACTGCCTTGCCATCGGTGCCGGTGTACACCCGGTCGGGGTTGAGGCCGCGGGTAAAAGTTTTGTCTCCTTTGTGGATGGTCTCTGTCAAGCTGCCGTTGAGAAGGCCCAGCCAGTTGCTGTAAGCCAAGACTTTGTCCTGTGCATCCACCACCGCGACCGAGTCTTCTAAATCCAAAATCGTTGAGAGTGCCGCCTCCAACACAAGATCGCACACCCCTGCCGCGTCGTTTTTTCCGATGGGCGTGTTGCGGTCAATGCGCAGGTCTAAGTGCAAACCGTTGTGTTGCAACAAAACAGAAGAAGGGTCTTTCGCCTCGCCTTGAAAACCAATGAGCTGGCTGGCATTCAGCAAGCTGGTGGTGCTGCCGTCTTTGAATTTGACGGCAAGTTTTCCGTCTTTGATGCGGTAGCCCACGGAATGCAAATGCGAGCCTTTGCGCAAAGGCGCAGTGCGGTCTAAAACGTGACGCGCATAGGCAATCACTTTTTTGCCGCGCTTCGGGTTGTAGGGCTTGCCAGTGGGGCCCACTTTGGTGGCGCCGTCGTCTTCGGAAATTACGTCGGTTCCGTACAAGGCATCGTACAAAGAACCCCAACGGGCGTTGGCGGCGTTCAAGGCATAACGCGCGTTCAGAACGGGGACGACCAGTTGCGGGCCGGCTTGCACTGCCAGCTCGGCATCGACCTTGGCGGTGGTGATGCGGGTCTTTTTTGGCACCGGAACCAAATAGCCAATTTTTTCTAAAAATGCTTGGTAAGCCGGCATGTCGCTGATGGGGCCTGGGTGCGCTTGGTGCCACGCGTCCATCTCAGTTTGGAGCCGATCACGCTCTGCTAACAAGGCGATGTTCTTAGGTGCCAAATCCGCCACCAGCGCATCAAAACCTTGCCAAAAGTGTGCGGGCGAAATCCCGGTTCCCGGCAAGACCTTGGTGTCAATAAAGGTTTGCAAAACCGGTGCAACGTGCAGGCGGTGAAGGGTGGTGCGGGCGGTGGCCATAAGGGGTCTTTCCAAAAATGAAGAAGGCAATCTCAAGCTTGTACTGTATTCCAACCTTAAGCAGTTACTATGCTGCTAAATTGGAATCCATTTGTGACAAAAATGAATATACCGAATTCTCTCCCCTTGCAAGGCGTGCGTGTCGTTGAGTTCACGCACATGGTGATGGGCCCGACCTGTGGCATGGCGCTGGGTGATCTGGGTGCAGAGGTCATCAAGGTGGAACCCTTGACTGGCGACAGCACGCGCCGCCTCTTAGGCAGCGGCGCGGGGTTTTACCCACTGTTTAACCGCAACAAAAAAAGCATCGCCCTGAACCTGCAAAGCCCCCAGGGACGCGAGGTCGTGATGCGTTTGGTGGCCAGCGCAGATGTTGTCAGTGAAAACTTCAAAACCTCCACCATGCAAAAGCTGGGCTTGGATTACGCCGCCTTGTCACCGCAGTTTCCCCGCCTGATTTATGTCAGCCACAAAGGTTTTTTACCTGGACCCTATGACCACCGAACCGCGCTCGATGAGGTGGTGCAAATGATGGGTGGCTTGGCGTACATGACGGGCCGACCCGGCGACCCCTTGCGTGCGGGCAGCAGCGTGAACGACATCATGGGCGGCTTGTTTGGGGCCATGGGTGCCATGGCGGCTTTGATGCAACGCGCGCAAACGGGCAAAGGCCAAGAGGTGCAGTCGGCGTTGTTTGAAAATAATATTTTTTTGGTGGCGCAGCACATGTTGCAGTTCGCGGTCACGGGCAAGGCCGCAGCGCCCATGCCTGAGCGTATTTCTCCCTGGGGAATTTACGATGTCTTTAGTGTTC
>JAIPDD010000146.1 GCA_021737875.1 Sulfuritalea sp.
AGCCTTCTAGAGCCTTATCTAGGCATTGTATCGATAGCTCATATTCCCCTAAATGGGATAGCGCTCTGCCGATTTGATATTGAGATATTATAAAACCGTCAGCATTAGTTGGGATTTTTTTATACCACTCTATTGATTTTGCATAGTCCCCTGCAAAATGACAATACTCTCCTGCTAATTGCGCAATTTTTTCTGCTACACCAGTTAATTTTCTCTTTTTTAATTCGATATATATACAAGAGTGAATTTCTCCCCACTGACTCCATGGAAGCCTATCATTTTCTGATACTCCCGTTGCGCGTTCAACTATAATTTTTGAACATAAAAGTATGAATTCGGGACTTTTATTTCTATCTAATTCTTCTTTCATCAAAAACAGTGCGTTATCTAACATGTCATTGTCGAGACTCAACTCAATGGCAAGCAACCATTCTTGTCCTGTTCCTGCTCTTTTTTCACTGCTCGGTTTTATATCTCTTTTTTCTACAATGGCCTTAATTGACTCTAGAATTACATTTGTCTTTTTTAAACTCAATATTCCTTTGGTTATTTCTTTATTAGCAATAGATTGATATGCCTCTAATATCATTTGTGGGCGGGCTGTGTTTTCTGTGTTGTGAACAGCCAAGGTAGTAAGAAATATGACGATCGATGGCTCCTTCATTCTTCGACAAAAGCCAACGAATTCATCAGAAATCAGAAAACCCAATCCGAATTCATCAGCGACTGTAGCTATCTCTCCAAAATTTTGATTTCGAACGATGGGCTTTAGCCTTGTCAGGGCTCTTACCATTTGATTTCTATTACTCATACGCCATTGCTCCGTCCGGTTTTAAGGTAATTTCTACCAAAGCAATATTCATGCCGCAAGCCAATTTGGCATGACCTACAGCAATTGTCCGATTTCAATGACTTAGAAATGCAGGTTTGAAATCGGTAATTTCACGCGCTTGAAAGCCAACCTCTGGTTGATTAGCCACTTCTTTCCAACGCTTTACCGCTATCACAACTTCATCAAGAACTGCTTGTGCCTGTGGCTGCGACAACTCAAATCGAAAGGCTTGACTGAGCAACTGTTCGATCGATGTGATCGGGCCAGTGTCTTCACTCAACCAGGTTTTGGATTCGGGATCCTTGTCTGGAAAAGGGTTCAGATCAAAAGCGGGTGATAGCCGCCATTGGTTGTTTCCGCTATACAAAAACCCAATGTTTTGCAAGTGATCATCTACATTCGTGATTAAGTGGTTAAAAACCAAACGTCGCCATAACTGCCTAGCATCTTCGGCAAATTTTTCGCACATAAACCGCATCACATCGATGATCTCTGTGTAGGAGTGCTCATCGTCTCGGTTGGCCTGCAATAGCGTGGCACCTGAGATGTAGGGAATGCGATTTTGTTGAGGTGTGCGATCAAAGCGGCGAATCATAGAAACCGGCTGATCCTGAACCATCACGATACGCGCTTGGGCGCTGTTGATTCCAGCCAGTTTTGCTAAGCGAAGTGCCAAGACCTCTCCCCGAGTGACGGCGCGTTCGTCATTGATGCTAGGAAACTTACCCAGTGACAATGCCCCATCAGAATCCAAGATGGTGCATTTGGGCCGCATGCCACCCAAGGATGTACCTTTACCCTGAAGGTACGCCAAGTCAGCAGCTGTTTCTTGACTCATCTCCACTGCACGCGATGCAAGCAAAATTTGCTCAAGCTCTAAAAATGCAGGCGTTGTACGCTCGCCTTCGGTAACACTTCGCAGATATTGGCCATTTTCGTTTCGTAGCCGCAACGCGCCTAATCGGCTGAAATCGTCCACGCAGGAGAGGTAATCCACTTCTGTTAGCGGTTTTAGCGTTACATCTTTGGCACGCGCTTTAGCATGTGCACGGGCAATCACCCTCCGTCCCCACGCATCGGGCTCTGTATCTGCCAAAGCTAGGAAAAAGCAGCTGTCGTTTTTACTCTGCGGCTTTCGCAGTTGATACCCGCTTTGACGTTGAAGATCGGTGGAAATATCAAAAAACTGGGTTTCGGTTAACCATTCTTCGCTGTATGAGAATTGGGAAAACGCACGTTGACCGTCCCTGACGAAGATGAGCCGACCCAGCGGTTTTTCAGCCTTGCCAAGAAAGACGTCCAACTGAGTTCTTGTGGCCACCGGATTAAAAGTAGATTGGGTGGCCATCAAAAAGCTCCAGATTCAGGCGTCTTGCGAGACTTGCGCACACGCTGCGGCAAATTTTCATCCATCCATATCAGGCCAACGGTATCCAACGGGGTGTCCAGCAACTGATTCAGTTGTTCGAGTTCACCAAAGACTTGCAGGGCTCGGGCGATATGCATGATTGCAGTTCCTGGGTGGCCATTCTCCATACGCCGCACTGTGTTGGGGGTCGCCCCAATTCGATCAGCCAATTCTTGTTGCGTCAGGCGCCTTCGTCGTCGCGCGAGCGAGATAGCCTGCCCCAAGCGGCTTAGACTGCGCACTACAGGCAAAGGAGTAGAAGATGGATTTATCATTTAAAACATATTTTAAAGTGCTTTAGCTAATTTTAAGTAAGTTATATGGTGGATTATTTTATTCGGTGTGTAATGGTATCTATTGCACACAAGGTGGGCTGAGTGTCCATTATGAAATTATTTATCTCGCAATCGGTATTCGGTATGCGCAGCAAACGCCGACGCCATCAGTTCTATATCAGCCCTGCTGATACCGACGCGTTGTGCAACCGCAGGCCATTGGTCAACCGCTGTCAATACGTCGCCAAGAATTTGTTGCGCTTGGTTTGGTGACAAACCATAAAACGCGGCGGTATGGAGTACGGTTTGAAGGTCGGGGCGGTTGTCGATATCGTCTATGTTGAGGACATGGTCTGATTTATCGATGTTGGGATTCACGTCAAAGGCTGGCGCCAGTCGCCAACCCGAAGATGCCAACACAAAGCCATGGTTTCTGAGGTGGTCGTCTCTATTGCCTACAGCGACGTTAAATGCCACGCGGCGAAATAGTTGCGCTAAGTCACTTGCAGTATTGATGCCATCGCCTTGCGACCGCAGAAAATGCGCAAGTTCAAGATAGCTGCTCCCTTCGCTTTGATCTTTTTTGATAACAGTCATGGCAGAGGCATAAAACCGTCGCTTGCTGTTGACGCGGTCAAACCGCTGGGTGCAAAAGGTGTGGAAATCATTGTTAAGTTGAACCAGCTTGGCTTCTGGAACATCAATGCCCGCTTGGCGAGAGAGTAAATAAACCACGTATTCCCAAGCCCCCACATCACGCTCATCGTCTCGCGCAGGAAACTTACCTATCCACAATGAGCCATCGGCTTCAGTGAAGTTTGCCTTGGGCCTCGCCCCACCTAGGGAAGCTCCTGGAGCCACCAAAACCGCAAGCCACTTACGAAGAGCATCTAGATCGTCAATACGGCGGTTACTGAGTTGATAGGCCACAGCCTCTAGTTCTCTTAACGTGGCGATGGGCGGGGCGGCCAATTTGTCGTTGTCCAAAAAGGCCTCTGTGCCCGCGATTCGGAAGCGAAGGCCGCCTTGGCGTGTCAAGTCTTGTACGCCGATTAAAAAATCCCAACCGTAAAGGTTTCGGGGCTTGCGGTTTTCGTCTTTAGCCTGAAGGGCTTCACGCCGCTTCATCAATGTTTGGCCCCACCGATCCGGAGATGAGTCCAAGAATATGCCAAAGTTTCCAAGTTCGGGCTTAGGAAAGAAAGGGTGTTCATCTAATGACAAGTCGGGGTCAACTGCAAATGCGCGAGGATTTTTGAGCCAGTCGCGGTTGTAGTGAAACCGAATCTGCCCTCTGTCATGAGTCAGCGTACCAACCAAACAGGGCGGCTGGAGGTCGCAATCTAGCCACACTTCAAGTGCGTTTTGGGTGGTGCTCATACTTTGAGCTCCAAGTCTTGTAGTTTGCGACCTACTTTGTCGTCTGCTGCCAATAGCTGGATGTCATTTTCTAACCCAAGTGCGGTTAGCACGCGAAGGTAGGTACCGAGTGTTGCTCCAGCATCACCTTTTTCGACCTTATAAAGTGAAGCTCTAGAGATACCCGAGCGTTGCGCAACCACCGCGCTACTGAGTTTGCGACGTAATCGTGCGAGCTTGATACGAACTCCAAGCTCGGTCACAAGCCTTTGCTCTTGAGGGAAAATAATAGGAGGCTTCCTTGGCATTCTTCTATTTTATACATAAACATCGATATTTGTTCATTATAGAAGTTTTTTGTCACCTTTTAACGACTTTCAGTTCCTGTAAACCTCTTTACGATTCCCAATTCGCACAACAAGCACCCGCAAAGCACCGTCTTCTATACAAGCGATGATTCGGTAATCGCCCACTCGGTATTTCCAAAATTCACCCAGTTCTGAACCCTTGAGGGCTTCGCCAAGGCTACGCGGATCATCAGATATTGCGAGGCGGTCTCGTAAAAATGCGGTGATGCGCCTTGCGATTTGGGGATCTAGCTTGGATAAGTCCTTTTTAGAGGCTTCGTCAAATTCAATCCGCCAAGCCAAGGCGGCGCTCCACGTCTTCTAAGCTATAGGTCTTGCTGCGGCCAGCGCGAACTTCAATCAGGCGCTTTTCTGCGAGGTACATGTCTTCAAGGTCATCCAGGTGTTCAAGGATGGCTTCACGTGCGTAAAAGGTTTTGGTTCGGCCCGTAGCCAAAGCGAGCGCATCGAGGCGGCTTTCAACTTCAGCGGGCAGTCTGATTGCAAGCATATTGGTCTCCAATCTTAGTTTGCTATACGAGTATAGCCAGTTTGAAGCCCCGCAACTTGCCTTAACTTTGTTAAGACCACAACCTACGCGGCATGGGCGGGGCGCGGTTGTCTCGGATAGCGTTGAGGAATAGGCAGGCGATGGCGGTGATGCGAACGATCAGAAAAAAGAGCATCGACGGGGTTAGCGGGCCTTCCATGAAGGCATACACATTAAAGAAGTCCATCACCAGCCCCGTTAAAGCCATGGCAAACACCAGAAGCGAGACGCGGGCAAAGTGCCAGTCTTTGAGGTAGCTAAAGATATAAACCGCTGCGACCAAGGCGAGGTACATACCGCGGTATTGCATATATTGGGTGAGATTGGGCATGCCTTCTGGGAAATTAAAGGAGTAAACCAAGACCCCCGGAAAGAAAAGCAACCGGGCCACCGAGGCCACGGCGGTTACAACTAGAAAAAGCATGCGGTACTTGTACCCCTGGTCAACGCCCGAGGGAACGTAACGAACAGAAGGCGCATTAAGCTGCGCCAGCTCTTCGGGGCTGACTTTAGACTGGCTGGCGCGTGTTTTGGTCATGCTATTAGTTTGGCACGCTCTTTGCATTTTCAAGGGCTATGCCTCCAAACCTTCCTACTTATCCCAGCAAAGACGCGCAGTCGGTGAACTGCTGGCAGTGCCGTTACTTTGCTACAAGCTGGGACCCAGCACTTCCCTATAGCTGCAAGTTGCTGGGTTTTAAGTCGCGCATGCTGCCTTCGGCTCAGGTTCAACAACTCGACGGCCGGCCTTGCCAAGGCTTTGAGCCCAAACCCGCGGTAGTCCGTCGGTAAATCGACGAAAACCCTTGGCATGGGTTTTGCATAAAGTGTTGTTCCATTCACACGTAAACGACACCAAAAACCTATGTCCGCCCCGTTGATTCCTTCAAAAGCCCTCTGGCTAGACCCATTTCGCGCCCTCAAAGCCGCGGAACAGGCGCAGCTTGGGCAAGCCGGTGTGCTCGCCCTTGCGGTCAGCACCCTGGACGACTTGCAGGCGTCTCTTGAAGAAACAGGCGACTCCACCGACAGCTCTCCAGCGATGGTGGTTCTCGGTCTTGGCAACGATGTCGGTTTACTAGAAGATACTTTGGCACTGGTTAGCGCCTTGGCCAAACCAGTCGCAGTGGTGTGCCGCGTTGAGCGCAGGCAACTGGAATTAGCGATCTCTGCTTTCCAAAAAGGGGCTGTCCATGTCTTAACTGCTGACGACTTTAGCCCCAGTGCTTGGCAAACCGCCATGCAAAGTGTCGAAAAAGCGTCTATTGCGGCTGCCCGCGCACCCTATTCCGATACCAAAACAGAGGCATCTCCCAAGAAATCCCCGATTTCGAGCGAACAAGCGGTTCGCAGCGTGGTCTATGTAGACCCCGTGAGCCGCAACCTACTGGCTTTGGCGCAGCGCGTAGCGCAGGCCAATGTCGCGGTTCTGATTGAAGGCCCGACCGGCTCAGGTAAAGAAGTTTTAGCCCGGGTGATTCATGAATCGTCCAACGCAGCCCATGGCCCCTTTATTGGCCTCAACTGCGCCGCGATGCCAGAGCACATGATTGAAGACATGTTGTTTGGTCACGAAAAAGGCGCTTTTACGGGCGCAGTCAAAGACCACCGCGGTTTGTTTGAACAAGCCCAGGGCGGCACCTTATTTTTAGACGAGATCGGCGAACTGCCTTTGCAACTCCAAGCCAAGCTCTTGCGTGTTTTACAAGAACGCACTTTGGTGCGTCTCGGTGGCGAACGTTCTATTCAACTCGATGTTCGCGTGGTTGCAGCGACCAATAAAAATCTGCGCGAAGCGATTGGCCAGCGTGAGTTTCGGGAAGATTTGTACTTTCGCTTAAGCACCTTCAAATTGCGCGTTCCGCCATTGTCTGATCGCGTGGGCGACATATTGCCTTTGTTGGCCCGCCTTTTGGCCCGCCATACACAAGGAACGCAGGTTTGGCGTGTGAGCCCCGCAGCCCAGAGCTTGTTAATGGCTTATGGTTGGCCCGGCAATGTGCGCGAGTTAGAAAACGTGGTGCAACGGGCTATGGTCTTGTGCGCCAACCACCATATTGATACCGAACACCTTATGTTCGATGACATGCCCGATACCGCTTTGCTTTCGGTTGCTTTTGATACAGAGAGCGCCCAGGCGCCTTTAGAAGTCAGCGCTGCTGAGGCTAACCCGCAAGGTTTGCAAGCCGCCGTTAAACACAGCGAGCAGCATTTGATTCGCAGCGCGATTGAGACTTCGAACAGCCGCATTGAAGCCGCCCAAAAACTGGGTATCAGCCCTCGCACCTTGCGCTACAAGTTAGCCCAACTGCGTGAGTCCAGCCCAGCGCAACTCGCTAGCGCCTAAACCCATTTTGGAGATCCATCATGATTGAAAAAGCCACCTCAGCCACCAGCATTGCCTCAATGCTCAAGACACTACAAACCCACTCGGCGCAAGCCAGCGGGATGAGTGAAGAAGCGGTTCGCGGAATTGCAACGCCGAAGACTGATTTTTCTGAAATGATTCGCCAGGCCGTCAGCCAAACCAACGACGTGCAAATGGAATCGCAACAAACATCGCAAGCGTTTGAACGCGGCGAAGCGGTTCCCCTGACCGATGTGGTCTTAAAAATGCAAAAAGCATCTCTGTCTTTTGAAGCCACCTTGCAAGTACGTAACAAAGTACTCAAGGCCTACGAAGACGTGATGAACATGCCGGTCTAAAACGACGCAACGCTGAAAGACAATTGCCATGGCAACCGCTACCGCTACCGCTGGAACCCTTTTACCAACTGCTGTTGCTGACGCAGGCGCTTTGGCGCCCCGCCGCGGCACCAGCCTAGCCAATAACGGCGCAGACGCTGCACCGGAAAGCACTGCGCTTGTTGATTACTCCGGCCCTTTTGGCCCGATCAAACAAGTATTGGCCCAACCTGCGGTTAAAAAATCACTGCCTTTGATGGTGATTGCTTTGGCTTTGATGGCCTTTGCATTGGTCTATACCTTGGTCAACGCGCCGAGCTACCGCCCAGTTGTTACTGGCGTGACTGAGGCCGACCAACAGGCTGTTTTTGAAGCGCTGAAATTAGGTGAATTTAAACCCGTGATTGACGCGGGCAGCGGCCAAATTACCGTACCCACCAATCGTTACCACGAAGCCCGTATTTACTTGGCTTCCAAAGGTTTACCCAAAACAGCCGCGACCGGTTTGGACTCGCTGAAAGACCAGTCTGCGATGACCACCAGCCAGTTCATGGAGCAGGTTCGATACAACTCTGCGATGGAGCAAGAACTCGCCCGCAGTATTCAACAAATTGATTCGATTCAAAGTGCCCGAGTGCACTTGGCAACCACCAAGCCCTCGGTGTTCGTACGCGACCGAACGCCACCCAAAGCGTCGATCGTTGTCACACCGCAAGCCGGTCGCAGCGTCAGCCCCATGCAGGTGCAGGCGATTGTCCATTTAGTGGCTTCTAGTATTCCGATGCTCACACCGGCCAATGTGTCGGTGGTGGATAACGTCGGTAAGCTCATGACCGACGCAGAATCCGAAGCGTCGATGGGCATGAACGCAGGCCAAACCAAACACAAGCAAGCGATGGAAGAACTCTACCGCCGCCGCGTGATTGAAATTTTGGCGCCGATTGTGGGGGACTCTAACGTGCGCTCACAAGTGAACCTGAGCCTTGATTTCAGCCAAACTGAAACCACGGTTGAAGACTTTGACACCCAAGGCAAGGGCCCTAAAACGCGCTCTGAAGTCAATAGCGAAGACCGCAACAGTGCCAAGGAGGCTTCAGGTATTCCTGGAACCCTTTCCAACACGGCCCCAGCCGCTCCTACAACGACCTTAAATTCCGCGACACCTACGGCTAATGGAACGGGAACGCCGGCTGCAACATCGGACGAGCGCAGCACGATTGCTTCGCGTAGTACCCGCAACTATGAGATGGACCGCTCTGTTCGCCATACGAAGAGCGCCACGGGTGGCATTCAACGCCTGAGCGTAGCCGTGGTGATTAACGAGCGACCACCGACGGCGCAACCCAAAAACGACAAAGGCGAAGACCAACCCGCAACACCAAACCCTTACACGCCTGAAGAAGTGGAGCGTATGCAACAACTCGTGCGTGGCGTCGTAGGCTTTGACGAAGCGCGTAAAGACGTGGTGAGCGTGGTGCAGGCCAAATTTGAACCTGAAGCTCCCATGGATTTGAGCGTTCCATGGCATAAAGACGAGTCCACCATGACCAATATCAAATCTGGATTTTTAGGTTTGTTGTTCGTGGCCTTTTTGATGGTCGTGGTTCGCCCGGTTGTGATGCACATGATGAACCGTGACAAAGAAGCCGCTGAAGCTGCTGCTGTAGCAGTTCAGCAAGCCCAGGCCGACGCGGTTGCAGCAGAGGCCGCTGCTCTAGAAGCAGAAGAATCGGCCACCCGAGAATTGTCACCGAACGAGTCGCTGGAAGAAATGAAGGCGAAAATGAAGCCCAAGAAGTCGAATATCTCTGCTGAAATGCTCGATACTGCAAATACGTATGACGATAAAGTCGCTTTGATCCGTATGATTGTTTCCGATGATTCAGCACGCGTAGCCAGCGTTCTGAAGAACATGATTAAACCCGGCTGATATTCCCCCGTGGGAGCACATCAAAATGGCAGACGCAGCA
>JAIPDD010000082.1 GCA_021737875.1 Sulfuritalea sp.
AAGCGACGCCAGCGAGCTTGCATGTGATTTTTATTGACCCGCCTTTTGACTCGGCACTGGTTGAACCCGCACTTGCAGCTGCGAGTCGCGCTGTGGCCGTAGACGGGTTTGTGTATTTAGAGTCTCCCACGGCATGGAGCGATGCACAACTTGCGCCTTTGGGTTTGGCGGTTCACCGCTACCTCAAGGCCGGTGCAGTGCATGCCCACGTCTTAACGCCCGCGCTCGCGCCTTGAACAGGAGTTCATCCATGGCCTCTTCTCCTATTGCGATTTACCCTGGAACTTTCGATCCGATCACCTTGGGCCACCAAGACATCATTCGACGCGCAGCTGCATTGTTTGGTACGGTGATCGTCGCCGTGGCACACGCGCACCACAAGAAAACGCTGTTTACATTGGAAGAGCGGCTCGACTGTGTGAGAGAAGTCGTTCAGCCTTTGGGCAACATCCAGGTTCTGCCGTTCGCAGGCTTGGTGACCGAGTTTGCTCGGCTCTACGGCGCAACCGCCATGGTGCGCGGGGTGCGCAGTGTGACGGATTTTGACTTCGAGAGCCAGCTCGCTGGCATGAACCGGGCCTTGGTGCCCGAACTCGATACGGTATTTTTAACGCCTGACAGCCGCTACCAACACATTTCGAGTACCTTGGTCAGAGAAATCGCCTTGCTCAAAGGCGATGCGGCGCAGTTTGTTGCCCCCGCGGTGTGGTCGCGTATGCAGGCCAAAGTGCAAACGGCGTCTTGAAAGTTCCGCCATGGCTTTGATCATTACCGATGAATGCATCAACTGCGACGTCTGCGAGCCAGAGTGCCCCAACGATGCTATTTACATGGGTAAAGAAATTTACGAAATTGACCCCCATAAATGCACCGAGTGCGTGGGCCATTTCGATGAGCCCCAGTGCGTGCAAGTCTGCCCGGTAGCGTGTATTCCAATTCACCCTGAATTTGTAGAAGACCGCGAAACCCTGTGGCAAAAATACCGCCGCTTGCAATCCGCCGCTGCGACTTAGGGCGGTATTGCCTTGGCAGGAGGAACCTGGCTTACAAAGGCGTCTGACTTTTCTTTGCTTTGAAGTTTGGGTTTTCTGAGAAGAACCAAGGGCTTTTTATCGGGTTCTGGACGTACTTTGCGGGTCTGCGGCTTCGGCGCTTTTTTAACCGAGACAGCGTTTTGTGCGAGGCGTTTCTTTTCTCGTTCTTTTCCCGTTGCAGCGGTGTTTTTGGCAGAGGCATCTGCGTGCAATTTTTCTGTCGAACTTCGCGCATCATCGGTGTTGACCACTACCGCCTGGGGGCACAGCGTGTCGCTGTATTGGTTGGCGCATTTGTACACGGGGGTTTGTGCAGTCGCACTTCCTAGCCCCGTGAAGCAAGCTATCGTCCAAACAGCAAGGTGGATTTTCCTCATGGTTTGACGCTAGGGGTGGACGCGCTTTGGGGAAGTTCTGTGGCTCCCAGTTCCGGCTTGGCAGGCAGAGGTGGTTTCGGCCTGGGCGGTTTGCTGGTGTGGATCAGCATCGTGGCTTGGGTCATATCGCCCGCCAACAAAGCGGGCAGGGCCTTGAGGGACCTGTCGATGCATTGCTCTAAAGCAATCCGGTGGTCAATCGACGGTTTTTTCAATACCCAGTTGGCGACTTCTAATTTGTCGCCGGGGTGGCCAATACCAAGGCGCAGGCGCCAGTAGTCGCCTGTCGCGAGTTGGGCGTGAATGTCGCGCAGCCCGTTGTGGCCTGCATGGCCGCCGCCAAATTTGAGCTTGGCCTCGCCTGGCGCAATGTCGAGCTCGTCGTGGACCACCAAGACTTCATCGGGCTTCACTTTGAAAAACCGGGCGAGTGCAGACACGGACTTGCCCGAGAGGTTCATAAAAGTTTGCGGCTTGAGCAGCCAAACCGTCTCCCCATGGACCGTGGTTCGGGCTACCAAGGCGTGGTAACTCTTGTCCATGGCCCACGCTACTTTGAGTTCGCGTGCAACCGCGTCTAAGTATAAAAATCCTGCGTTGTGGCGGGTGTTTTCGTATTCGGGGCCAGGATTGCCAAGGCCTGCGATCAGTTTAATCATGGATGCGATGGTAGACGAAAAGTGGGTTGCGCAAAGCAAAAAGGCCTGCCCCCATCACAGGGGCAGGCCTTTGGATCAGAAAAAGCGTAGGCTTATTTCTTGGCTTTGCCCTTGGCGGCAGGCGCTGCTGCAGCCACGGGGGCTTCAACCACTTCAGCCGCAGGAGCGACCACGGAGACGATGACCGGATTTTCTTTGCCGCGAACGACAGCAGAAACACCTTTGGGCAAGGTCAGGTCTTTGGCGTGCAAAGAAGTTCCTTTTTTCAAGGAACTCAAATCTACCGCGATGAACTCAGGCAAGTCGGCAGGCAAGCAAGCCACTTCGAGTTCGGTAACCACGTGGTTAATCAAGCACGCATCCAACTTCACCGCAGGAGAATTTTCTTCGCCGCTGAAGTGCAATGGCACTTTCATGTGCAAAGTGGTGTTGGCTTCGACACGTTGAAAGTCGATGTGCAAAATCAATTGTTTGAAAGGGTGCATCTGCACGTTGCGCAGCAATACCTTGCTTTCAGCACCATTGATTTCCATATCCAAAATAGAGGCGTGGAACGCTTCTTTCTTGATGGCGTGCCACAAGGCATTGTGGTCAAGCTCAATATTCAAAGGATCAGCGGTACCGCCATAAACGATACCCGGGGTGCGACCTGTAATGCGGAGACGGCGGCTCGCACCCGTGCCCTGCTTAGCGCGCTCAAAAGCGACAAATTTCATAACTTACTCCTGAAAGAGTCCACCGCGACCAGTGTGACTCCAGTTTTAAAAAGAGGCCATTTGCTACAGAACGTGGCACGGCCCCGGCTTTTTGTCTCGGTTAGAAAAGGTTATCTTGGTCCGAGAACAAACTCATTACCGACTCACCCTTGGCAATGCGCATGATTGTTTCTGCAATCAGCGGAGCCACGGTGAGTTGGCGAATTTTTTTGCAATGTGACGCCGCATCACTGAGCGGTATCGTATTGGTGACAACCACCTCATCCAAGGCATCGCCATTGGCAATACGCTCAATGGCAGGACCTGAAAAAATGGGGTGGGTGCAATAGGCATAGACTTTTTTAGCGCCGCGTGCCTTGAGCACTTCTGCGGCCTTGACCAGGGTGCCCGCCGTGTCAATCATGTCATCCATAACGACGCAGTTGCGGCCTTCAATTTCGCCAATGACGTGCATCACTTCACTCACATTGGCTTTGGGTCGGCGTTTGTCAATGATGGCGAGGTCGCAATTGAGTTGCTTGGCCAGCGCGCGCGCGCGCACCACGCCGCCAACGTCTGGCGACACCACAATCAAGTCCTCGTAGTTCTTTTGGCGCAAATCGCCCAAAAGTACGGGGGAGGCATAAATGTTGTCAACTGGAATATCGAAAAAGCCTTGGATCTGGTCGGCGTGTAAATCCATGGTCAGGACCCGTGACACACCGGCAGCTTGCAGCATGTTGGCGACCACTTTGGCGGTAATGGGAACGCGGGTCGAGCGAGGGCGGCGGTCTTGGCGCGCATAGCCAAAATAAGGAATCACCGCGCTGATGCGCTCAGCCGAGGCCCGTTTCAGGGCGTCCACCATGATGAGCAGTTCCATCAGGTTTTCGTTGGTAGGAGCGCAGGTGCTTTGCACCACAAAGACGTCTCGGGCGCGGACGTTTTGGTTGATTTCAACTGCCACTTCCCCGTCGGAAAAACGACCTACCGTTGCGGAACCCAGAGAAATTCCGAGGGTATTAGCGATGTCCGCGGCCATGCCAGGATTGGCATTGCCAGTGAAAACCATGAAGTCAGGAGGAATAGGTGCCTGCATGTGGGTTCCAGCGAGGAAATGGGGTTGACGGTCGATTCTTGGGCAGTTGACTGGCCACGATGGCAAGACAACACATTTGGCAGGGGAAGAAGGATTCGAACCTTCGCATGCTGGAATCAAAATCCAGTGCCTTAACCAACTTGGCGATTCCCCTACACAGGTTGACAGCTAAAAGCTGCCCACCGATAAACCATCGCTGCGTGCCCATCCCTGCAAAGGGTGAATCTCTAGACTTCGGCACAATTTGACTTGCATGGCAGGTGGCGCATCTTGCAAATCAATATCGTGGGTCAGATGCGCAAAAACTGCGCTTCCAGAGCCCGTCATCCTTGCGTTTAAGCCCTTGGAGGCAAGCCACTCAAGGGCTTGGTTAACACCAGGACATAACTTTTGGGCAACGGCTTGCAAATCGTTTCGACCGAAGCCAAAAGCGTTTGTAGCGAAGCCTGAAATTATAGCAAGTTCCGTGTCCCGTTTGAGAGACGGGTCTGAAAAAATCAAACGGGTCTCGAGGCCCGCATCGGGTTTAAGCACCACAAAGCGTTCAGATGCCAAGGCAATCGGAGTGATTTTTTCACCCACGCCCTCTACCCACGCGTTATGGCCCCCAAGGAAAAATGGGACATCGGCCCCCAGTGTGAGGCCAATTGCGGACAGCGCTTCTAAGGAGAGATCGAGTTTCCAAAGGCGATTCAGGGCCAAAAGAGTGGTCGCTGCGTCAGACGACCCGCCGCCCATTCCGGCTTGGGCTGGCACGGACTTGCGTATGCCAATGTGAACGCCCAAAGGGCATTGGCTGGCGTGCTGCAGGGCTCTTGCTGCCCGAACGCACAAGTCGTCTTCAGGCAGCGCCCAGCTCAGGTCTTCGCGGCTGATGCTGCCATCGTTGCGAACGTCAAAGTTGAGCTGATCGCACCAGTCCAACAGCATAAACACCGACTGCAGCAAGTGGTAGCCGTCGGCGCGTTGGCCTGTGATGTGCAAAAACAGATTGAGCTTTGCAGGGGCGGGGAGGTCGTAAAGCGACTGCATTGGCAACTTCAGCGTTCGAGAATAACTTTAAGTTCCGTCAAGGCATTGGCAGGGCCGCGCTGGAGGGCGCTGAGCCGGCCTTGTGGGAGCTGGTCCAGTGACACGTCCCACCCTTTGACGTCAAATCGCTGCCCTTGCAGCCAGGAAAACAGGGCCGCAACTGGTATGGGGCTGGAAGTGTGGTGTGTCGCCATGGCCTCAAGAGAGGAAAACTGCAGGGTTTCGTTGGGGGTTTGCAAGCTCGCTGAGTTCGGGCTCCACTGCATGCGCGCTAATCGGGTTCCAAACAGGCTGCTCAAGACCAAGCTGCCGCGCTCAGGGTTACCGTCGAGTTCAAAAAAAGCCGTCCATGCTTGGGCTGAGGGCCCTTCTACTTTGAGCGCCAAGCGGCCCTGCCAGTGGTTGTCATTTCTTTGGGCAGAGGGCTGAACAATGGGCGCCGAACTGCACGCTGTGAGAAAGAGGAGGATGCTGAGCCATCCTGCCCGCCAAAACATGGCCTTGGAATCCATGGCTTTGGAATCCCTGCCGCTCATAGTTTTCCGGGTAAACGACGGATCGTACTTTTGAGCGTTTCATTGTCCCGGTTGAGTTCAAGGCCTTGTTTCCAAATGCGTTGGGCTTGTTCGCGTTGGTTCAAGCTCCAATGGACTTCGCCCAAGTGCGCTGCAATTTCTGCATCTGGGCGAGCTTGAAACGCTTTTTCTAAGATGGACAAGGCTAAAGGCAGATTGCCGCTGCGAAACTCCAGCCAGGCCAAACTGTCCAAAATAAACGGATCATTGGGGGCGAATTCCAAGGCTTTGTTGATGAGCGTTCTTGCCTCAATGAGTTGGGTATTGCGGTCTGCCAACGCGTAACCTAGGGCGTTGTAGGCTGCGTAGTAGTCGGGTTTGGCGGCAATCAATGCCCGCAGGATTTTTTCCATCTCGCCGGATCGGCCCAATTTGTCAGCGGACATGGCCAGCTCGTAGGTGAAATCAGGATCACCGGGAAAACGTTGCAAGGCTTCGGTTATCAATCGGTAGGCTTGTCGGTCTTGATGGTGCTCCCGCAAGAGTTGCAATTCGGCGTTGATCTTGAAGCGGCTGTCATCGGCTTGTGTTTCTGGCAAGTTGCGTATCAGCGTTCGGGCCTCATCCCACTGGCCTTGCTTGCCTAAGAGCAGCGCCCTGCGCAATTGAATTTTGGCAGCGTCAGGTGCGCTTTTAATCCGCGCTAAATAGGCTTGGGCTTCTTTGAAATCTTTTTTGATTTCTGCAATTTGAGAGAGTAAAAAATACGTTTGGACGACGCCCCGTGCCATGGTCCCAGTCTCAGCATCGGTTGCGCTTGCAGGGGACTCTGGATTCAACGCCAAATAGACCAAAAGCGACTTTTCAGCCCCTGCATACATTTTCTTTTCCAACTCAATCGAGCCGCGCAACAGCCAAGCGTCTGCGAACGTTGGCTTTTCGGAACACAACAACTCCAACTGGCTCAATGCATCGCCATAGGCTTGGGTATCGAGCAATTTTCGGACGTAAGCCATGCGCATTTCAGCGGAAGGCTTCCCCGAAAAGTAAGGCTTGAGCAGCGATTGAACAGTGGCGGTTTGAAAGTCCCATAAATTCAATGCCAGCTGCGCGACCTCTTCAAATTCTGGCTGCGCTTGTGCCCCTTTTTGTGCGGCGCTCAGGGCCGCAGCCTTGTCATCGGCAAGCAAGCGCAATTGGCCCACTGCTGCCCAAGCCGGTGCAGCAAAGTGGGTATTGCGCAGATCGGGCTGTAAATACTTTTCCAAGATATCGGCTGCTAATTTTTTATTGGTGGCGCGGGAAAAAAGACGTGCCAATTGGGTGATGGCCACGGCTCTTTGCGCCGCAGGAATATTTGCCAAGCTGCGTTGCAAAGGCAAGCCTGTCTCTTCAACCCGGTTGAGTCCAATCAGGAGTTGCAGCAAATAGCGATCGGCGTCTGGTGATTTGGGGTAAGCCCGCTGCCACGCGTTGGCCGCATTGAGGGCGCCATTGGCGTCACGCGCGCGCAGGGCCAATTCCACCGCGCGCTCATACAAGCGGGGATCGTGGGCTTTTCGGGCCGCATCGAGCATGAGGCTAAAGGCACTGACGGGGTCGTCGTTTTGCAAGCTCAGGTCGCTGAGCAACAATTGGAAAAAAAGTTCAGCGTTCAGCTCGGATCGCTCTGCCTCAGAAGGCGCTGCCAAGGAGCTCCCCGCAGACAAGAAAAAAGCGCAAAGAAAGAGCGCTTGGGTGGTCGATCGAAGAGAGCGTGACATCAGACCATAATAATCCAAGCCATTAACCCCCTGTATCTATGCCTGAACTGCCCGAAGTTGAAGTTACCCGCCTTAGTTTTGCCGAAAGGATTACCGGCGCGACGGTTCAGTCCGTGCGCTTAGGCAAGCCTTTGCGATGGCCTTTGGGTTGCCAACTCGGCGTGTTGCTTGGGCAGCGGATTCTTGGGGTCAGGCGCCGGGGAAAATACCTTTTGATAGACCTTCAGCAGGGATTGCTGCTGATGCATTTGGGCATGTCTGGCAGCCTCACATTTGGTGATCAGACCCGTGCCATGGGAAAGCATGATCATTTTGATCTAGCAACTACCCAAGGCGTGTTGCGTTTAAACGACCCACGGCGCTTTGGCGCGGTGGTGTTTGCGCCAGATGAGCAAAGCCCCCAAGCCCAGAAATTATTAGGTAGGTTAGGCGTTGAACCCTTAGGCGAAGAATTCTTACTCGCTGATTTTCAACGCGCTTTGAAGCAGCGCAAGGCACCCATTAAACAAGTGCTCTTGGCGGGTGAGGTGGTAGTAGGCGTTGGCAATATTTATGCGTCAGAGGCCTTGTTTTTGGCAGGTATTCGCCCAACCACCCGGGCCCTGCGCATAAGCCGACAGCGGGTAGAGCGTTTGCGCGAGGCCATTCGCACTGTGCTCGCGCGGGCTGTTGAAAAAGGGGGCAGTACCCTGAAAGACTTTTCAAACGCCCACGGGGAATCGGGTTACTTTCAATTAGAGGCCGCGGTGTACGCCCGCCAAGGCGAAAGCTGTCGGGTGTGCGGGACCGCGATTCGCATGATTCGCCAGGGCCAACGTGCTACTTTTTATTGCCCCACATGCCAAAAACCGTGACAGCCTCATCACAGCGATGGCAATTCGCTGAGCACATCGTTGCTTGGCAAAAAGTGCATGGCAGGAACGACCTGCCTTGGCAAAACACCCAAGATCCGTACCGCGTTTGGCTGTCTGAAATCATGCTGCAACAAACCCAGGTGGTCACGGTGATGGGTTATTTCGATCGGTTTTTGCAAAGGCTTCCGAACGTTGAGGCGCTGGCTGCGGCTAGCTTGGATGACGTCATGGGGTTGTGGAGCGGCTTGGGGTATTACAGCCGAGCCAGAAATCTCCATCGCTGTGCCCAGGCCGTGGTTCATCAATGGGGCGGCATGTTTCCCAAAACTGCACTCGAATTACAGCAACTCCCTGGGATTGGCCCATCCACAGCCGCTGCGATAAGTTCTTTGTGCTTTGGCGAGCGGGTTGCTATTTTGGATGCCAATGTCAAGCGGGTCTTAACGCGCGTTTTGGGTTTTGATGGTGATTTGGCACTAGCGAGTCAGGAGCGCCATTTGTGGAGGGCTGCGGCTGAGTTGTTGCCCAATGCGACCAATGCGACCATTGCGATGCCACGTTACACCCAAGGCATGATGGATTTGGGTGCGACGCTGTGTTTGCCAAAAAACCCTGCGTGTCCGCAATGTCCTGTGATGTCGCTATGCCTTGCAAACTCCCAAGGCAACCCACAGCGCTATCCGGTGAAAACACGCAAACTTAAACGCTCAAGCCAAACGGTTTATTTGCTCTGGGCTGATACCGAACGGGGCGATGTTTTTCTCAGCCAGCGGCCAGCGCCAGGGGTCTGGGCGGGTTTGTTTTGCCTTCCGTGGTTTGACAGCGAAGCGTCTTTAGTACAAGCCATCCCTGAGATTTGGCGAGAGCGTTTAGAGCCGATGCATCCTTTTTTGCATGTCCTCACGCACAAAGATTTACACCTTCATCCCTGGCGGCTTCGGGTGGATGTCGGCGCTGCGTTTGACGACCTATCGGGGACATGGGTTTCATCCCAACAATGGCCCGACTTGGGCTTGCCCGCCCCGATAAGAAAGCTATTGGTAGGGGATGACGGGAATTTTTGTAGTTGATTTTTAAAGACACTTATTTTTTAGTTTCAATCTGAGCAACTGCTATGTCATTGGTTCTAGGGGATGATCACCTTACAGATTACAAAAGTTGCCTGGGGAACATCTGAGGAACATTTGGGTGGCCTAAGTGGGAAGGTATGCCCTTAGCCGGCCACCTTCGGTGTACTGCGTGGCGGCGACTCCAGAATGTCAGCAATCCGCACGGCAGCCAGTTTCAGGGTGCCAACGCAGGCTATCAGCGCACCC
>JAIPDD010000083.1 GCA_021737875.1 Sulfuritalea sp.
TCTTCAATGTTCATCAGCAAAATTTGATTGAGCTGGGTGACTGCTTTGGCAGCCCAGTAATACTGCTTCATCAAAGCTTCGCTGGCGCGGACCATGCCGCGTTTTCCCGGCTTGGGCGTGCTGGCTTGGTGGCCGAAGGTTTCGGCGACGGGCGTTTGCAAATCAAAAACCAAACGGTCCTCGCGCCGCTGGGCCGTCATATGCAAACGCGCTCGAATCAAATACAGCAGGGATTCGTTGTTTTGAATTTGCTTGATCTCGAACGCCGTCGCTAAACCGCTTTGCGCCAGGCTCTTCCAATCTCGGCCCAGCTGCGCCGCTTTAGCTACCCACAAAATGATCTGCAAATCGCGCATACCGCCGGGCGACTCTTTGCAGTTCGGCTCCAGCGCGTACGGCGTGTCTTCAAACTTGGTATGGCGCTGGCGCATTTCCAACGTTTTCGCTACAAAAAAAGCCTTGGGGTCGAGGTCTGTAAAAAACGCCGTGGTGAATTGAGAAACAAGTTGGGCGTCGCCCGTGACTCTGCGGCATTCGAGTAAGGCGGTTTGAACGGTGACGTCTTTAGCGGCCTCGGCCAAGCAGTCTTTGACCGTTCGAACGCTGGAACCGATCTCCAAACCCGCATCCCAGCAACTGCCTATAAACGCTTCAATTTTTATTTTTAAGGCGCTGTTCGTTTCAAGTGACTCCCCATCGGGAAGCAACACTACGACATCCACATCCGAATAGGGAAACAACTCCGCGCGGCCAAACCCGCCCACCGCGAGCAAGGCCAATGGCGCTCCCAAACCGGCTTGCTCCCAGAGTTGGGTTAGCAAGCTATCAGCCAAGCCCGAGAGCTGGTGCAAAATTTTATGAATCCCTCGAGCAGAAAAGCTGGATTCTTGAAGGCGCGCAATTGTCTGAAGTTTTAGAGCGCGGTAGTTAGCACGTAGTGCTTGTATTTCAGTCATACGACGCGCACTAAGAAAAAGCCGCTGCCTTAGGCCACTTGGGCAGGCACAAAACTCGGAATCGGCGGGCTTCCGGCTGAGAGTGTCATGACCTCATAACCTGTGGGCGTGACCAAAATGGTGTGCTCCCATTGCGCGGAAAGTGAGCGGTCTTGGGTCACGATGGTCCAGTGGTCTTTTTCTGGGCCGTCTTTGATTTCTTTTTTACCCGCGTTAATCATCGGCTCAATCGTGAAGGTCATTCCTTCCACCAATTTTTCCAGTGTTCCAGGGCGGCCGTAATGCAAAACCTGCGGCTCTTCGTGAAAAACCTGCCCAATGCCGTGGCCGCAAAATTCTCTAACGACGCTAAATCCATGGCCTTCGGCGAATTTTTGAATTGCAAACCCAATATCGCCCAAATGAATTCCCGGCTTGACCATCTTGATCCCGTGCCACATCGCTTCGTAGGTAATCGAGCAAAGGCGTTTAGCGGCGATAGACACGTCGCCCACCATAAACATGCGGCTGGTGTCCCCATGCCAACTGTCTTTAATCACGGTCACGTCGATGTTCACAATGTCGCCTTTTTTAAGCGCTTTGTCATTGGGAATCCCGTGGCAAACCTGGTGGTTCACAGAGGTGCAAATGGACTTAGGGTAGGGCGTATTGCCCCCGCCGGTGTAGTTCAAAGGGGCGGGAATACCGCCCTGGATGTCAACAATGTAGTCGTACGCGAGCTTGTCGAGTGCGTTGGTCGTTACCCCCGGTTGGACAAAAGGGGTGAGGTAGTCAAGAACCTCGGATGCCAGTTTGCCCGCAACGCGCATACCTGCGATGCCTTGGGCGTCTTTGTAAGTGATAGTCATGGGGAGCGATTATCCCATTGGTGCCAATCCCCTGAGAGCCCACGGTTAAGCCGCCAGTTAAAATGCAGACCATTCCCCCTACCGTTTTGACCGACCCATTGAAGCCCCCACAGTGACCCTGCATCTTTCCTCTTTCAATGGCGGCAACGCTCTAAGCCGCTTTCGCGCACAACAACTTCTCAAAGCACTCCAAAGTGTCCACGACAAAGTCTCTGGGGTTTCAGCCCGTTATGTCCATTGGGTTGCCACCCCATCGGCCCCCAGCGCCGCTTTAAATACCCAGCTTTCCGATTTATTGCGCTACGGCGAACCCTTTGAGGGCGGTGAACTTGCCAACGATTCAGCCGTTTTGGTCTTGGTCTCGCCCCGTTTAGGAACCGTCTCGCCTTGGGCTTCTAAGGCCACCGACATTGCCCACAACTGCGGTTTTGCTGTCCAAAGGGTTGAGCGCGTGGTCGAGTACTACCTGAACCTCAAAACGGGGCTGCTCTCTAAAAATACCTTGACGCCCGCGCAGTGGCAGGCCTTGGCCGATACGCTGCAGGACCGCATGACCGAGAGTGCGTTTGCCAAGCGGGAACAAGCACAGGCCATGTTTGCCTCCTTGCCCGCTGCGGCGATGGATTTTTGTGACATTCTTCAAGGCGGCCGCGCCGCCTTGGAGGACGCCAATGTTCGCTTTGGCTTGGCGTTGGCTGACGATGAGATGGACTACTTGGTCAATGCGTTTACCGGCTTGAAACGCAACCCCACCGATGTAGAACTCATGATGTTCGCGCAGGCCAACAGCGAACACTGCCGCCACAAGATTTTTAACGCCGAATTCACTGTGGACGACGTGGCCCAGCCTAGCAGCATGTTCGGCATGATCCGCCACACCCACCAAACCCATCCGGCGCACATGCTGGTTGCGTATTCCGACAACGCCTCGGTAATGGAGGGGGTTGAGGTGGAGCGCTTTGTTGCTAAAGCGGCCCCAGGTTTTAATGCTACGGGCATGGCGTCTCCCGCTTATGAAAAGTCAGCGGAAATAAACCATATCTTGATGAAGGTGGAAACGCACAACCACCCCACCGCAATTTCCCCATTCCCCGGAGCGTCAACCGGCGCAGGCGGAGAAATTCGCGACGAAGGCGCAACCGGTCGGGGCTCCAAGCCCAAAGCGGGCTTGTCAGGTTTTACGGTGTCTAAATTGTGGCCGGGTGAGGGTGAAGAACCCTTTGGGAAGCCCGCGCATATTGCCAGCCCGCTGCAAATCATGACCGAAGGCCCGCTCGGTGGCGCTGCCTTTAACAATGAGTTTGGCCGCCCCAATTTGTTGGGTTACTTCCGCGAATTTGAACAAAGCGTACAAAGCTCCACCGACACCGTTCAGCGCGGCTACCACAAGCCCATCATGATCGCGGGCGGCCTGGGCGTAATTGATTCCACCCAGACCCACAAGATTGCATTTCCTGCGGGAAGTTTGCTGATTCAACTCGGCGGCCCCGGCATGCGCATCGGCATGGGCGGCAGTGCGGCCAGTTCCATGGCCACGGGCGCGAACGCGGCCGAGTTGGATTTTGATTCGGTACAACGCGGCAACCCCGAAATTGAACGCCGGGCGCAAGAGGTGATTAACCAGTGTTGGATATTGGGTGAAGGTAAAGCGGCAGGCAAAGGAAGTGGTGCTTTGGGTAACCCGATTTTGGCAATCCACGACGTTGGTGCCGGTGGGCTCTCCAACGCCTTTCCAGAGTTAACCAACGACGCCGGGCGCGGCGCTCGGTTTGACTTGCGGGCTGTGCCCTTGGAAGAAAGCGGCATGGCGCCTAAAGAAATTTGGTGCAACGAAAGCCAAGAGCGCTACGTCTTAGCGATTGCGCCAGAGTCCTTGGCGTTGTTTACGGCCCTGTGCGAGCGCGAGCGCTGCCCGTTTGCGGTGGTCGGTGTCGCTACCGAAGAGCGCCAACTGGTCTTGGCTGATGGTGCGGAACAGTCGCCGGTGGATATGCCGATGAACGTCTTGCTCGGTAAGCCACCCAAGATGCACCGCGATGTGAGCTCCATACATCGCGAATTTGCGCCTCTGGATTTAACCGATGTGGTGTTAGAAAAAGCCGTGATCCAAGTCTTGTCTCACCCCACCGTCGCGTCTAAACGTTTCTTAATCACCATTGGCGACCGCACGGTTGGGGGCCTCACGCACCGCGACCAAATGGTTGGCCCTTGGCAAGTGCCTGTGGCCGACTGCGCTGTGACCTTGGCAGACTTCAAAGGCTTTGCAGGTGAGGCCATGTCCATGGGCGAGCGCACGCCCTTGGCTTCGGTGAACGCGCCAGCTTCAGGCCGTATGGCGGTGGCCGAGGCGATTACGAATTTGTTGGCCGCGCCGATAGAGCTGTCCCGCGTGAAACTTTCTGCCAATTGGATGGCTGCTTGCGGCGAGCCGGGCGAAGACGCGGCGCTTTACGCCACCGTCAAAGCCGTGGGCTTGGAACTCTGCCCCGCGTTGGGAGTGTCTATTCCCGTGGGTAAAGACTCGCTGTCTATGCGAACCCAATGGCAATCTGACGACGGAGCTAAAAAAGTCACCTCGCCGGTGTCTTTGATAGTGAGCGCGTTTGCAAGCTTGGCCGATGTGCGTGGCACCTTCACCCCGCAATTGCAATCGGGCTTAGACACTACGCTGGTGCTGGTGGATTTAGGCCACGGAAAAAACCGCATGGCGACCAGCATCTTGGCCCAAACCCTCAACGAAGTCGGTGACCAGGTTCCTGATTTGGATGTGGCCCACGACTTGGTGGCTTTGGTCGATGCGGTAAACGCTTTGCGAACTGAGAAAAAAATTCTGGCCTACCACGACCGCAGCGACGGCGGCTTGGTGGCTGCGGTGGCTGAAATGGCGTTTGCGGGCCGGGTCGGCGTGGCGCTCAATATCGACATGTTGGTGACCGAAGGCGATGGCGTAACGGATAGCCGAATGGATGTTGGTGACAGCAAAAACTGGGCGGGGCAGGTAAGCGGTCGGCGAAACGAGTTATCGCTTAAAGCCTTGTTCAACGAAGAGTTGGGCGTGGTGTTGCAAATTCGAACCGAAGACCGCAACGCGGTAATGCAAACCCTGCGCACCCATGGCTTGTCAAAACACAGCCATGTGATTGGTAAAACCCAAGTCAGCCCCGAGTTGCAAATTTGGCGCGACGCCAAGCCGATATTCAAGGACGCGTTAACCGATTTGCAGCAAGTCTGGGACAGCGTGAGTTGGAAAATTTGCCAACAACGCGACAACCCCGCCTGCGCTGACGCGGAACACGCCAGCGTCGGTGCGCTCAGCGATCCGGGTTTGCACTTTCATGTGCCAATGTCTTTGAACGCACCCGCCTTGATGTTGCACCGGCCCAAGGTGGCCGTCTTGCGCGAGCAGGGCGTGAACTCCCACGTGGAGATGGCGTATGCGTTTGACCAAGCGGGCTTTGAGTCCTTTGATGTGCACATGACGGATTTGCAAAGTGGCCGCGCGAAGCTGGCTGATTTTCAAGGGGTGGTTGCGTGTGGCGGCTTTAGCTATGGCGATACTTTGGGCGCCGGTATCGGCTGGGCCCGCTCCATCACCTTCAACAAAGCCCTGGCCGACCAGTTCCAAGGATTCTTTGGCCGCAAAGATACTTTTGGTTTGGGGGTATGTAACGGCTGCCAAATGTTTGCAGAGTTGGCCGACATTATTCCGGGCGCGGAACATTGGCCCCGGTTTACCGCCAACCAAAGCGAGCGCTTTGAAGCCCGTTTCTCCATGGTCGAAGTCTTGCCATCGCCCTCGCTATTTTTACAAGACATGGCCGGCGCACGTTTACCGATTGCTGTGGCCCACGGCGAAGGCTTTGCCAACTTCCAACACCGCGGCGACGCCAGCAAAGCCATCGCAGCGATGCGCTTTGTAGACAACGCAGGCGCTGCCACCGAAGCCTATCCCTTCAACCCCAACGGCAGCCCGGGCGGCTTAACGGCAGTCACCACGGCCGACGGCCGCTTCACCGCCATGATGCCGCACCCCGAGCGCGTGTTTCGGTCTATCCAGATGAGCTGGTCGCCTTTGGACACTAACACCGCAAGCCCTTGGATGCATTTGTGGCACAACGCTCGCAAGTGGGTTGGGTGAGACGACCCTAGTATTGCAACCTTGGCCAGGCTTTTTGCGCGGGAGGTGTGCTTGATACACGGCGGCGTAGAATTTTAAATAAATAATTAATGTTATTTGAAAAATCGTTCATTTGATTGAAGTTATAGTTCGAGGAAAGAATGCGCTCGCGTACTAATGAATACTTTTACTTTTGAAAGATCAGATGATTACTTTACATACATTTAGCCCTGCCTTTGGGCTACCTGACGCGAGCCCTTTTGTGATGAAAGCGATGTTGTTGTTGAAGTTGGCAGGCCAACCTTTCGCAATAGAAGAATTGGGGAGTAGTCCAAAAGTTGGCCCTAAAGGTAAACGCCCATTTATTGTTGATGACGGTGTAATAGTGTCCGACTCAACATTTATCAGATTCCATCTTGAGAAAAAATATGGCTTTGATTTTGATGCGCATCTGAGCCCACAACAAAAAGGCGTCACTTGGGCAGTAGAAAAAATGTGCGAAGAACACTTGTACTTTGCTAGTGTGTATTTCCGTTGGATGAACGATGGAAATTTCAAAGTCGCAGCTGCAACTTTTTTTAAGTCTGCGCCTGCATTAATTCGCCCATTTATTCGTGCATTCGTTTGGAAAAACATGCGCAAAACGCTACATGCTCAAGGTATCGGAAGACATACTGAATCTGAAATTGCTGAACTAGCTTCACGCGATATAGATGCATTGGCGATCATTCTGGGTGACGCCGATTGGTTTGGTGGGTCTTCACCCTGTGCTGCTGATGCAAGTGTGGGCGCATTTGTTCTTTCAGGTCTATGTGAGCACTTTGACACGCCGCTTTTGGACAAAGCCAAGCCTCACGAGAACCTTGTCACTTACGCAAAAAGAGTGAGTAGTCTTTTCACCTAAAACGGATGAAACAGCTATAATGGCTGTAATACCTAAACCAAGGAGCGAAGAATATGCTCACAATGACTTCTCTTGCGGCCCAAAACCAGTTTGGGACACTTATCGACGCTTCACAGCGGCAACCTGTCGCGGTTACGCGCCGGGGTCGCCCGGTCGCAGTCGTTCTGTCGTATGAAGATTACCAAGCGACGACCCAAACCATCCCGTTTCATGTTGCTGCGCTCATTAGTGAAACCTACCCCCTGCGTGGCAAAGACGCAGGGGACTCCATGCGACTTCACCTTTCAAAAATGAGCAACGCAGCCGCCGAAGAGGGGGTAACCGAAGACAATGTAATGCGTTTGCTTAATGAAGACTGAACTCGCTTACATCGTCATCGATACCAATGTTTTGATTAGTGCGGGCTTACTTCCACAATCGAAGACCGCACAAGTTCTCGCACTCGCCGTCGAGCATTTTGTAATTGCGCAGAATAAAGACACTTGGCATGAACTTGAAACCCGCATTGCTCGGCCAAAATTTGACCGCTATTTCGGCGATTCTGGCCGCTTACGACACCTGGCCAAGATTGCACAATCCATCCAACGCTTTGAAGTATCGGCGGCGGTATCGGTAAGTCGAGACAAAACGGATGACAAATTCATTGAGCTTGCGATCGATTCAGGGGCAAGCATCCTTATTTCTGGCGACCCAGATTTGAGGGTAGTGAAAACATTTAAGGGAGTCGAAATACTCTCACCCGCTCAATTTTTCGAGCGCTTCAGCCCGTAGTTCCTAAAAAGCGCATGAACCCACACCGAATAGAAGCAGTCGCCGCGCTACGCGGCTTCGCCTTGGTGTGGATGGCCGTTTTTCATGGGTGTTTCGATCTCAGTAACGCGGGTTTTTTATCTGCTAACTTTTACGCTGATCCGCTGTGGACTTGGCAGCGCAGTTGTATTTTGAGCCTATTCTTGCTGTGCGCTGGCGCGGGGCAGGCGCTGGCTTTTCACCAAGGCCAAAGCTGGCGTCGCTTTGGGGTTCGGTGGTTGCAAATTGCGGGGTGCGCCTCTCTGGTGTCTTTAGGCTCCGCGCTGATGTTCCCGAGCAGTTTTATTTACTTTGGCGTTTTGCACGGTATGGCGGTGATGTTGCTGATCGTTCGGCTTACCGCGTCTTGGGGCCGTTGGTTATGGCTTTTGGGGGCCTTGGTGTGGGCCACTTACTTCTTAACGCCTTGGGCGTTTGATTCGGGCTGGCTTAGCCCCGCTTGGAACACTAAGCCGCTCAATTGGATAGGTTGGATTAGCGTGAAGCCCATCACCGAGGATTACGTTCCCTTGGTGCCGTGGTTGGCGCTGATGTGGTGGGGGATGGCGGCAACGCAGTGGTGGCTCGCTAGCCCTCTGTCACAAAAGCTCGCTTTGGTTCGCTTGCCTTTATTGCCCCAATTGGCAGTTTTAGGCCGATGGAGTTTGAGCTTTTATATGTTGCACCAGCCACTGCTCTTAGGCGCTTTATGGGCCTGGACAACGTTGACATAAAAAAACGCGGACTAGCCGCGTTCTTTTTATTCAACCTTCGCTTTAGACCGAAGCTCTTCTTGGTATTTGCCCATTTTTTGTTGCATTAACTGCTGAGAAATTTGGGGTTTGACGTCTTCAAACTTTGGGAGTTGCGCGTCGCGCACGTCGTCCAAGCGAATGATGTGGAAACCAAACTGGGTTTTTACTGGTGTCTCAGTGGTTTTTCCTTTGCCTAAAACGGCCAAGGCGTCTGAGAATTCTTTAACGTAGCTGCTGGCACTGGCCCAGTCGAGGTCGCCGCCTTTGGCGCCAGAGCCTGGGTCTTTAGATGACTTCTTGGCGATTTCTTCAAACTTGCCGCCTTTTTTCAGCTGGGCAATGATGGCTTTGGCTTGGTCTTCTTTTTCTACCAAGATGTGGCGGGCCTTGAACTCTTTGCCGCTGTTAGCCACAGCAAACTTGTCGTATTCGGCTTTCATTTCCGCATCCGTGATCGGATTTTTGTTTTGGTACGAGGTAAACAACTCGCGAATTAAAAGCGACTGGCGGGTTAACTCCATTTGCATTTTGAAGTCGTCGGTGGCGTCTAAACCTTGGGCTTGGGCGGCTTGGGTAAAGATCTCACGGGCGATCACTTCCTCGCGCAACTGGCCTTGCATCTCTGCGGTTACAGGGCGGCCGGAGCGGGCGACTTGCTGCGCCAATGCTTCGATACGGGCTTTAGGAACGGCTTTGCCATTCACAACGGCAACGTTTTGCGCCATCACGCCGGTTGCGCAGGTAGCAAAAATGGCGGCTACGGCGGCCAAGACAAACTGTTTCTTCATTCGGTTTCTTTCGGTGCGTTTTGAGCGGGGTATTCGGTCTCAATGGCCAAGGCATGCAAGCCTTCGTCAATGAAATCTTGCAAAGCATCATACAC